>NZ_JCAFWP010000061.1:0-15182 GCF_059295135.1 Stenotrophomonas sp. INTA L402-1
CTGGCCAGAAAGCTGGCCAGGATCGCCTGGGGTGTCTTCAAAAGCGGCCGGGACTTCGATCCGGCCATGCTGAAGGTGGGTCAAGCCTGCTTCCAGCAGGCTTGACCGCGAACATAGGATCTCGACTGCTGTTTGCCAGGAGCAGTCGAGCATGGCTCGACTCCACATGGCAGACGCATGAAATGTTATATGATTACATTTCATCTGCGCCCGTCCACTCCCATGAAAACCTCCACGCTGGTGGCCGCCCTCGCGGCGGCTCCGTTCGCCCCTGAAGCACTCGCACAATCGGCCGACGCCGCACTCACCCTCGGCAGGGTGCAGGTACACCAGCACGGGGAGGGCCAGCTGAGCGCGCACCAGGTGCTGACCTCGGTGGACGTGCTGGGCGCGGACCAGATCGAAGACCGAAACGTCTCGCACAGCTGGGAACTGCTCGGGCAGATGCCCGGCATCCAGCTCACCGAAACCCGGCAGGGTGCCGAATCGGGCAAGGTCAGCTTCCGCGCCTTCAACGGTGAGGGCTACCTCAATGCCATCAAGACGCTGATCGATGGCATCCCCAGCAACGTCAACAGCGGCAACCAGCGCTTCATCGACATGCTGTTCCCGCTGGAAATCAGCTACATCGAAGTAGTGCGCGGTACCAACGATCCGCGCTATGGCTTGCACAACATCGGCGGCAACGTGAACTTCGGCACGCGCCAGGGCGGCAGCTATACCGATGCGCGGCTGGCCTACGGCAGCTACAACACCCGTGATGCGCAGCTGGCGGTAGGCCGTGAAGCCAATGGCGTCGCACAGAACTATTTCGTCGGCACCCAGGCCAGCGATGGCTACCGCGACCACGACACCTCGAAGAAATATTCGCTGGGCGGCAAGTGGTTCTACGGCTCGCTGGACGAGGGCCTGCGCGTGGGCCTGACCGCGCGTGCATACCACCACGAAGCCGAAGAACCCGGCTTCATGACCGCCGACGAACTGCGCACGCATCGCCGCGGCAGCGACCTGCGCAACGGCAACGATGGCGATGACCGCGACATGCGCCAGATTGCCGCGCACCTGGATATGAAACTGTCCGAGAGGCTCACCTTCGGCACGCGGCTCTATTACAACCGCTACGAAGACGACCGCCGCGTGACCTTCAGCGACCTGCCCACCGGCAACCTGCCGCGCCAGCGCCGCGTGTGGGATGAGCGGCAGACCGGCCTGCTCAGCACGCTCACCTGGCAGGCCAGCCCCGCGCTTACCGTCGAGGGCGGCTTGAACTACGAGCAGCAGGACAACAGCTACCTCCGCGATCGCTACGCCTACGCCGAACCCACCGACTTCAGCCGTGCCCCGGCACGGGTGCAGAACAACGACCGCCACAGCTTCGACAATTGGGGCGCCTACGTGCAGGCCATCTACCAGCCCGTCGAGGCGTGGAAGATCGTGCCGGCCTACCGTGTGGACCGCTTCAGTGGCCGTACCCACCTGATGAACGGCCTCAGCGCTCGGCTGCAGGATTACGGCAGCATCGGCCAGCCCAAACTGAGCGTCATCCACAGCCTGGGCGAGAACACCCACGTCTACGCAAACTGGGGCCGCACTTTCCAGGTGCTCACTGGATCCACCGCGCCGGCTTACCTCGCCCCGGGCCAGGCGCCGATGCATCCGTCCACCAACACCGGCATGGAGCTGGGCCTGAAGTTCCAGCCGTTCGCGGGCAGCCAGGCACGTCTGGCGGTATGGCAGCAGGATGCGGAAAACGAGGTGTCCAACATGCCGGCCACCGGTACCACGGTCACCTTGGGCAAGACCCGCCGACGCGGCGTGGATGCGCAGTTGAGCCTGCAGCTGGGCGACGACTGGACGGTATGGGCGTCGCACGCCTACCAGGAAGCGAAGATCACCCGCGACGACCGCGACGCCAGCATTTCCCTGCAGGGCCGCGAAGTGGCCGCCACCCCGCGATACATCAGCAACCTGGGGGCGGATTACCGCGCCAGCGACGCGCTTCGCCTCGGCCTGCAGGCACGCGCGCAGGGCGATTACTACTTGGAAGAGCGCAATGTGGCCGGAAAGTTCGGTGGCTTTGCCGTGCTCGACCTCAGCGCGGCCTACCAGATCAACCCACGCTGGAGCGTGGACCTGCAGCTGAAGAACGTTACCGGACGCCAGTACGCCTACGCCTGGTACGACAGCTTCTTCTGGGACAGCGCTCGCCCGATGTTTTCGCCGGCCCCTGGCCGTAGCGTGTTCGTCGGCCTCAATATGAAACTGTGACCCGCTCACGTATCCGGTAGTGGGCGAGCTTGCTCGCCCTGCGGCAGTGGTCAGGGCCCTTTCCTGACGGAAAGGGATCCGACCCCGGACCCGCGTTTTGCACTACATTGGTGCAATGTCCGACCCCGCACCCCCGCCGTCCCTCGATGCCCTGGGCACGCCGTTGGCCTGGGCCGGGGCCGATGGCTGCATTGCCGGCTGCAACCCGGCCTTCGCCCGCTGGCTGGGCGTCAGCGTCCGGCGCCTGCTGGGGCGGCCGCTGGCCGCACTGGAAGTGCAGGGCGAGGCACTGGCCCATTTCCTGGCCCGCGATGAGCGCGACAGCCTGCGCCTGAACCGGTTGGCGCTGGCGGTGCCCGGCGAGGCGCCGCGCTTCGCCGAGGGCTGGATGAGCCGCCGCGACGATGGCGGCTGGCTGCTGGAGGCGCATCCGGTCGATGAATTCCCCGGGCTCGACCCGACCCAGGCCCTGCCCAGCGCGCTCAGTGCGGCGCTGAAGGGACTGGCCCACGAGCTGCGCAACCCACTGGCCGGGTTGAAGGGCGCGGCCCAGCTGCTGGCCCGCCGCGCGGCCCAACGCGATGCCAGCGAACGCGAGCTGATCGAGCTGATCGGCTCGGAGATCGAACGCCTCAACGGCCTGCTCGACCAGCTGCTGTCGCCGGCCCCGGCCGCACCGCATGCCGAGCTGAACATCCACGCCGCGCTGGAACGCGTGCTGCGCCTGGCCGAGAACGAGGCCGGTTGGGCGGTACGCCTGCAGCGCGACTACGACCCCAGCATTCCCGAATTCCATGGCGACGCCGACCGCCTCACCCAGGCAGTGTGGAACCTGGTGCGCAACGCGATCCAGGCCGGTGCCGGCAACATCACCCTGCGCACCCGCGTGGAGCATGGCGTGCGCATCGCCGAGCAGCTGCACACGCTGGCGCTGCGCCTGGAGATCGCCGACGACGGCCGTGGCGTGCCCGAGGAACTGGCCGAGCACCTGTTCCTGCCCCTGGTCAGTGGCCGAGCCGAAGGCACTGGCTTGGGCCTGGCGCTGGCCCAGCAGGTCGCGCGCGAGCATCGCGGTACGCTGACCTACCGCTCGCGCCCGGGCCATACCGTGTTCACCCTGCTGCTGCCGATCGGCAACGGCGCCGCCCCGGCCGAGGAGGCCCCGCGCGATGTCTGAGTCTTTTTCGTCCCCGCAGCGCATCTGGGTGGTCGATGACGATCGGGCCGTGCGTTTCGTGCTGTGCACCGCGCTGCGCGAGGCGGGCTACCAGGTCGTCGATTTCGACAGCGCCGCCCCCGCACTGCAGGCGTTGAGCGAAGGCCCGCCGCCGGCGTTGCTGTTCACCGATGTGCGCATGCCGGGTGACGATGGCCTGGTGCTGTTGGACAAGCTCAAGGCCGCGCTGCCGCAGCTGCCGGTGGTGGTGATGTCGGCCTACACCGACGTGGCCAGCACGGCCGGTGCGTTCCGCGGTGGCGCGCATGAATTCCTGTCCAAGCCGTTCGATCTGGACGACGCCGTGGCGCTGGCGCAGCGTGTGCTGCCGGCCGTTGCACCGGCACTGGCGGCGCCCACACCTGCGGCGGAAGCGCATGGCGACCAGCCGCCGCAACTGGTGGGCGATACCCCGCCGATGCGTGCGCTGTTCCGTGCCATCGGCCGCCTGGCGCAGGCGCCGCTGGCGGTGCTGATCACCGGCGAAACCGGCACCGGCAAGGAGCTGGTGGCCAATGCGCTTCATCGCGAATCGCCGCGCGCGCAGGGGCCGTTCGTCGCGCTCAATACTGCTGCAATCCCGTCCGAGCTGCTGGAAAGCGAGTTGTTCGGCCACGAAGCCGGCGCCTTCACCGGTGCCCAGCGCCGCCATATCGGTCGCTTCGAGCAGGCCAACGGCGGCACCCTGTTCCTGGATGAGATCGGCGACATGCCGTTGCCGCTGCAGACCCGTCTGTTGCGCGTGCTGGCACAGGGCGAGTTCTTCCGCGTCGGTGGTCGCGAGTTGATCCGCGTCGACGTGCGGGTGATTGCCGCCACCCACCAGGATCTGGAAGGCCTGGTCGCACAGGGGAAGTTCCGTGCCGATCTGCTGCATCGCCTGGACGTGGTGCGCCTGCAGCTGCCACCGCTGCGCGAGCGTCGCGAGGACATCGCGCAACTGGCCAGCACCTTCCTGGCCGCCGCCGCACGCAAGCTGGATACGCCGCCGAAGCGCCTGACCGCTGCCGCACTGCAGGCGCTGCGCGAACACGACTGGCCGGGCAACGTGCGCGAACTGGAAAACGTGTGCTGGCGGATGGCGGCGCTGGCCGCCGCTGACACCATTGGCGTGGCCGACGTCGATACCGCGCTCAACCGTACGCGCGGTCGTCGCAGCAGCACCACCAACGCCGATCCGGGGCAGTGGGAGGCGCTGCTGGCCGAATGGGCACGCCGTCAGCTGGCCGAAGGCGTGGAAGGGCTGCACGCGCAGGTGCGAGAGCGGGTCGACCATGCCCTGCTGGAGGCCGCGCTGCAGATCACCCACGGCCGCCGCGCCGAAGCCGCGGCCCGCCTGGGCCTTGGCCGCAATACCCTTACCCGCAAGCTGGGCGCCGGGCGCCGTCGCGGGGGCCATTGAACGGTCCCTGCACGCGATCCTCGCGCCCGCTTGCCGAACCGTTGATCGTTCATGGACGATGCCGTCCGTAGTGTCACCTGCAAGGAGTCTTCGATGCGTCTGTCCTTTGCCATCCTGCCGTTGTCCGCCGCCGCGCTGCTGTCTGCCTGTGGCAGTGCGCCGAAGAAGGCCGAACCCATCCCGCCACCGCCGACCGTGGTCAGCGCCGCCAAGCAGGCCGAGGCCAATCTGTCGCCGGCCTCGGCCAGCATCGTCAGTGGCCGCATCGCGCTGATGGTGGAGCCAGGTGGCATCCACATCACCGGGCTGATCGGTGGCCTGCAGCCGATGCAGCAGGCCGGTTTCCACATTCATGAGCGCGGTGACTGCAGCGCGGTGGATGCCAGCAGTGCCGGCAATCACTTCAATCCCGGTGGCGCTGCGCATGGCCGCGCCGGCACCGGCAAGCACCACCTGGGCGACATGGACAATCTGCGTGCCGACGCCCAGGGCCGCGCCAACGTCGATATTCACCTCAAGGGCGTTACCCTTGGCGGAGGCGCCGCCACCGATATCGCCGGACGTGCACTGGTCGTGCATGCCAACGCCGACGACTATCGCAGCCAGCCCGCCGGCAATGCCGGCGTCCGCATCGCCTGTGGCGTGATCCGGGTTGTCCGCTGATCACTGCAGGCATCATCCAGGGAGAGATTCCATGCGTTTGATCCACACTTCGCTGTTCGCAGCCATTGCTGCACTGGGCCTGGCGGCCTGCAACCAGCAGCCGGCCGCGTCGCAGGCTGAAACCGCGCCGGCCGCGCCGGCCGACGGCGCCACCGCCGAACCGGCCGCAGCACCTGCACCGGCTGCCGACGCCTCGGCCACCGCCGAGCTGGCACCGACCCAGGGCAACGAGGCCAAGGGCAGCGTCACCTTCAAGGTGGTTGACGGCAAGGTCCACGTGACCGGCCAGATCAGCGGCCTGAAGCCGGGCAGCGAGCACGGCTTCCACATCCACGAGAAGGGCGACTGCAGCGCGCCGGACGGCATGAGCGCCGGTGGCCACTTCAACCCGGGCAAGCAGGATCACGGCAGCGTGTCCGCCGATCCGCACCACGGTGGCGACATGCCCAACATCAAGGCCGACGACAAGGGCGTGGCCACCATCGACGGCCCGGTGTCGAGCAACGTCAACATCGGCAAGGGCGATGACTTCGACATCATCGGCCGCGGCCTGATCGTCCACGCCGATGCGGATGACTACAAGACCCAGCCGACCGGCAACGCCGGTGCGCGCCTGGCCTGCGCAGTGATCCAGAAGGCGCAGTAAGCCATCAGAAAACGCCGGCGCAAGCCGGCGTTTTTCTTTATCGGTAGTGCCGGCCGCTGGCCGGCAATCGCAGATCCGGAGGTTGCCGGCCAGCGGCCGGCACTACCAACAGGCCACCCGGGTCAGCGCGCCAGCAGTTCGCGCGCGTCCTGACCGGCCTCGCAGTGCACGAACAGCACCGGCACGCCGTGCGCTTCCAGCACCGCGGCCATCTGCCGCTGGCGCATCAGGAACTGCTCGTAGATGCCCTTCAGGCGGTCGCAGTCGTTCTTGCCGTGGTTGTAGTGCGCGCACCAGCCGGCCGGATCGAACAGCGCCATGCGTGCCTCGCCGTGCGTGTAGCGCAGCAGCGGCTCGGGCGCGGCGTTGAGCCATTCGTCCTCGCCCGGGGCCATGATCGCGGTCTCGATCAGCGGCCACAGCGCGGCCAGGCCCTGATTGTCGTACTGCATCGACATCATCGCGGCCAGATCATTCACGGTGAAATAGCGCGCATGCTCGATGCGGGCACCGAAGGTGTTCTGCGCCATCAACGCGGTGTCGGCATGCGCCATGCCGTTGGCCAGCAGCGTGTCTTCCAACGCCTCGGCCACCGCGTTGGTCGTCGCCACGTCGCTGCCGGTCAGCAGGAACGGCACCACGCGCAGGCCACCGCCCACCAGGCTGGCATCGGCCTGGAACGGCAGCGGCACATCACCGTTGGCATCGGTACCGAAGGCCAGCAGGCGCGGGCCCTGGTTGCGGCCCGGCGCACGCATCTGCAGTTCTTCCAGGCGGCGATGGATCGGCCAGCCCGGGCGCAGTACTTCGGCCGGGTCGAAATGGGCGGCGGCGAACACCAGGTCCAGCTCGGCCACCTGCGGCACCAGCTTGGACAGGTCGCGGCCGACGCGATCGGCCAGTTCACCGGCCTGTTCGGCGCTGAGCACCGCCTGGCGGGGGATTTCGCCGCCGGCCAGTTCCAGGGCCAGCACGCCAAGGGCATTCATCGCGGGGTCGGGTTTGCTCATGGTTCCACGGTTGGCCCATCACAGGGCGGCAGCTACACTTGGCTCCATTATGCCTGCTCCGTCGTGCAGGCCATGTTGCAGACACCCTCATCCATGCCAGGTATCTCCATGCCCAACGCTCGTCCCGTCGCCATCCTCGGTGGCGTCCGCATTCCGTTCTGCCGCCAGAACACCGCGTATTCGGATGTCGGCAACCTTGGCATGTCGGTCCGTACGCTGGGCGCGCTGGTCGAACGTTTCGGCCTGCACGGCCAGCAGCTGGGTGAAGTGGCGATGGGTGCGGTGATCAAGCACTCCAGCGACTGGAACCTGGGCCGCGAAGCCACGCTCTCTTCTGGCCTGTCGCCGTTGACCCCGGGCATCACCCTGCAGCGCGCCTGCGGCACCTCGCTGGACAGCATCATCACGGTTGCCAACAAGATCGCGCTGGGCCAGATCGAATCGGGTATCGGTGGCGGTTCGGACACAACCTCCGACGTGCCGATCGTCTACGGCAAGAAGCTGCGCGCGCGCCTGCTGGCCGCCAACCGTGCCAAGAGCACCGGCGACAAGATCCGCGCGCTCACCGCTGGCTTCAAGTTCTCCGAGCTCAAGCCCGAATTCCCGGGCGTGGCCGAGCCGCGCACCGGCAAGAGCATGGGTGACCACTGCGAGGACATGGCCAAGGAATGGAACATCTCGCGTGACTCGCAGGACGAGTGGGCGGTGTCGTCGCACAAGAAGCTGGCTGCCGCCTATGAGCGCGGTTTCTTCAACGACCTGATCGCACCGTTCCGTGGTGTCGAGCGTGACAACATCCTGCGCCCGGATACTTCGCTGGAGAAGCTGGCCACGCTGAAGCCGGCGTTCGACAAGGTTTCCGGCCGCGGCACGCTCACCGCCGCCAACTCCACGCCGCTGACCGACGGCGCCGCCGCCGTGCTGCTGGCCAGCGAAGAGTGGGCGCGTGCCCACGGCCATGAGCCGCAGGCCTATCTGCGTGACGCGCACGTCTCGGCGGTGGACTTCGTGCATGGCGAAGGCCTGCTGATGGCGCCGACCGTGGCCGTGCCGGAGATGCTCAAGCGCAACGGCCTGACCCTGCAGGACTTCGACATCTACGAGATCCACGAAGCTTTTGCCGCGCAGGTGCTGTGCACCCTGCGTGCGTGGGAGAGCGAGGATTACTGCCGCAATCGCCTGGGCCTGGATGCACCGCTGGGTCGCATCGACCCGGACAAGATCAACTTGCTGGGCTCGTCGCTGGCCACTGGCCACCCGTTCGCGGCGACTGGCGCACGCGTCATCGCCACCGCAGCCAAGCAGCTGGCCGAACGCGGCGGTGGCCGCGCGCTGGTGTCGATCTGCACCGCCGGCGGCATGGGCGTAGTGGCGATCGTCGAGCGCTGATCGTTGCGACCGCGCGCCAACCAAGGTTGGCGACTACCGGATTTCACAGATGAAAACGCCGCCCAATGGGCGGCGTTTTTTCTGCTCCGGTGGGTGCCGACCGTTGGTCGGCACGCTTCAGCAGGGATCACGGCAACCGTGGATTGCCGAATTCGTCGCGCTCTTCGTTGGCGTCATACACCGGCGGCTGCACCGTAACCGGCTGCTCCTCCACCGTGGCACGCAGCGGCGCTTCGGTGCCGCGCACCAGTTCCACGCTGTCCTCGCCACGCTGCAGTCGCAGCGCATTGGCCAGGCACTGCGCGGCCAGCGCGTGCTCGCCACGCTGTGCGAACAGCTCACCCAGTGCCTCCCACGCCGGGGCACCGGCGCCCGCGGCGATGGCCTCGTGCAGGAACGCATCGGCGGCATCCCACTGCTGCTGGGCCAGGGCGACGCGGCCCTGTGCCAGGCGCAGCGCAGCCGAGCTGTCGTGCACGTTGCGCCAGCGCGCGAGGTTGGCCTGACGCGTGGCCAGGCGCTCGGCCGGCAGGCGGCCATACAGCGCCACCAGTTCGTCATCCCAACGCTGGTCCAGTGCCTGTTCCAACGCCAGCAGCGCCGGTTCGTCCCAGTTCAATGCAACCGCACGGCTGGCATACGCACCCACCACGTCCGGGGTCGGGCGCAGCGCCTTCGGCGTGGCTTCCCACTGCGCGGCCAGCGCGTTGACGTCGGCTGCTTCCAGCAGCGCCTGTGCGGCCAGGCGTGCTTCCAGTTCGCTGTTGGCGTCGGCCGGCAGCACCTTGCTCTGGCGCAGTGCACCCAGCTGGCCATACGCCTCGTGGGCGCGGCCGGCCTGTGCCAGCGCTTCGGTACGCAGCCACAGGCCGCGCGGCGGCAGCGGCTGGATCGTCGCCACATCCAACGCGTTGATCGCATCCACCGGCAGATCGCGCGCCAGCAGCTGTTCGGCGCGCAGAAGCGCCTGCAGGGTGGCATCGCTCTCGCCCAGGCGCTGCAGCAGGGCTTCACCGGCGGGGCCGTCGGCACGTGCCTGCGCACTGCGCACGGCATTGGCCAGCGCCACCGCGCTCACTTCCGGATCCTTGGCGGCACCATCCAGCAGCTTTTCGGCACGCTGCCACTGGCCGTGCTCATAGGCCTGCAGGCCGTCGATCAGGCGCACCCGGCCCTGCTTGCGGCGGTAGCGGCCCCAGGCGCGGAACGGTGCAGCGATCAGGCTCCACAGCAGCCACAGCACCAGCACCGCGATCACCGACAGCAGTGCCACCTTGGGCAGGTTGCTGTGGTAGTCGTAGCCGCCGTAGCGCAGGGTCACTTCGCCGAAGCGGTTGAGGTCATCGGCACCGAGCCATTGCGCGGCCACCACGCCGATGGCCACGGCCAGCAACAGCACGACCAGGGATTGCAGGGGTTTCATGGGGGATTACCTCCGGTCGGTCTGGGTGCGCAGTTGCTGCAGGGTGCTGCCAAGAACGCTGTTGCTGGCCTGCAGCGGAAGCTCGCGCAAGGCCTTCAGTTCAGCACGTTGCGCGCGCAGGGCCGGTGAATCCGGCCAACGCCGCTGTGCCCAGTGTTCCACGCGCGCCAACGCGGTATCGCGACCGGTGCGGTCGCCACGTTCGATTGCGGCACGCGCCAGGGTCAGTTCCAGCTGCAGCGCATCGTCGGCATTGCGGCGTTCGGCGGCGGTCAGCGGGCCATTCTGGCGGCTCGGGGTGATGTCCACGAACGGTGCCAGCGTGGCCTGCCACCAGGGCTTGCCGGCGCCGGGCGCGGTGCTACCCGTCACCTGCGAGGGCAGGCCCTGCAGGGCCTTGGCCAGGGCATCCAACCGCTGCAGCGATTGCACGCGCGGGCCGGTGCCCAGCGCATCCAGTGCATCGCGTTCCTGTACCAGGGCCTGGCGCAGGTTCAGGCCGTCGCTGTCGGGCAGATCGGCCAGCGCGGTGGCGGCCTGTGCATACAGGCGGCGTGCGCCTTCCACGTCGTCGGCGTAGTTCAGGCGCTGCGCCGCCTGGGTCAGCAGCAGTTCGGCCTCATCGCGCTGTACCGCCTGACGGCCCTGGTTGGCGCTGTCGGCCAGCTTGGCCAGGTTCTCTTCCAGCAGCGCACTGCGCTGGGAAAGGCCCAGCATCTCGTCGCGCAGCACGCGGTTGGTGGTCGCCGCATCCTGCAGGCGCTGGCTGGTTGCGCGCTGGTCGCGGCGCAATGCATCCAGCGTCGCCTGCAGGCCCTGCAGCTGTACGGCCGTGGTCTGCGCCTGCGCTTCCTGTTCGTTTTGTTGCTGCTGCCAGACGTACCAGCCGGCATAGCCGCCCACGCCAAGCACGACCACCCCGGCCAGCGGCAGCAGCCAGCGCACGGGTCGACGGGGCGGGGAAACGGGCGGAGTCTCGTTCATGGGGCTTCCTTGTCGGCACCGTCGCCGGTCAGGTTCCGGCAGGCCGCGTTGTGCACAGCATCACTGTTGCCGACCACAGCGGCAAGCGTGACCCACGTCCCTGTTCAGTTCGCTGCCGGGACGGTGAGCGTGGCGTGTGCAGCCGCCACCAGCTGCGCGGTGGTGGGCCCGGCCGCGCGCGCCACGCGCTGCAGCCCCAATGCGTGCGCCTGTTCGCCCAGCCGTTCGCTGGCCACCACGGCGGTGGCATGTGCCTGGCAGCGTTGCTGCAATGCCGGCGGAAGCTGCTGCCAGAAATGCAGCAACGCCTCACCACTGCTGACCGCCAGCACCCACGGATACGCTGAATGCGCCAATCGAGCCAGCGTGCGTGGCGACAGGCGCAGCAGGCGACGCTGATAGACATCGGCGCGTTCGATGCTGGCGCCGGCCGCCTGCAGTTGCGCGGCAATCAGGCCGCGTCCGCCGGGGGCGGTGACCAGTCCGATGCGCAGGCCGCGTACGTCCGCCAGTACCGGCAGCGCCAGCAGGCCCTCGCTGTCCATCCGTTGAGGCGCATGCACCTCGGCGACACCCTGCGCCCGCAGCGCGCGCGCGGTGCCTTCGCCCACGGTCAGCCACGGGCTGCGTTGTGCCTCGGCCAGTGACAACAGGGTGGCGGCTGCGGTAACGGCGGCCGGGCTGGTGAACACCACCCGATCGCAGTTCAGCGCGCGTTGCAGCTGGTGCACCACTGGCGTGCCGTTCAGGCGCTGCAAGCGCCAGGGTGGCAGGGCCAGCACATGCCCGCCCAGCCCAGCAACGGCGCGGCGCAGCGCGGAATTCTGGCCCTGCGGTCGCAGCGAAATGAAGGTCCAGCCCGGTTCGGAACCGGCGGCGCCAGTGGGTATCGTATGGTCGGCCATTGCCTGCATTATGCGGGCCCTTCGTTGTCGTGGTCCCTGCTCCGATGTCCGTTGATGCTCTGACTTCCTCGCTGGCCGCCCTGCAGGACGTGCTTGACTGCATGCCGGCGGTCCGCGCCATGCAGATCCAGCTCGACGGCTATGCCGATGGCGTGCTGCGCATCACCGCGCCGCTGGCCGCCAACGTCAACGACAAGGGCAACGCCTTCGGTGGCAGCCTGGCCTCGGTGCTGACCCTGTCCGGCTGGGCGCTGGTCAGCCTGCGCCTGCGCCTGGCCGGCCACGATGCCGAGGTCTACGTGGCCGACAGCAACCTGCGCTACCTGGCACCGGTCTACGAAGACCTGCACGCCCATGCCGAAGCGGCCGAGGCCACTGGCTGGGATGCTTTCCTGAACACCTTCCGCCAGCGCCGCAAGGCCCGCATCAGCATCATCGCCACCCAGCCCGGTGCCGATGGCAAGCCCGCCGCCGAGTTCAGTGGTCGCTTCGTTGCCTTCGCCAAAGGGTAGGATGGCAGGCTGACGTTCTGGGGAAACCACCGATGCGCCGCCTCATCCAGTTCCTGATGTGTTCCCTGCTGCTGGCCAGCGCCGTGGCTTCGGCAGACGACCTGAGCCGCAAGCAGCGCAAGCTGCTGGAAGAGACCCAGATCGCCTACGGCGCCACCATCCGCTGGGGCAGCATGGACGATGCCATCGGCTATCTGGACCCCAAGCTGCGCAAGGAAAAGCCGCCCACCGAGTTCGAGCTCAACCGCTACGCGCAGCTGCGCGTGTCGTCCTACCGCGAGCGCAGCAGCGCCTCGCTGGACGGAGGCCTGGTCGAGCGCCGGGTCGAAATCGGGGTGATCAACCAGAACACCCAGGCCGAACGCACCGTGGTGGTGGTCGAGCGCTGGCGCTGGGATGCCGAGGCCAAGCGCTGGTGGCAGACCGCCGGCCTGCCGGACCTGTGGAAGGGGCAGTGACGGGCCGCGTCCGGCTTGTGCGACAATCGGCGCCCGCTTAATCGACCCGTGACCTGAGTGAATTACGAAGAGTTGCTGGCCTTTGCAGGCCGAAACCCGATGCTGTCCGCGGCCCTGGTCGGCCTGACCGTGGCCATCATCGTCACCGAGATCCGCCGCCTGTTCCGGGGCTTCAAGGGCATCAAGCCCGCCGAACTGACCCAGCTGATCAACGCGGGTGGCACGGTGGTGGTCGACCTGTCGGCCAGCGGTGACTTCGAGAAGGGCCACATTGCCGGCAGCCGCAATGCCCAGGCCAGTGCCTTCGGCCCGGACAACAAGCTGGTGGCCAACGCCAAGCAGTCGCCGGTGGTGCTGGTGTGCCGCAGCGGCAACGCCTCGGAAACCGCCGCCAAGGCGCTGAAGAAGGCCGGCTTCGAAAAGGTCTACGTGCTCGACGGCGGCATTCCCGCCTGGCAGCAGGCCGAGCTGCCGCTGGTCAAGGGCCGCAACTGATTGCCGCAGGTGGCGGATCCGGCCTTGTATGGGCCTGATCCCGCCCCCATCGCAGTAGTTCGACCATCGTTTTCATTGCATTCACCTGGAGTTACTGGAAATGTCCGAAGAGATCACCAACGGCGCCGCTGCGCCGGTCGATGCCGCTACCGGCCCTGCTTTCACCGTCGAGAAGATCTACGTCAAGGACGTCTCCTTCGAGTCGCCGAACGCTCCGACCATCTTCAATGACCAGGTGCAGCCGGAACTGCAGCTCAACCTGAACCAGCAGGTGCAGCGCCTGGGCGAGAACGCCTTCGAAGTGGTGCTGGCCGTGACCCTGACCTGCCAGGCCGGTGAGCGCACCGCCTACGTGGCCGAAGTGAAGCAGGCCGGCGTGTTCGGCCTGGTCGGCCTGGACCCGCAGTCGATCGACGTGCTGCTCGGCACCCAGTGCCCGAACATCCTGTTCCCGTACGTGCGTCAGCTGATCAGCGACCTGATCCAGGCCGGCGGCTTCCCGCCGTTCTTCCTGCAGCCGATCAACTTCGAAGGCCTGTACGCAGAAACCCTGCGCCAGCGCCAGGAGCAGGGCGACGCACCGTCGCTGGCTGACTCCGAGCCGGCTGGCAACGCCTGATTCCTGCCGCGACGTCACGGATGAGCACTACCGCTGACAAGATCGCCGTGCTTGGCGCCGGTTCCTGGGGAACCGCGCTGGCCAGCCTGCTCGCACGGCACGGTCACCCGACCGTGCTGTGGGGGCGCGACGCTGCCGTGGTCGAGGCCATCGACCAGCGCCACGAGAACCCGCGCTACCTGCCGGGCATCCCGCTGCCGGACAGCCTGCGTGCCACCACCGACCTGGCGTCGGCAGTGGAGGGCGCCGCCTGGATCCTGGTGGTCACCCCGTCGCATGCCTTCGGTGAAACCGTGCGTGCGCTGGCGCCGCTGCGTCCGGCCGGTGCCGGCGTGGCCTGGGCCACCAAGGGCTTCGAACCTGGTTCGGGCCGCTTCCTGCATGAAGTGGCGCGCGAAGTGCTGGGTGAGGACGTGCCGCTGGCCGTCGTCACCGGCCCGTCGTTCGCCAAGGAAGTGACCCAGGGCCTGCCGACGGCGATCACCGTGCATGGCGACGTGCCCGAGTTCGCGCAGACGGTGGCCGAGGCGATGCATGGCCCGGCGTTCCGTGCCTACACCGGCGACGACATGGTTGGTGCCGAGCTGGGCGGCGCAATGAAGAACGTGCTGGCCGTGGCCACCGGCGTGGCCGATGGCATGCAGCTGGGCCTCAACGCCCGTGCCGGCCTGATCACCCGTGGCCTCAACGAGATGCTGCGCCTGGCCGCGGCGATCGGCGCCAAGCCGGAAACGCTGATGGGCCTGGCGGGCCTGGGCGATCTGGTGCTGACCTGCACCGGCGACCTG
This sequence comes from Stenotrophomonas sp. INTA L402-1, assembly GCF_059295135.1. NCBI lineage: Bacteria > Pseudomonadati > Pseudomonadota > Gammaproteobacteria > Lysobacterales > Lysobacteraceae > Stenotrophomonas > Stenotrophomonas sp. INTA L402-1. The sequence continues at coordinate 14,779 of NZ_JCAFWP010000061.1, forward strand.
TCGCGCAATCGCCGCCTGGGCCTGGCCCTGGGCCGTGGCCAGACGCTGCAGGATGCCGTGCGCGAAATCGGCCAGGTGGTCGAGTCGGTGCAGACCGCCGACGAAGTGATGCGACAGGCACGCCGTCATGGCATCGACCTGCCGATCTCGGACCGCGTGCGTGCCGTGCTGCACGGCGAGCAGACGCCTGAGGAAGGCCTGCGCGCGCTGCTGGCGCGGGAACAGAAACCGGAGTATCCGGATACGCTGTTCAAGTGAATCGAAAAACCCCGCCTCGGCGGTAATGCTGTTCACTTAAGCAGCTGAGCCAATCAGAATCCGATGCCAGTCTTCTGGCATCGGATTTTTTGTGCCCATCCAACAGCAACTGCTCGACCTTGGTGACCTGTTCAATTTCTCCGACC
>NZ_JCAFWP010000062.1:0-11863 GCF_059295135.1 Stenotrophomonas sp. INTA L402-1
AGAAAGCTGGCCAGGATCGCCTGGGGTGTCTTCAAAAGCGGCCGGGACTTCGATCCGGCCATGCTGAAGGTGGGTCAAGCCTGCTTCCAGCAGGCTTGACCGCGAACATAGGATCTCGACTCTACGGGCGGGCGGCTCCGCACATTGATGAATTCCAGTCATGACCAACTGCAATGCTGCCCATTCAATCCGTGGGCTCTGCAGGCGTATCGTCAGCGCTCCCCCTCTGGAGCACGACGATGCAGACACGTGAACTCGGCCGCAGTGGCCTGAAGGTTTCCGCCCTCGGCCTGGGCTGCATGGGCCTGAGCCATGGCTACGGCCAACCGGTGGAGCGGGGCCAGGGCATCGCCCTGCTGCAGGCCGCCGTCGAGCGTGGCGTGACCTTCTTCGACACCGCCGAAGTGTATGGCCCCTACACCAACGAAGACCTGCTCGGCGAGGCGCTGGCGCCGTACCGCGACAGGCTGGTGATCGCCACCAAGTTCGGCTTCAAGGACGCGCGCGTCGATACCGGGCTGGACAGCCGTCCCGAGAACATCCGCGCGGTGGCCGAGGCCAGCCTCAAGCGCCTGCGCACCGACCATATCGACCTGTTCTACCAGCACCGCGTCGACCCCAACGTGCCAATCGAGGATGTGGCCGGTACCGTGCGCGACCTGATCGCCGAAGGCAAGGTCGGCCACTTCGGCCTGTCCGAGGCCAGTGCCGCCACCGTGCGTCGCGCCCATGCAGTGCAGCCGGTGGCCGCCGTGCAGAGCGAGTACTCGCTGTGGTGGCGTGAGCCGGAGCGCGAACTGTTGCCGACGTTGCAGGAACTGGGCATTGGTTTCGTGCCGTTCAGTCCGCTCGGCCGCGGCTTCCTGACCGGCGCGATCAACGCCGATACCACCTTCGACGCCAACGACTTCCGCAACACCGTACCGCGTTTTGAAGTGGAGGCGCGTCGTGCCAACCAGGCGCTGGTTGACCGCATCAGCACGATCGCTGCCGCACGTGGCGCGACGCCGGCGCAGGTAGCGCTGGCCTGGCTGCTGGCGCAGGCACCGTGGATCGTGCCGATTCCGGGCACCACCAAGATCCATCGCCTGGAAGAAAACCTGGGCGCGGCCGACCTGCAGTTGGCGCCGGAGGAACTGCAACGCATCGCGCAGGCGCTGGATGAAGTGTCGATTGTCGGTGAGCGCTATAACGCGCAGCGCGCCGCGCAGGCCAAGGGCTGATCACCAGGTGGGTGCGGACCGTTGGTCCGCACTCCTCAGCTCATCCAGCCATCGGCCCGCGCAACGCATCGAGCACCGTGCGCATCGCCACGGTGACGTGGCGGCGTGACGGGTAATACGCGTAGTAGCCATCGAAGTGCGGGCACCAATCGTCCAGCACCGACTGCAGCCGGCCATCGTCCAGCATCGGCTGCACCTGGTCTTCCGGCAGCCAGGCCAGCCCGCTGCCGGCCAGTGCAGCCGCGCGGGTCATGCCCATGGTGTTGAAGGTCCACTGACCGGTCACGCGCACGCTCAGTTCGTTGCCGTCCCGGCCGAAATCCCACGGCATCAGTCCGCCATGCGTAGGCAGGCGCAGGGTGATGCAGTTGTGGTTGGCTAGGTCGTGCGGATGCCGTGGCACCACATGCTGGCGGAAGTAGCTGGGCGCACCGACCACGCGCATGCGCAGCGGTGGGCTGACCGGCACGGCGATCATGTCGCGCGCCAGCCGTTCGCCGAGGCGGATACCGATGTCGTAGCGCTCGGCGACGATGTCGGCCAGCCCGTAGTCGGCAGCCAGTTCCACCTTCAGGTCCGGATACTGCTGCAGCAATGGCGCCAGCCGCGGCCAGGCGATGTATTCGGCGGCATGGCCGGTGGCATTGATGCGGATGGTGCCGGCCGGGCGTTCGCGGTACTCGGCCAGTGCGGCCAGTTCGTCCTCGATCTCGGCCAGGCGCGGGGCGAGGGTCTCGAGCAGGCGCGCACCGGCTTCGGTGGTGGACACGCTGCGGGTGGTGCGGGTCAGCAGGCGCACGCCGAGGCGCTCTTCCAGGCCGCGCATGGCATGGCTGAGCGCGGACTGGGAGACACCCAGCTGGGCGGCGGCCCTGGTGAAACTGCCCTCGCGGGCAACGTGGACGAAGGCCTGCAGGTCGTTGAGGTTTTCACGGGGCATGACGGGATGATACGGCTCCCGGATTGAACGGATCTGTCGATTTCCGGCTCCCCGGTTCGTCGTACCCGTACATCCAATGCTAGGAGCTTCCACATGAGCGCTGACACCAGGCCGAAAGGCCCGGCCTCGTACTTCCCCTCCATCGAGAAGACCTACGGGCAACCGGTGACGCACTGGTTCGGCCTGCTGGCGGGCAAGAAGGGCCTGAAACACATGGAACTGGTCAGCTTCCTGAAAAGCGAGCATGGGGTGGGCCACGGCCATGCCAATGCGTTGGTGGCGCACCATCTGGCCGGAAAGGGCTGAGCAGGCAACCCGGCGCTGAACGGTCGTGTGGGGGTCAGGCTACACAGCCTCCGGGGTCAGGCAGACTGGGCGTTCATCCCGAGGCAGGACGCCCTCATGCAGGTCACGCTGGACGCGATCACCGTCGACAACTACGAAGCCGTGTGCGATCTCGACGTCAGCGAGGCGCAGCAGGACTTCGTGGCCGGCAATACCTGGTCGCTGGTGCAGGCAGCATTCCATCCCGGCTACCAGACCCGCGCCATCCAGGCCGATGGCGAGCTGGTCGGGTTCTTCATGTGGGTGCCGGAGACGCCGCAGCGCATCTCGATCTGGCGCTTCATGGTCGATCAGCGCTGGCAGGGGCGTGGCATCGGGCGGCGCGCGCTGGAAGTGGCGCTGGCGCAGATCCGGGACACGCCCGGCCTGGCCGAGATCGAGATCTGCTACAACCCGCGCAATCCGGTGGCGGGCGCCTTCTATGGCAGCTTCGGTTTCGTCGAGACAGGCATGGACGATGATGGCGAGGACATGCTGGCCGTGCTGCCGGTGACGCCTCCGGAATAACCTGAATGGGCGAGCGCAGCTGAACGATTTCATCTGCAACTGTCATGCAGATCGTGTCTAATATCGCTCCCCACCTGCTGTTCCCCCACCCGTATGTCCCTTCCCGCCCATGGCCCCGCGCCGTGCGACGACGCTGACGGCCACCTGGTCACCGCCGGTCCGCTGACCCCGCCGCCCGACAGTGCCGGCACCACCGCCGACGAAAAAGCGCTGCGCCACTCGATCGCCGAGGACGTGCAGGGCATGGTGCTGGCCACGATGGTGGCCTCGCTGGGCCTGGCCATCTTCGCCAAGGGTGGGCTGATGATCGGCGGCATGGCTGGCATGGCCTTCCTGCTGCACTACTCGATGGGCTGGAACTTCGGCCTGGTGTTCGTGCTGGTCAATCTGCCGTTCTACTGGGTGGCACTGCGGCGCATGGGCTGGGAATTCACCCTGAAGACCTTCGCCGCGGTCACCGCCTGTGGCGTGCTGACCGACCTGCTGCCGCGCTGGATCGTTTTCTCGCACATCAACCCGCTGTATTCGGCGATCGTCGGTGGTGCGTTGTCCGGCCTGGGCATCCTGTTCTTCATCCGGCACCGTGCCAGCCTCGGTGGTATCGGCATCCTGGCGGTGTACCTGCAGCGCACCCGCGGCTGGAGCGCGGGCAAGGTGCAGATGTCCTACGACGCCTGCCTGATGGTGGCCGCGTTCTTCGTGTTGTCGCCGTCGAAGGTGCTGTACTCGGCGATCGGCGCGGTGGTGCTCAGCCTGGTGCTGATGTTCAACCACCGCCCGGGCCGTTACATGGGCGTGTGACGATTCGACGGTAGTGCCGGCCGCTGGTCGGCAACACCTGCAGCATTCCGAGGCTGCCGGCCAGCGGCCGGCACTACCGGGAGGCCTGCAGCCATGGCGGCGACAGCGTCAGCAGCCGCGCATGCACGGGGCAGTCCTCGGCGTGCGCACCGGGCAGGTAGCCCAGGCTCATCAGGAATTCGCCGGTGATCTCGCCGCCGGTGAAGCGGAACGTCTTCTTGAACAGCTTCACCCAGTCGGCCTTGCTGCGCGGATGGTGCGCGTCCAGCCACGCCGCGAAGCTGCCGTGGCTGGCCCGCAGCTGCTGGATCACCTGTGCGTTGTGGATCGCCGCCAGCACCTTCAGCCGGTTGCGGATGATGCCCGCGTCCGACAGCAGCCGTTCGATGTCCTGCTCGGCGTAGGCTGCAACCCGATCCACATCGAAGCCGTCATAGGCCGCGCGGAAGCCCTCGCGCTTCTTCAGGATGGTCTCCCAGCTCAGCCCGGCCTGGTTGATCTCCAGCACCAGCCGCTCGAACAGCTCGCGCTCGTCACGCTGCGGGAAGCCGTATTCGTTGGCGTGGTAGTAGTCGTGCACCGGATGGCCCGGGGCGATGAGGCAGTAACCGCTCATGGAGAAGACTCGTTGGATTCGGGTTCGGGATCGATGGCCACCGCGGGGCGCCCGCCGATGGACAGCATCGGCCAGCGCGGTGGCACAAGCGTGAGTTTGCCGTCACGCAGGGCCTGGTTGATCGCCTCGGCCTGGCCGCTGACGGTGCCGAACAGCGAACCGGCCCGGCGCCACTGGGCATCCCCGCCACGTGCGTACAGCACGCAGTCCGGCCCACGGTGGGTGTACAGCTCGCACAGCAGCACCTCGGTGCTGCCGTCGCCATCCAGGTCGCGATGCACGATCAGGCAGTCGCGCTCGCTCTGGGCGCAGGATTCGCCATTGATCGCGCGGGTGGCCAGTGCCTGCCACCAATCGTCCGGTGGCGAGCTGGATCCCTTGGCCAGCTTCAGCGCGCGCTGCAGGGCGGCGACGTCCTGCAGACCCTTGTCCAGGCGCTGTCCATCGTCCCAGCGCGAGGTACGTGCCAGCGCGGCAACGATCACCTGTGGCGCGTTGGCATCGGCGGTGATGGCCGGATCACGCTGCAGCTCGCGCAGCGCCTGCACGCCACGGCGCCCAAGATCGAAGCGCAGCACGTTGACGTCACTGCTGGTGATTGCCGGCGGGTCCGCACGCAGGCGCGCCAACTGGCTGGACAGGGTCAGCCGCACCGGGTCCAGCAGCGGCGAGTTGCCCAGCAAGGCCAGTGCCAGCACCGCCCAACACATCCAGCGGTTGACCGGCTCCAGCGTCTGCAGCCAGCGGCCCTGCCGGCGCACTACCGCCAGCGCGTAGCCCAGTGCATAGCCGGCCACGGCCAACGCGATCAGCACCGCCCAGAAGCGGTCCAGGGTCCAGCCGTACTGCACCACGCGCAGGCCCAGTGCATACAGCGCCAGCACCGCATAGACCGGCAGCGCCAGCAGGCTGGCCTCGACCAGCCGGCGCAGCACGACGGGGTAGGGCGCGGTGTCGTCGCCTTGCTGGTAGACCGCATTGGTGAATGACACCAGCAGCAGCGACAGCACCAGCAGCAGGCTGGCGGCCGAGCGGGTCTTCCACAGCGGCTCCAGCCCGGTCAGCGGCAGGCTCAGCACGAACAGCACGGCGATGAACGAGAGCAGCGGCAGCAGCCCGCGGCAGATCGCGAACAGCACCTGGCGGGTGATCTGGATCGCGCGGTGCTGGGTGCGCCCGATCAGCACGCCGAACCCGGCCAGGCTGCCGGTGGCCAGCGCGATGAACGCGTCCTGCCGGAACAGGTCGCGGAAGATGGTCACGTCGAGCAGCTGGAACAGCGCCGCCCACAGCCACAACAGCAGCCAGGTCAGCCCGGTGAACAGCGCCGCCAGGGCCAGGGTCAGGCCGTTCTGCCAGGCGCGCTCGAACAGCTCCGGATAGCTGGCGCGCCAATGCCCGTGCTGCAGCTGGAACTGCCACCAGGGCAGGGCCACGAACACTGCTACGGCCATGCCCAGGGTCAGCGGGAACTGCAGCGCGCCCGAATCCAGCGCGGTCTCGCCGTTGAGGTTCCAGCCGATCCAGGCGGCCAGCGCCAGCACCACCGCCGAGCCGAGCGCGGCCTGCAGCCACAGGCGGCGCTGGCCCAGCTTGACCAGGCTCAGCGCCACCGCGCTGGGAATGGCCAGCACCCAGGCATACCAGCAGTAGCGCCAGCCGATATCGCGGAACGGCCACGCATCGGACAGCTCCTGCGCGGCATACAGCATCAGGCCCTGCAGCAGCGCGATCAGGACGATGGCGCTGCGTGCCGGCAGGGTCAGGGGCGATGAAGACTGCATCGACGACCTTCCATGGCAAAGCACCATCCTAGCCCATCGCGGTTCGGCGCCATCGCGCGACCATCCCGCCCCCAGCAGGTAGAATGGGGGCATGCCTGTAACGCCGACTTCCCTTGCCGATCACCTGCTCGTCGCGCTGCCGTCGCTGCTCGACGCGACATTCGCCCGCAGCGTTGCGCTGATCTGCCAGCACGACGAGAACGGTGCGATGGGTGTGCTGGTCAACCAGCCTTCCGAATACACGCTGGGCGAAGTGCTGGCTCAGATGGACATCACCACCGGTGATGGCGACCTCCAGGCGCGCATGGTGCTCAACGGTGGCCCGGTGCATCCCGAACGTGGCTTCGTCATCCATGACGACGCACGCGCATGGGATTCCAGCCTGATCGTGGGTGAAGGCCTGTACCTGACCACCTCGCGCGACATCCTCGAAGCGATGGCACGTGGCGAAGGCCCGGCCAATGCCGTGGTCACGCTGGGCTGTGCGGGCTGGGGTGCGGGGCAGCTGGAAAGCGAGCTGTCCGAGAACAGCTGGCTGACCGTACCGGCCGACGCCGAGCTGGTGTTCCAGCTGCCGCTGGAGCAGCGCTGGCAGGGTGCAGCCTCGCGTATCGGTGTGGACCTGTTCCGGCTGACCGACTACAGCGGCCATGTCTGAGCCCATCACGCCCGCGCCGGATTCTGCTGCCCCGGCAATCCGCCGTGATGGCACCGTTCTGGGGTTCGATGTCGGCTCGCGCCGCATCGGCGTGGCCATCGGCAGTGCCTTCGCTGCGCATGCGCGCGCGGTGGCGGTGGTCGATGTGCATGGCAACGGCCCGGACTGGACCGCGATCGAACGCCTGCTCAAGGAATGGAAGCCCGACGGCCTGGTGGTCGGCGACCCGCTGACCCTGGACGGCCAGGACCAGCCCAACCGCAAGCGCGCGCAGGGCTTTGCCCGCCAGCTGCGGGAACGTTTCAAGCTGCCGGTGGTGATGATCGACGAGCGTTCCAGCTCGGTCGAGGCCGCCCGCCGCTTCGCCGTCGAGCGCGCCGAAGGGCGCAAGCGCCGCCGTGATGCGGCCGCCCTCGATGCCGTTGCCGCGGCGGTGATCATCGACCGTTGGCTGTCGTCGCCGGACGACGCCACCCCCATTCCCTGACTGCCCGACACCGCCATGACCGCCCAGCAACTCGATGCCTCCGGCCGCCTGCGCCACCTGCTGACCCTCGAAGGCCTTCCGCGCGACACCCTGCTGCAGCTGCTTGACCGGGCAGGGCAGATCCGCGACGCCGCGGTCGGTCGTGTCGGCAACAAGCGCCACGTGCTGGCCGGTTCGGCGGTGTGCACGCTGTTCTTCGAACCGTCCACACGCACCCGCAGCTCGTTCCAGCTGGCCGCGCAGCGCTTGGGCGCCGACGTACTGAACTTCGATGCATCGACCTCGTCCACGCGCAAGGGCGAAACCGCCTGCGACACGCTGCGCAACCTGGAGGCGATGGGCGTGCGCGGCTTCGTGGTGCGCCACCCCGATGATGGCGCCGTGGCCGCACTGGCCGAGGCAGCGGGTGAGGGCACTGCACTGATCAACGCCGGTGACGGGCGCAGCGCGCACCCGACCCAGGGCCTGCTGGACATGCTGACCCTGCGCCAGGCCAAGGGCCCGGATTTCTCGAAGATGAAAGTGGTGATCGTCGGCGACGTGAAGCACTCGCGCGTGGCCCGCACCGACCTGCATGCGCTGCGTACGCTCGGCGTGGGCGAGATCCGCGTGTGTGGCCCGCAGTCGCTGCTGCCGGACGACGAGACCCTGAAGGGCTGCGTGGTCGGTGATGATTTCGACGCGATGCTGGAAGGCGTCGACGCGCTGATGATGCTGCGCCTGCAGCGCGAGCGCATGGAAGAAGGCCTGGTGCCGTCGCTGGAGCAGTACCACGCGCAGTACGGCCTGACCAACGAACGCCTGGCCCGCGCCGGCAAGGATGCCGCGGTGCTGCATCCAGGCCCGATCAACCGCGGCGTGGAAGTGACCGACGAGGTGGCCGACGGCCCGCAGTCGTGGGTGCTGCGCCAGGTCGCCAACGGCGTCGCCGTGCGCATGGCCGTGCTGGAAACGCTGCTGGGCTGACCACTTTGGTGGGTGCCGACCGTTGGTCGGCACAAAAGGGATTCACCCTGAACTGTCTGGGTGGGTGCCGACCGTTGGTCGGCACAGAACCATCAGTCCCGTGAAGTGCCGGGCTCAGACATTGAATAGCTACGGGCCTACCTGGACTGATGGGGTTGCCCGATAGAAGAAGGCGGTCGGCAGGCACACGCTTGTACCCATGAACCGCGCACGCCTGAGGCTTGGCCGCCATTCCCGGATCGGGCAATCCTACATCCTGACGACCGTCACCCAGGGGCGTCGACGCTACTTCGACGATGCCACAGCGGCGCAGTTGGTGATGGACGTGGTCCGTCGCCTTGATACTGAAGGCCTGACGTACTCACTTGCCTATGTAGTCATGCCGGACCACATCCATTGGCTTGTGGAGCTCCGCGCGTTCTCGCTGGATTACGTCATGCAGCGCTTCAAATCGAGCAGTGCATTGCTGATAAACCGCATGCTCGGCAAATCAGGACGATTCTGGCAATCGAGCTATCACGATCACGCCATTCGTTCTGAAGAATCACTGTTTCGCCATGCGATGTACATCGTCGCCAACCCGGTCAGGGCGAACTTGGCGAGCTGCGTGGGAGAGTATCCGTATGCCTGGTGCCGATGGGAGATCGATGGGAGGTACCAAGCAATGGATTACCCCGAGGCGGAGAGATAGTGCCGACCAACGGTCGGCACCCACCAATACCCAAGCCGAGCAACGGTAGGCATCCACCAACAGTTGTTTCCCAGCAGAAGCTGCGGTTCAGCGCTTCTGCGCGAACAGCCACGCCCACATTGCCGGGTCGGCGTAGGTAGCGTCCCAGGCATTGTGATTGCCTTCCGGGTACTCGGTGTAGCGCACGTCGCGTGCAGCGGCGCTCTGGAAAGCGCTGTGCAGCCTGCGGTCGTCATCCGGTGGCACCACGTCGTCCAGCGCGCCGTGGAAGATCCAGATCGGCGTGTGCTGCAGGCGCTGCGCGATCACGGCATACGGATCGGTTTCCTGGGCGACCTGCTCGACGAACAGGGTCGGGCGCTTTGCGCGTGGTGCCAGCACGGCACCGCACACGGGGACGATCGCAGCAAAGCGGCGTGGGTCATCCAAGGCGATGTTCCAGCTGCCGTAGCCGCCCATCGACATGCCGGTCAGGTACTGCCGTGCCGGGTCGGCGCCGAACTCGGCGATCGTCGCGTCCAGCGCGGCAGCGGCCGCACGGTTGTTGCGGCCGCTCCATTCCTCATGGCCCGGTACCTGCGGAAACACCACCAGGGCAGGGAAGTCGGGATGCTCGCGCAGATAAGGCCCCAGCCCGGCGTGGGTCTGCTTGATGCCATCGGCGCCGCGCTCGCCGGAGCCGTGCAGGAACAGGATGACCGGGACGTTGGAGGTTGCGGGCGTCTGCCCACCAGGGCTGCGGGCCTGCAGGCCCGCGGGAATGAACACCTGGTAGTAAGCCGTGTGCCCGTCCACCTTCACCGCACGTGCTTCGAAGCGGCCACGCGCGCTGTCCGGCAGCGAAGTGCAACCGCTCATCATCAGAAGGGCCAGCAATGGCAGCCAGCGCGACAGCAAACGGACCATGGGGTTTTCCGAAGCGGCGAGAACGCCTGCATCGTAGTCCGCCAGCGTCGGCCCGGCATCATGCGTCGCGTCACTGCGGGCGCGGGAAGCTGGCGATGATGTCCAGCTGCTCCTGTGCCTCGGCATTGCCTTCGGCGGCCGCAGCCTGCACCTGCGCCATATCCGGGTGCAGCACCACCAGCAGCGGGTTCTCGCAGACCGGGCAGTCGTACTCGGTGGCGTCCTCGTCCAGCTCCATCTCCATGGCACGCGAGCTGCCCCTCCATTCGCAGGCCGGGCAGGTGTGCTGCTGGTCGCGCCAGCCGGGCTGGAAGTAGTTTTCTATCGTTGTTGCCATGGGTGTTCCCGTTGAGTGGGGTCCGAGCCCCGCTTGGCGGGGCCCGATCCTTGATGCGGTCAGTGCAGCAGCACCAGGGTGGCCAGGCCGAGGAAGGTGAAGAAGCCCATCGAGTCGGTCACGGCGGTCAGGAAGATGCCGCTGGCCAGCGCCGGGTCGAAGCCGAAGCGTTTCAGGGTCAGTGGCACCAGCACGCCGGCCAACGCGGCGAACAGCAGGTTGCAGGTCAGCGCGATGGCGATCACCGCCGACAGTCCGGGTGAATGGAACCAGGCCAATACGATCAGGCCCAGTACCGAGCCCAGCATCACGCCGTTCAACAAGGCGACCCGCACTTCCTTCCACAGCAGCGTGCGCGCGTTGGAGGCGCCCACCTGGCCCAGCGCCAGGCCGCGCACCATCAGCGCCAGCACCTGGGTGCCGGCGTTGCCTCCGAGGCCCGCAACGATCGGCATCAGCACCGCCAGCGCCACCAGCTTGTCGATGGTGCCCTCGAAGTGGCCGACCACGCTGGACGCCAGGAATGCCGTGCACAGATTGACCGACAGCCACATCAGGCGGCGGCGCATGGCGCGCCAGACCGGGCTGAACAGATCCTCGTCCTCGTCCAGGCCGGCGGCGCCCAGCGCCTGGTGCTCGGCCTGTCCACGGATGATGTCGACCACGTCATCGATGGTGATGCGGCCGACCAGGATGTTGTTGTCGTCCACCACCGGCGCGGAGATCCAGTCATGATCGGAGAACTGGCGGGCGACTTCCTGGTCGCTTTCGCCGACATCGATCGCCGGTTGCTCGTCGTCGATCAGGCGGTTGATCGGGGTGGTGTCCTCGTGGGTCACCAGTGCCGCCAGCGACACCCGGCCGAGGTATTGATGGCGCCGGCTGACCACGAACAGGTGGTCGGTGTGGTCGGGCAGTTCGCCACGCAGGCGCAGGTAGCGCAGCACCACGTCAACGTTGACGTCGGCGCGCACGGTCACCACGTCCGGGTTCATCAGACGGCCGGCGCTGTCCTCGGGGTAGGACAGCACCTGCTCCAGGCGCTCGCGGTTCTCGCGGTCCATCGACTTGAGGACTTCGTCGATGACCGTGTCCGGCAGATCTTCGACCAGGTCGGCCAGATCGTCGATGTCCAGGTCTTCGACCGCGGCGATGATCTCGTCCGGGTCCATGTCGGCGAGCAGGCTCTCGCGCACGTCGTCGCCGACGTGGACCAGCACCTCACCGTCATCTTCCGGATCGACCAGGCCCCAGACCACCTCGCGCTTGCCCGGCGGCAGCGATTCGAGCAGGTTGCCGATCTCGGCCGGGGCCAGGGTGTTGACCAGGCGGCGCACCGGGCCCAGCCGACCGCTGTCCAGTGCGTCGGACAGCATCCGCAGTTGGCGCGCAGTCTTGTCGTGGCGTACAGCTTCAGCCATCGCAGCTCCCGCGGGATAAGAAAAGCCGCGATCCCGGCAAGGATGCGGCAACAGGGGTGTTCAGCGCGTCATTATCGCAAGGGGATGTTTCAACGCATAGCCGCCGGGCGGTGGTAGTGCCGGCCGCTGGCCGGCAAGCGGCCCCATCGGAGGCCATGAGGTCTGTCTCTTATACACATCT
>NZ_JCAFWP010000063.1:0-11011 GCF_059295135.1 Stenotrophomonas sp. INTA L402-1
ACCTCATGACGTCGGAACGTTTCCGTATTTGCCGGCCAGCGGCCGGCACTACCGACGGATGGTGCGCTGAGGTTGCCGGCCAGCGGCCGGCACGACCGGGCTTTATTCTTCCTCTTCCGGCACATCCTGCGGGTTCAGCGTCTTGCTCTCCCGCTTCGGCGCGGTGAACGGCGTCGGCGTCGGTACGCCCTGCGGGCTGTTGCCATAGATCATCCGTGCACCAGCATTCAAACCACCGCCGGCAATTTCCAACTCGAAGCGCTCAGCATCGCGGCGGCGGATCTGCTCGGCAATTTCGATCGCGTCGCCCTCATCCGCACCCAGCTCGACCAGCGCGGCCTGACCGAACAGCACTGCCGACTCAAACGTCTCGCGGATCTGGAAATCGACACCGGCATGGATCAGCCGCAGCGAATGCTCGCGGTCGAACGAGCGCACCATCAACTTGGCCTGCGGGAACTCATGCGCCACCAGTTCAACGATGCGGTCAGCCGCTTCGGCCTTGTCCACGCACACTGCAATCGCGCGCGCGTTGGCCGCGCCGGAGGCATGCAGCACATCCAGCCGCGTGCCGTCGCCGTAGTAGATCTTGAAACCGAAGCGCGCCGCGCTCTGGATCATCTCCACATCGTTGTCGATGATGGTCACGTCCACGTCGCGCGCCAGCAGCGACTGGCTGGCGACCTGGCCGAAGCGGCCGAAGCCGATCAGCAGCACGCTGCCGGACAGGCCATCGGCCTCGTCCACGCCGTCCATGTTCACCGTCGGCTTCGGTGCGATCCGCTTGTAGACCAGCACCACCAGCGGGGTCAGTGCCATCGACAGCACCACCACGGCGGTGAAGTTGGCATTGATCTCCAGGTCGATCACGCCGGCCGATGCGGCAGCAGAGAACAGTACGAAGGCGAACTCGCCGCCCTGCGCCATCAGCACGCCACGGTCCAGCGCCTGCGCATGGTCGCTCCCCATGATGCGCGCCACCACGTAGATGCACAGCGCCTTGGCCGCCATCAACGCCAGCACCAGGCCGAGGATCAGCTGCCAGTGCGCGGCCACCACGCTCAGGTCCAGCGCCATGCCCACGCTGAGGAAGAACAGGCCGAGCAGGATGCCGCGGAACGGTTCGATGTCCGCTTCAATCTGGTGGCGGAAGGTCGATTCGCTCAGCAGCACGCCGGCCAGGAACGCGCCCATCGCCATCGACAGGCCGGACAGCTGCATCAGCAGCGCCGCGCCCAGCACCACCAGCAATGCGGCGGCGGTCATCACCTCGCGCGCCTTCGATTCGGCCAGCACGCGGAACAGCGGGTTGAGCAGGAAGCGGCCGACCAGCACCAGGCCGACGATGGCGCCGACACCGATCGCCACCGACAACCAGCGCGAACCTTCGCCATCGGCACTGCCCGCGCTCGGGCCCATCCAGGCCACCAGCGCCAGCAACGGCACGATCAGCAGGTCTTCGAACAGCAGGATGGAGACGATCTTCTGCCCCGACGGCAGCGCGATGTCGCCGCGCTCGGCCAGCAGCTGCATCACCACCGCGGTGGAGGTGAGCACGAAGCCGGTGGCACCGATGAAGGCCACCTGCCATGGCAGGCCGAACAGCTTGGCGATACTGGTCAGCACCAGCGCACAGGTGACGATCTGCAGCGTGCCCAGCCCGAAGATCTCCTTACGCAGGCTCCACAGGTGCGAGGGCCGCATCTCCAGGCCGATCACGAACAGGAACATCACCACGCCGAGCTCGGCGGTATGCAGGATGGCCTGCGGGTCGGAGAACCAGCCCAGCCCGAACGGTCCGATCGCCAGGCCAGCGGCGAAGTAGCCCAGCACCGAGCCCAGGCCGGCCCGGCGGAACAAAGGCACCATCACCACCGCCGCGCCCAACAGGGCCACGACCTTGACCAGCTCGCTGGTCGCTGCTTCTACCGCCATGCGGTGTTTTCCCCAAGATCCAGAATCGGGTTCAACAATAGAGCAATGCCGATGACGGCAATAGCACGCATGTTGCGCCGGATTGTCTTGGAGGTGGAACGATGCCAAGAGTGACCCCCAGCATCATCCCGAATCCCGATACATCCATCCACGCATGGCGTGGATGAATCCCCGGACGGGTTCACCCGCCCCGGCAAAACGCGGCGTAATCGATATACCCCGGGAACGGCACGCCCGGCGCGCACACCGGGCACTGCGGGTCTGGCCGGATGCCGGTCTCGCGGAAGCGCATGCCCAGCGCATCGAAGCGCAGCAGGCGGCCGACCAGCGGCTCACCGATACCCAGCAGCAGCTTCAGCACCTCGGTGGCCTGCAGCACGCCGGCCAGGCCAGGCAGCACACCCAGCACCCCAGCCTCGGAACAGTTCGGCGCGAACTCCGGCGGCGGCGGCTCCGGGAACAGGCAGCGGTAGCACGGCGCCACGCCACGCTGGCGGCCAGCGTCAAACACGCTCACCTGGCCGTCGAAACGCTCGATGGCGGCGTACACCAGCGGCTTGGCGAGCTTGATGCAGGCATCGTTGAGCAGGTAGCGCAGCGGGAAGTTGTCCGACCCATCCAGCACCACGTCCACGCCCTCCAGCAGCCGATCCACGTTCTCGGACGTGACCCGCTCGGGCACTGCCTCGACCTCGATCGACGGGTTGAGCGCCAGCAGCCGCTCGCGCGCGGAATCGACCTTGAGCTGGCCGACGCTGGCCTCGGTATGCACGATCTGACGGTGCAGGTTGCTGCGCTCCACGCGGTCGTGGTCGGCAAAACGCAGGTGCCCTACCCCGGCCGCGGCCAGATAGAAGCCGGCCGGCGCGCCCAGGCCACCGGCACCCAGCACCAGCACCCGCGACTGCTGCAGCCGGCGCTGGCCGGCCTCGCCCACCTGCGGCAGCAGCAGGTGCCGCGAGTAGCGGTCGTAGAAGTCGCGGTCGGCGGCGCTGGCCAGCGGCTGTACCAGCGGCAGCGACTGCTCGCGCCAGGCCACGGTGCCGCCCGTCACGGAAGCGACGCGGGTGTAGCCGGCCTCCAGCAGGGACTGCGCGGCATCGGCCGAGCGCTTGCCGCTCTGGCAGATCAGCAGGATCTCCTGGTCGTGCCGCGGCAGATGCGCGGCCGGGTCGGCCTGCAGTTCGCCCTTGGACACGCCGCGCGCGCCCTCGGCCATCCCGCCGGCCCGTTCGTGCGCTTCGCGCACATCGATCAGCACCGCGCCGTGGGCCAGGCGCTCGCGTGCCCGCGCGGGGGAAAGCTCTTGGATGCTCATGGCCGCATTATCGCGCAGACACCCTCGACGCGCCTTGCCCCGAACATGGCACCATGCAGGCGTTGCCCCCTGCATCCCGGAACCGCTGCATGCGCTCTGCCACCGAATTCTGGCGTGACCCGCGCATGCCCTTCGTCGAAAGCCGACGGGCGTGCGACAGCCGCGCCTGCCATCGCCCGCACAGCCATGACACTTTCTCGATCGGCGCCGTGGACGCCGGCAGCAGCGTGTTCACCGGCGCGGCGGAAGGACCGCGCCTGCTGCAACCCGGCAATCTGGTCGGCGTACCCGCAGGCCGCGTGCATGCCTGCAACCCCCTGCCCGGCCAGGTCTGGAGCTACCAGATGTTGCACCTGGATGCGCGCTGGATGGCCGAAGTCCGCGCCGAGTATGACGGCCTGCCCGGACCCGACTGGCAGCAGGAACCCATCCGGATTTCCAGCCATCGCCTGCGCTACCAGCAGTACTGCCAGCTCAACGAGACGCTGTTCTCCGACGATCCGGTCAGCGTCAAGGAAGCGGCGCTGATCGCGTTCGTCGGCGATCTGGATGAACACGATGGTGCAGCCGTCGCCGGCCCGCCTGAAGATGCCGCACTACAGCAGCGGCTGCAGCCGGTGATGGACATTCTGCGCCAGCGGCTCGAACACACCCCGGCCCTGCAGGAGCTGGCATCGCTGGCAGGCATGAGCCGCTACCAGCTGATCCGCGCCTTCCGACGTGCCACGGGCCTGACGCCACACGCCTGGCAGATCGACCAGCGCATCCAGGAGGCCCGCCGACGGTTGTGCGAAGGCCAGGCACTGGCCGTGGTCGCGCATGCACTGGGCTTTGCCGACCAGAGTCATTTCCAGCGGGTCTTCAAGGCCCACGCCGGTGCGACCCCAGGCCAGTACCGGCGTTGAGCCTGCAATAACGTTCAATACCACCGCGCGGCACATCCCCACACTGGCGCCCCCGCCAGCCGCCGCCGGACCCGATGGAACAGTTCCTGGTCATCGCCACCGTACATTTTCTCGCCCTGCTCTCACCCGGCCCCGACTTCTTCCTTGTTGCGCGCACTGCGATCACCTCTGGCTGGCGCACCGCCAGTGGCGCCTGCGCAGGCATCGCCCTCGGAAATGGCGTCTTCATCGTGGCCGCCTTCACTGGAATGGCCATGCTGCGCGCAGATAGCGCAGGGTTCATTGCGGTGCAGTTGGCGGGCTGCGGGTTCCTGCTGTACCTCGGCACGCTGTTCCTGCGCCATGCGGGTTCGACAACGCTGCAGGCATCTGACGCTGCCGCCGGATCGCGAGCGGACGGTGCCCACGGATGGTGGAAGGCGGCAGGGCTGGGCGCCCTGTCTGCGCTGCTGAACCCGAAGAATGCGCTGTTCTACGCAACGTTGGCGGCAATGCTCAACGGCCCGCAGGCCAACGCCGCAACGAAATTCTTCTATGGCGCGTGGATGTTCGGCATCGTCCTGCTTTGGGATCTGCTGGTCGCCGCGCTGGTCGGCCACCCGTGGGTGCTGCGTCGGTTCGCACGCGCCCTGCCCTGGCTTGAGCGGGCCGCAGGGCTTCTGATGATCGCACTGGCGCTATGGATCGTCGTGTCGCTGTGGGCCGGCTGATGCCGGCGATTCGCACCTGTCGCAATGGCGTTCAATACCGCGCGTTCACACCCACCCACACTCTGCACTTTCTGTAAGTCAGTGGCAGGTTTACGTGCAGCAGTTCTTCATCGTCGCGGTGCTGTACGGCTTCGCCATGCTCCTGCCTGCTTCGCATCACGCGAAGATCCTGCGCACCGCGATGGGCGCGGGCGGGCAAGCCGCCATGGCCGCGTCGTTCGGTATCGCCATCGGTACGGGCATCATCTGTGCGACGGCTTTCGTTGCAGCGGGCATGCTGGGAAACCGCGGCCTGTGGACGCTGGCGATGCAGTGCGCGGGCTGCCTCCTGCTGCTGCGCCTGGCGGGCATGTGCCTGCGCGACGCCGGCTTGACCCCGTTCTCTCCGCTTTCCCTGCAGATGCCCTTGGGCCTGCGTCCTCGCTCCCGTTGGCCGCACGCCGAAGCAGGATGCCTGCTGGCGTTCGCCAGCAGCAGCAACTGGATGCTGCAGTTCGCGATTGCAGCCCTGGTTACCGGCCTCGTAGCCGACACTGGCACCCAGGCCGCTTACGTGGCCTGCCTGAGTGGCGTCGCGCTGTCGCTCGGCCTGCTGATGGCGTGGCTCGGCAGCCATCCGCGCTGGGCGCAGGGGTGTTGCCGATTGCTTCCATGGCTGGAGCATGCCGCGGGCCTGCTGATCGGGGCGGTGTCGGTGGCGTACCTGGCAGGTGCACTGGGTACGACCCTGGTCTGGGCAAGCATCACGGGGCAGGTGCAGATGCCGGAATCGATCCCCGCCACAAGCCAGGTGCAACCGGCTTCAACATCGCGGCGCGGCCGAGGCATGCCATGCGCGTTGCCTCATTGCCGCGCTCGTCGCAGCAGTCCGCCATGATCGAGACATCGAGAACCAAACCCATGCCTGGCTGGCGCGCCCAGCGCGCCCGCAACAGCAGCGTTCGGGTTTCATACTATTAGGCCGATGTTCGCACGGACAATCGTCACAACGCTTCGGAACCGACCACGAGATGAGCATGCACAGTAGTTACCCTGATGATCCGTCCGGCTCGATCGTCGAAAGGATCGACATAGCACCGCTTGGAGCAGGGCCTTTGGAGGGAACAACCTTCACGGTGAAGGACAATATCGATCTGGCGGGTCATAAGACCTCCTATGGCAGCCCCGCTTGGCAGGCCAGGCATCCTGCGCCGAAGCTCAATGCGCTTTGCGTCGATCAGGTATTGGCTGCGGGCGCGCGCTGCGTGGGCAAGGTCGTCGCGGACGAATTCACGTATAGCCTCGACGGCGAAAGCCAATTCTTCGGCACGCCGGTGAATGCCAGGGCTCCAGATCGCATTCCCGGCGGCTCTTCAAGTGGATCGGCAGCCTCGGTCGCCAATGGCGTGGCCGATTTCTCCATCGGCACCGATTCGGGCGGCTCAATCCGTGTTCCTGCGAGCCTGTGCGGTATCTGGGGCATGCGCCCATCCCTGCACCGGATTTCCGAAGCCGGCGTGCTGCCCTTCATGCCGAGCGTCAGCACGGTGGGCGTCGTTGCCGCATCATTGAACCTGCTTGATGCAGCGACACGGGTTTTGCTGCGCAGCAGCTCAAGCCAGCCGGCGCCGCTGCGACGTATCCTGGTCCTCGCCGATGCGCTGGACATTGCTGACGAAGCAGTGAGAAACCAGGCGGAGGCCGCCTTGCAGGCGATCGCCACCCGCACAGGCATCGAGCCGGAGACAGTCCGCTTCTCGCAGATCGTCGGCGCGGACGTTCCGCTAGTCGATTGCAATGTGAAGGCGCTTCGGAATCTGCAGACGGCCGAATTCCAGAGCACGGTTGGCAGCTGGATCGAAACACACAAGCCCGAGCTTGGCTTTGCCTTCTCCATGGCGTATGGAAATGTGCAATCGTTCGACCGGCTTACCGCACTCGACAGCATCACCCGCTGCGAATGGTTCTTCGAGAGGATCAATGCTTTCCTCATGCCCGGAACCGTCATCTGCTTCCCCACGACGCCTGTCATTGCCCCTCTCAAGGGATCGCTGACGACGCTGGAAGCCGTGCTGGACTTCTACGATAGGACAATGGCGATCACCGCCTTTTCCGGTGTCGCGCGGCTGCCCGAGATTTCCATGCCGTTGCTGACTGTCGACAATTGCCCGGTTGGACTCTCTGTTGCCGCTGGTCATTATCAGGATGAATTCGTGCTGGCCTCAGCCAGGCAGATGACAGAAGGAATTGCATAAGTCGAATCCAGTCCTGGCCCTAAAGAAGCGTCCATGCCCAAATCCCGTCGCTGAAAGGTCCCCTCGTCGAGTTCCACATCGAGGTAGGTCCCCCAGCGACCGCCCAGCGCACATCAATCAGCACAGCGCCTTAGGCCAGGCGCTCACGCGCCTGCGCGGGGGAATCTCTTCGATGCTCATGGCCGCATTGTCGGGCACGGGGCGCCGTACCGCGTCGACCGGTATCTGCGAACACGGGGGGTTGCCGGCCAGCGGCCGGCACTACCACAACGAAAAAGGCGGCCCTACGGCCGCCTTTCTCTGCATCACTCGCCATGATGGCGCATTTGCCCAACAAATCGGGCTTACCTAGTCACGCCAGCACGTCGGGTGGGTAATAGACAGGGCGGATTCAATCAGTTCGGCTTCCGGTGACGCTTCAGGACGCCATCGGCATGTTCGGCACGTCAACGGCGCGGGGCGCGCTCTGGAGGAACATGCCTCGCGTCGTCGGCTCGTCAGTACAAACCAGCAATGACTACCGCCCCATGCTGGCCGCTCTAGCTTGGTTTTCCTGCTGATGCTGTTCCTGAAGCTGTGTGGCATGGGATTGCTGCTCCACCTCGCGGCTGACCGCCTCGTACTTTTGCGCTGACGCCGCAACCGGAGTTTGCACTGCCTGCTCGGTGGGCATGAACGCACGCAGGTGCGCAGGATCGTCCAGCCTCCCCTGGACCAGGAAAACGTTGTGTGCGACAGGCTGTTCTGAAGTTGCATTGCTCAGCAACACATGGTCCACCTGCTTCAACCCATTGCCCTTTGCCAATACCATCAGGCTGGCTGTCATCCGCTCGCTGGTCTCGTCAAATTCGCGCCCGTAACGCGCGTCCAGCGCGGCCACGCCATCGCGGATCTGCCGATACAGCGGGTCGGCCTGCATGGCAGTCATTGCCTGGGACGGTGTTGGTTCCTGCCGAGGCGGCATCGGCGCCCCCGCATGGGACTGCTCCATTGGCTGTTCAGTGGTGGCCCCCGCGGCCTGTTGCGGGTTATCGATGCCGGTAGAGGAAGCCCGGCCTTGTGTCCGATGGATGTCCTCCGTCGTGGTCACGGCCGCAATGGTATAAGTCTTGCCGTCAGCGGCCAGGCGGAGATTGGCAATAGGGCTGTCCACGTCGTAACCGCCGTTGGCGTTCCGCTGCAACTGCAGGGCAGTGGTGTCGGGCCCCAGACCCTGCGCGGTCTGTGTGGCCTGGACTGCAACCGCGCTCGCTGCCAGTTGTTCTGCACTCAGGACCACCCCAGCGTTCGCGTAGGCGCCCTGCAGCGTGTCGCGCATGCGCTCATCAGCCGTCATCGGCGACGGCTTCTGTATAGCGTGGGGCGGCGGTAACGTCGCCTCTACCACATCGCGGGTGGCGTCCAACTCGGCGCGCAGATTGCCGCTGGCAGTGGAATCGTAGATCACCCCCTCGCTGACCCAACGGCCGTCCGCCTGGCGCTGGTAGCGGTTGTCGTCGGAGGCGGCCAACGCGTCCAAATCGGTGCGTGCCTGCTGCACAGCCTCGGGTATTGAGCCATAGGACGCCCAGCCATTCTGGGCATAGGCTGCTTCGTAGCGCGCCGCAATCACCGGGCGGCTGTTGGCAGCATTGTGCAGCACGACCTGGGCAGCGGCCTGATCGAGTTCGGCCGCTCGTTCTGGACTGGCCACGTCGATCCGCGTCTCGCGCTGGCCCAGCTCGTACACGGCAGTGATCACTTCGCGTTGCCACTGCTGGCCGTCGGCCGTACGTGTCCACTGCGCCGGATACCAGCTTTGCGGGTCGCTGACATTGGCGGGTTGCGTGAACGGGTCTTGCTGGCTGGGCGGGCTGCCAAGCACCAGTTTCACCGACTCGCTGGTTGCCTGGTAATTCAGCTGGTTGGCAAGGGCTGGAGGCGCGCGCAAAAGGCCACGCGTCGGGTTGTCGATGCCATCGTTGCTGTTGTCAATCGGTGCGGGGCGCTGCCAGCCTTGATCGGGATGATCCGGATCATAGGTCCAAGTGTTTCCCTGACTGTCGGCTTGATTGTAGATGCGACGGTTGTCCGTCCACTCGGCAATCTTGTCGCCCGCGAACGCGCCCGCTATCCCGCCGATGGCGCCTGTGACCAGCAAACCGGGGCCTGATTCGACGCCCGCGACCGCACCGACTGCCATGCCCAGACCTGCGCCGGTAAAGCCGCCTACACTGCGTGCGCCGAAGTGGATCAACCCTGACTCTGCGGCTGTGTCATTGCCTTCGCCACGCAGTCGGCTACTTGCTCGCAGAGCCTCACCGGCGTCATAGGCATCCAATGCCAGGCCTGCGATGCCCAGTGCCCCACCCGCGCGGATGCGGGTGGGGCGAATGCGCACCGCATGATCAATATCGACCATTTGTCGCGCCTGCCGCTCAAGCCCCTCGACCACTTGAGCTTCGCTGCGCTCTGTCAGTAGGTTCTCTCGCGTGGGCCGAGCGACCTTGTCGTTGTGGGACAGCGTCTGTGGCAAATCACGGTGCCAGGCCTGCTGCTCCTGCCAGCCATCCCGCAGCTGGCGGGTGAGGGCGGGATCTTTTAGCCGGGCTTCGCGCGCCTCTTGCAATGCAGCCCCAGGCAACTTCGGGCTGGTGTGGCTGTCGTACAACTCCTTGCCTTCACGATTGAAGATGCGAATTTGCACATCGGTGCGTTCGTGCACCATGTCCAGACTATTGGGCAGCTTCTCGTAGATCGCATCGCGAGCACCAGCGGGAACGTAGCGACCATTGCCTTTGCTGTCCAGGTCGCGAGAGTAGCGCACGTCAACCCCGAGCTCGCTCTCCAGCTTTGGAGATGCAATGGCGCGCACCTCCACCGTGTAGCCCTTCGATTGCAGGTCCTTGATCAGTTCGGACGACCACTCACCGTTGCTCAACGTGGTGTCGAAGATCAGGTTCTTCTTCCCTGCAACGGTGGCATCTAGCAGTTTGTCAGACCACGCGCTGGCGTCAGGATGGGTGTACGAAGACCATGTGTAGGGATAGCTCTCCTGGAATTTCCCTATATCTGGGTGGTATTTGCGCAGCTCATCGGGGTCGATCTTGATGACATCATGCTGAAGCTCAGTCTCGGCCCCACGGGCCAAGCTACCTTTACCTGCTCCGGGTTGCCCCGCGAGGATGATTGCTCTGGGCTGAGATTGCGAAGTAACCCTGGTGAATCCGCTGTCAGGAAAGACTGCCTCCTCGAACACACGAGAATGTGTTGCGGCGTCGAGACCACCATTTGACGTGCTCACTCAAACGCCCTCGATCAATTTAAAGTAATCCCATAGATCATTCATCAATCCAAGCCGCATTCCTCCATTGCTGGAGCTAGCTTGAAACATGAGGCGTTCTTTTGCCTTGGCTTGTGCAATCGCCGCCGGATCGCCGCCCGCCTCGGCCGCTTTGGTTTCTTCGCGGGCATCCACGGCGAAGGTACTGAGCGCAGCCTCCAATGCCCAAATAGCCTGTTCAGATAAGGGGATGCCTTTGGACGGCTTTTCAACTACGCGATTTAAGTCAGCCTGCAGGGTTTGAATATGCTCAGGATAGTCCTTGAGCATCTCGCGCAGCCTTTGCGGAACGGGAGGCGGAGAATCGACTGGCATGACAGGTCCTTTAATGTATGTGTGGGTTTCCGTTCAGTGCAACGGGGGGTTCTACCCCGATATCACGGACGGTTCTAAAAGAGCTGCAACCTTCTGATCCTGCCTGGCGACCCTTCGCCGCATCCTTGGATTGTGGCGTCGCTCAATGTAGTCAAACACATCCGCTCTTGCTGCATCCAGTGTCGGGTAGCTCGTTCGATAGACTCGCTCACGCTTGAGCAGCCCAAAAAAGCCTTCGCAGGCGGCGTTGTCGCCGCAATGTCCAACGGCGC
>NZ_JCAFWP010000064.1:0-10074 GCF_059295135.1 Stenotrophomonas sp. INTA L402-1
AACAGGTCACCAAGGTCGAGCAGTTGCTGTTGGATGGGCACAAAAAATCCGATGCCAGAAGACTGGCATCGGATTCTGATTGGCTCAGCTGCTTAAGTGAACAGCATTACGGCGCTGGCCGGGGTTTCTCATTGCGACAGGCCTGACCGGTTCGATCAGAAGTTCATGTCGAAGGCGACTTCGCCCTGCACGCCGACCTGGTAGGCCGAGACGCGGCGTTCGAAGAAGTTGGTCAGCTCCTGCACGTCCTGCAGTTCCATGAACGGCAGCGGGTTGCGCACGTTGTACTTCTTTTCCATGCCCAGCTTGGCGAAGTGCTGGTCGGCACAGTGCTGCAGGTACTGGCGCATGTCGCGGGTCGAGATGCCGGCCACGCCGCCGGACAGCACGTCCTCGGCGAACTGCACTTCGCATTCGATGGCTTCGGCCAGCATGTCGTAGACCTGCTGCTTCATCTCGTCGTCGAACAGGTCCGGTTCTTCCTCACGCACCACGCGCACCGACTCGAACGCGAACTCCATGTGCGCGCTTTCGTCGCGGAACACCCAGTTGGTGCCCGAGGCCAGGCCCGGCAGCAGGCCGCGCGAACGGAAGTAGTACACGTAGGCGAACGCAGCAAAGAAGAACAGGCCTTCGATGCACGCAGCGAAGCAGATCTGGTTGAGCAGGAACTGGCGGCGCTCGGCACGGGTCTCGATGCGCTTCAGGTCCTGGATCGAGTCGATCCACTTGAAGCAGAAATCGGCCTTCTTCTTGATCGAGTCGATGTTCTCCACCGCGGCGAAGGCTTTGACGCGCTCTTCCGGATCCGGCAGGTAGTTGTCGAGCAGGGTCAGGTAGAACTGCACGTGCAGCGCTTCTTCATACAGCTGGCGCGACAGGTACATGCGCGCTTCGGGCGCGTTCAAGTGCTGGTACAGGTTCAGCACCAGGTTGTTGGAGACGATCGAGTCGCCGGTGGCGAAGAACGCGACCAGGCGGTGGATCAGGTGGCGCTCACCCGGCGACATCTTGCTGTGCAGGTCGGTGATGTCGATCTGGAAGTTGATCTCTTCCACCGTCCAGGTGTTCTTGATCGCATTCCGGTACATGTCATAGAACTGCGGGTAGCGCATCGGGCGCAGGGTCAGTTCAAAACCGGGATCGAGCAGCATCTGCTTGGGCTTGTCGGCCATGGGTGTCTCGCATGTTCGGCAGTGCGATTTCTCAACACTGCAAGTTGAATCAAATGATTGTGAATCGGGCACTTCCTTGTGCCCATCATACTTCTACTGAAAGTAATACCTTCAGGTTCAGCTTAGTGTTCAGTATCTCGAGGCGGGAACGGATCACGTCCGGGCGCGATGGTGTCCTTGCTACGGATCAACCCATCACGGCCTTTAGTGGTCAGCTCGCCGCCGCCCTGGTTGAACAGCATTCTACGAGCGCTCTCTTCAGCCTGAGCCTGCGTCCCGTGCAAACTGGACGCACGGTCAGAATCATTGCGCTTGTTCGCCCACTGACCGTCTTCACGACGATAAACCATTCGGTCTTGCTTCTTGCTCATAACGATTACTCCTGTACACGAAGTACCTGAGCTTCGAACTTTGATCGGACCACAGATAGCGGTATAGTGACCCCGCTTCTTAGTCGAAGTAGCCGATCAAAGACGTCCCGCCCAAGTGGTTATGGACGTTTTGTGAAGCATCAGAAGGGCCCCGAGTTACAGCTCGGGGCCCTTCTTTTTTGCTTACTGGCAGGCCTCGCAGGCTTCCGGGTTTTCCAGCGAGCAGGCGATGGCTTCGTCCGGGCTGAACACCTTGGCCGGAGCTGCGCTGCTCACCGTGGTCTTGGCGATCTTGGTGGCCGGGCGCGAACGCAGGTAATAGGTGGTCTTGATGCCCTGCTTCCAGGCGTACATGTACATGGAGGACATCGCGCCGATGTTCGGGCTTTCCATGAACAGGTTGAGCGAGGCCGACTGGTCGATGAAGGCACCACGCTCGGCGGCCATGTCGATCAGCGAACGCATCGGCAGTTCCCACGCGGTGCGGTAGACCTCGCGCAGCGTTTCCGGAATCTGCGCCACGCCGGCGATGGAGCCTTCGGCCAGCTTGATGGCATCGCGCATGTCGGCGGTCCACAGGCCCAGCTTCTTCAGCTCGTTCACCAGGTAGCGGTTGACCTGCAGGAAGTCACCGGACAGGGTCTCGCGCTTGAACAGGTTGGACACCTGCGGCTCGACGCACTCGTAGCAGCCGGCGATCGAGGCGATGGTGGCGGTCGGTGCAATCGCGATCATCAGCGAGTTGCGCAGGCCATGCTCCTTGATGCGGGCACGCAGGGCATCCCAGCGCGCGGTGTCTTCCGGCACCACGTTCCAGGCGTCGAACTGCAGTTCGCCACCGGCGGCGCGGGTGTCGTTGAACGACGGGTGCTTGCCGCGTTCCTGGGCCAGCTCGCAAGAGGTTTCCAGCGCGTGGAAGTAGATTGCTTCGGCGATCTTCTTCGACAGGGCGCGGGCTTCGGCGCTGTCGAACGGCAGGCGCTTGCGGAAGAACACGTCCTGCAGGCCCATGCAGCCCAGGCCGACCGGACGCCAGCGCAGGTTGGCGCGGCGGGCGGTTTCGATCGGGTAGAAGTTCAGGTCGATGACGCGGTCGAGCTGGCGCACGGCCAGGCGCACGGTCTCGGCCAGCTTCTCGAAGTCGAACTCGTTGTGCTCGTCGAAGTGGTTGCCCAGGTTGATCGAACCCAGGTTGCACACTGCGGTTTCATCGTTGGAAGTGACTTCCAGGATTTCGGTGCACAGGTTGGACAGGTGGATCACGTTGCCCGGACGCAGGGTCTGGTTGCTGGCGCGGTTGCACTTGTCCTTGAAGGTCATCCAGCCGTTGCCGGTCTCGGCCAGCGTACGCATCATGCGGGCGTACAGCTTGCGCGCGGAGATGGTGCGGTTCGCCTTGCCCTGCGCTTCGGCCTGCAGGTAGGCCTGCTCGAAGGCTTCGCCGAACAGGTCGGTGAACTCCGGCACGACGCGCGGATCGAACAGCGACCATTCCTGGTCGGCCTCGACGCGCTTCATGAACAGGTCCGGCACCCAGTTGGCCAGGTTCAGGTTGTGCGCACGGCGGGCTTCGTCACCGGTGTTGTCACGCAGCTCGAGGAAGTCCTCGACGTCGGCGTGCCAGGTTTCCAGGTAGACGCAGGCTGCGCCCTTGCGCTTGCCGCCCTGGTTCACCGCGGCCACGGACGAATCCATGGTCTTCAGCCACGGCACGATGCCGTTGGAGTGGCCGTTGGTCGACTTGATCAGCGAACCACGCGAACGCACGCGGGTGTAGCTGACGCCGATGCCGCCGGAGAACTTCGACAGCTGGGCGATGTCGCCGTACTTGGAATAGATCGACTCCAGCGAGTCCTGCGGCGAATCCAGCAGGAAGCACGAGGACAGCTGCTCGTGGGTGGTGCCGGAATTGAACAGGGTCGGGCTGGACGGCAGGTAGTCCAGGTTGCCCATGCGCTTGTACAGCGCCAGGGTCTCGGACACATCCTCGCTCAGCGCGCTGGCAATGCGCAGGAAGAACTGCTGCGGGGTCTCGATCACCTTGCGGGTGTGCGGATGGCGCAGCAGGTAACGGTCGTACAGGGTACGCAGGCCGAAGTAATCGAAGTTCAGGTCCAGCGAGATGTCGATGGCATCGTTGAGCTTGCGCGCGTTGGTCTGCACGAAGTTCAGCAGGCGGTCGTTGATCAGGCCGACTTCATGGCCACGGCTGACCGACTGCGAGAAGGCGTAGATTTCCTGGCCCGAGACTTCCTTGGCGATGTAGTTGGCCAGCAGGCGCGCAGCGAGGCGGCCGTACTCGGGCTCTTCACCGATCAGCAGGGCGGCGGTGCGGATGGACAGTTCGTCCAGCTCGCGGGTGGTGGCGCCGTTGTACAGGCCGGAAATGGTGCGGGTGGCCACGCGCATCGGATCGACGGCGTGCAGGCCTTCGGAGGAACGCTGCACCGCGCGCACGATCTTGTTCAGGTCCACCAGTTCGGTCGTGCCATTGCGCTTGGTCACACTCATCGCGTTGGCCGTCGGCGGCGACGTCAACAGGAATTCGCTTTCCTTCTCGATGGTGGCGCTGGATTCGGTGGTCACGGCGTGTGTCCTCTTGGCGTGATTGGTGGGTGCTCGATGCATCGGGTGACGCAGCCCGGGACATGACAGCCCAGGATGGCAGGACGGCGTCGCAGGGGATGAGACCCTGCGCCTGCCACTGCCGTTGACGATCGCGGATGGGTACCCCGGGCACCCCCTGGAATTGGGGTTGCTGCGACCGACGGCCACAAGATAGTGGGGGTAATGGGGTCCGTCAACGCCAAATGTAGTGAAATTCGGCAATCCCTTGCGCCGCAAGGATCGTGCCATCGGCGCCCGGATCAGACGCTTCAGACCTGCCGGAACGGGCTGCGCAGTCAAGCCCGAAAGGCGTCATCGCGGTGGTACAACGCACTGCGGAAACGGAACAATGACAGCTTCACATGACAGTGATGAAACTGGCTAGGGACAACCCTGTGGATAGCTGGTGGGCAGCCGGTGGGAATCCGGTGGACGGGTGACTTCCGGCCGGTGACGCCCGCGCGCTGGCAGCGGATGCTGGCCGCTCGCTCCCGGAAAAGGATGCTCCGATGCACCTGCGGTTGCCCGCGCTGGCCCTGCTGCCTGCCCTGTTCATTGCCCCAGCGCTGGCCGCCGAGGGGCCGGACCTGCGTTCGGACCAGTGCGGTATCCACACCGACTATGACGTGCTGGTGGACAGCGGTGGCATCTGGCTGCGGCATGGCCCGCAGGCGCCGCATGAAGTGGTGTTCCACGACGGCGAGCTGAGCCTGGACGGCAGGATGGTGACGGTCAGCACCGCCGACGCCGCCCGCCTGCGGCAGATGGAGACCGGCGCCCGCCAGCTGATGCCGGCGGCCACGGCGCTGGCCCACGAAGTCTCCGGGGTCACCTTCGACGCACTGGACGCCGCCTTCGAGGCCATCACCGGCAAGTCCCGCAACCGCCAGATGCGTGCCATGCGCGGCGAGATGCAGGACTGGATCGACGCCAGCCTGGGCCGCGGCTACTGGGAACAGGAAGCCTTCGGCGACGGCTTCGACGCGCACATCGACCAGATGGCCGAGACGATGGCCGGGTCGATGACCCGCAGCGTGTTGTGGCAGGTGTTCACCGGCCGCGCCGGCGCCATGGAGCGCCGTGCCGACCGCCTCGATGCCGAAGTCGACCGCCGCATGGAAGCGCGCAGCCAGCAGCTGGAGGCCAAGGCCATGGCGCTATGCCCGCTGGTGCAGTCACTGGCAGAGGCCCACGATGCGCTGGAGGTGCGCTACCAGGGCCAGCCGCTACGGCTGCTGGAGCGCGGCGAGAGCGTGCGGGTGGAGCACGGCGATGGCTCGGGCCTGCATGTGTCGGCCGGGCTGGATGAACGGCCGCGTGACAACGCCGTGGCACCCTCCCGATAACTGCGCGGCGGATGCCGGCCAGCGGCCGGCACTACCGGAACCCTGGCCGGCAACGCATTTACCTGGGTGGCGCCCTCACGCCCGGTGCGGGGTACCCAGGTACTCGGCGCTCTGCATCTCGATCAGGCGCGAGGCGGTGCGCTCGAACGCACCCTGCAGGCGAGTGCCGGTATACAACTCGACCGGCGAGGTGCTGGCGGTACAGACCAGGTTGACGTGGCGGTCGTACAGTTCGTCGATCAGGTTGACGAAGCGGCGCGCGGCATCTTCGTTCAGGCGGTCGAACGCAGGGATGCCGCCCAGCAGCACGGTGTTGAACTCGTGCGCGATCTCGATGTAGTCCGACGGGCCACGCGGGCCCTCGCACAACGCAGCGAAATCGAACCAGGCAATGCTCTTGCCACGGCCACGGACCGGGATCTTGCGGCCCTCGATCTCGATGTTGCCGGTCTTGGCAGGTTGGCCGCCACTCAGTTCGTTCCAGCGCGTCGCCAGCCATTCGTCGCTGTCAGCGGCCAACGGTGCGCGGTACACCGGCGAGCGGGTCAGCGCGCGCATGCGGTAGTCCTCGGTGCCCTCGGCGTACAGCTCGACGCAGAAGCGCTGCAGCAGGCCGATGGCCGGCATGAAACTCTCACGCTGCAGGCCGTTGAGGTACAGGTTTTCCACCGCCGTATTGGAAGTAGTGACCAGGGTCACGCCCTCGGCGAACATCCGCTCCAGCAGCCGCGCCAGCAACATGGCGTCGCCGATGTCGGTGACGAAGAATTCGTCCAGCACCAGCACGCGCAGGTTGCTGCGCCATTCCTGGGCGATCTTCGCCAGCGGGTCGCTCTGGCCCTGATGCTCGCGCAGGCGCTCATGGACGCTGCGCATGAAGCGATGGAAGTGGGTGCGGTACTTCTGCTTGATCGACAGACCGTCGTAGAACAGGTCGACCAGGAACGTCTTGCCGCGGCCGACGCCGCCCCAGAAGTACAGGCCCTTGACCGGCTCGGGCTTCTTCCAGAACGAGGACAGGCGGTCCAGCCAACCGTCCTCGGCACTGTCCAGCAGGCCCAGGTGGATGCGGTCCAGTTCGGCCAGCGCCGCGTGCTGGGCCGGGTCGTTCTGCCAATCGCCACGGGCAACCCCTTCCGCGTACCGCTGCGACGGGGTCAACTCGGTTGCACTCATGCCGCCGCGCCCAGCCAGTGCTTGACGCCGTGGGTCAACGCGCCGCGCAGATCGATCAGCTTGCGGTGGAAGAAGTGGCTGGTCTCGGGCATGCGCACCAGCTCATGCGGGAAGTCCAGCGTGTCCAGCCACTGGTAGACGGCTTGCGGATCGACGATCTCGTCCTGCTCGCCCTGGATCACCAGCCAGCGCGCCGGCGGTGCGATGCCGTCGAAGTCCCAACGGCCCGCCGGCGGCGCGATCGAGACCAGCGCTTCCGGCTGCAGCGCGGCAGCGGCCTTCAGCGACACGAATGAGCCGAAGCTGAAGCCGGCCAGCCACAGGCGGTCGTCCGGGCGCTGGCTGCGCACCCAGGCGGCGACCGCCTTCAGGTCGTCCTGCTCGCCCACGCCGTGATCGAACTCACCGGCCGAACCGCCGACGCTGCGGAAGTTGAAGCGCACCGTGGCGATGCCCAGCTCGCGCAGGGTGGTGGCGGTCATGGTGACCACCTTGTTGTGCAGGGTGCCGCCTTCGGTGGACAGCGGATGGCAGACGATGGCCACGATCGGCTGCACCGGCACATCGGCCTTGGGCAGGTCGACGACCACTTCCAGCGGGCCGGCCGGGCCGTCCAGTTCGAGGCAGGCGGTTTCGCCGGGGGCGACGGGGAACGAAGGCTTGTGCATGGCACCATGATAGCGTCCCCTGCCCCTGCCCTGTGCCCGCCCCATGCTCTACCTGTCTTTGGCCGTGATCTGCAGCGTGCTGGTTTCGGTGTTGTTGAAGCTGGCCAGCCGCCGCCAGCTGGATGTTTCGCAGATGGTCACCTGGAACTATCTGGTGGCGGCAACGCTCACCGCCGTGGTGCTGCAGCCGCCGCTGGATGCGTTGCGCGCGCCGCATGCCCCGTGGCTGTCGCTGCTGGCGCTGGCGGTGGTACTGCCGTCGATTTTCCTGGTGCTGGGCCGCGCGGTGGCGGTGGCCGGCATCGTCCGCAGTGACGTGGCGCAGCGGCTGTCGCTGCTGTTGTCATTGGCTGCTGCGTTCCTGTTCTTCGGCCAGACCGCGACGCCATGGAAGCTGGCGGGTCTCGCCCTGGGCCTGCTGGCGATGGTGGCGATCAGCCTGCGCCCGCGCGGACCGGCGGTGGCGCCCTCACCGGGTGGCTGGGGCTGGCTGCTGGGCGTATGGGCCGGGTTCGCGGTGGTGGACGTGCTGCTCAAGCAGGTGGCGCTGTCCGGCACGCCGTCGATGGCGGCGGTGCTGGCCAGCTTCAGCGTGGCCTTCGTGCTGATGCTGGCACTGCAGCTGTGGCGGCACGCCAGTGGCCGCAGCCGACTGGCCTGGCGCAACCTCGGCGCCGGCGCGCTGCTGGGCCTGCTCAACGGCGGCAACATTCTCTTCTATGTACATGCGCATCAGTCGATGCCGGACAGCCCGGCCACCGTGTTCGCCGGGATGAACATCGGCGTGGTGGTACTGGGCGCGCTGGTGGGTGTGTTCGCCTTCGGCGAAGCGACCACGAAGTGGAACCGCGCCGGCCTGGCGCTGGCGGTGCTGGCGATCGGGTTGATCGCCTGGGGGTGAGCGATTCCCGGGGTCGGATCCCATTCCCACGGAATGGGCTCTGACCCCAATGCACCGGACCCCAATGCATGTCGGGCTACGAACGCGCGGGCCGCACGCGGGGTCAGAGCCCATTCCATGGGAATGGGATCCGACCCCGGCGGTGCGTTATTTGTCGAAACCCAGCAGCAGCGGATCGTGGTCGGAACTGCGCCACGGGCCCTGCACGTTGCGGCCCTGGTAGCCGCTGGCGTCCTGTTCGTCGGCATTGCTGTGCCACTCGGCGGCACCGCGCAGGCGCTTGACCATGCCCGGATTCAGCAGGGCGTGGTCGAGGCGGCCGGTATAGCCGTTGTAGACGTAGCTGTAGGGATGCTCGACCTTGGCGACCTTGAATGCGTCCTGCCAGCCGAGGTCATGCAGGGTGCGGATCGGGTCTTCCATCGCGTAGGCATTGAAGTCACCCAGCAGCACCGCGTCCTTGGCACCGGTACCGGTCGGGTCGGTCTGCAGCCAGGCGTGCAGCTGCTGCGCTGAGGTCACGCGGGTGGCGTTCCAGCAGCCCTGGTTGTCGTTGCGGTCGGCGTCGGCGCCGCTCGCATCGCGGCAGCCCTTCGACTTGAAGTGGTTGGCGACCACCACGAACGGTGCGCCCTGCTTGCCCTGGAAGGCCTGCGCCAACGGCACGCGGCTGTGCTCGACGAACGGGCCGCCGGTCAGCGTGGCCGGCTTGCCAACCGGCTGCAGGCGCGTGCTGCGGTAGATGATGCCGACCCGGATCGGATTGTCACCGGGGCCGCTGCCGGCGTCGACGAAGCGCCAGTCACCCTGCGCGCCGCGATCGCGGTTGAGCGCATCGACCAGTTCGGCGATGGCCGACTGCGGGCCGTAGCCGTCGTTCTCCAGCTCCATCAGTGCAGCGACATCGGCGCCCAGCGCGTTGACCGTGGTCACCAGCTTGGCCACCTGCGCTTTGTGCTCATCCGGCGTGCGCGCACCGCGCAGGGTCGGGAAGCCGCCGCCCTGGCCGTCGCCATTGAAGAAATTCTCCAGGTTGAAGGCGGCCACATGCAGGCTGCCCGGCACCGTCGGCACCGCCGGACGCTTCAGCTCCGGCAACTTCAGCACGCCTTCGACCTGCAGGCGCGGCCGACCCTGTGCATCCACGTGCACCACGCCTTCCACATTGCGCAGCTGCATGCCGGTGCGCAGTACCGGGTTACCCGGCAGGTAGGCCACGCTGGCCGGGTCGCGGGCATCACTGCCGTCGTCCAGCACCAGGCGGCGGCGCTGGTTGTCGGCCATCACCTGCTCGTAGCCCGCGGTACCCGGCGCGGCCACTTCGGTCGGCTGCCAGAGGCGGCCATCGAAGGCCACGGTGAGCTGCCCAAAGCGCTCCAGGCCATCGGTGCCGGCCAGGGTCAGTGGCGCGGCGATGCGCACGTGCTGGCCATCCAGTGCACGCCAGTCGGCCGGCGCGGCGGTCAGCACCACGGTGGCGCTGTTGCGCGCGGCGGCGGGTGACGCGACCGGTGCGACCTGCGGCTGGGCCTGGGCGAAGGCGCCGGCCGGCAGCAGCAGGGACAGGGCAAGAACGAGGGAACGGCGGCGCATCGACGGGCGACTCCATGGAAGAGGCGCACAGACTAACCCTGAAATGCGAAACCCCGCCTGCGCAGCGGGGGTATATGGGCGATCAGGCCTTGGTGGGCAAAGCCTGGTAGTGGCGGGGGGGGGGGGGGGGGCCCCCCCACAAACAGGGGATGGGGGGGTGGTGGGGCCGCGCCGCCCCAACCCCGTCAAACAAGTGAGGCACCAACCACACACACAAGCCGGGGCGGGTGTCTATGG
>NZ_JCAFWP010000065.1:0-9279 GCF_059295135.1 Stenotrophomonas sp. INTA L402-1
AGATGTGTATAAGAGACAGTCGTTCACCTGTGTTGGGTTGCCGGCCAGCGGCCGGCACTACCTCGCGCGTTGTAGATCCACGCCATGCGTGGATAACCGCGAACAGGCCTCAGACCTGCAGCAGCTTGCGTGCGGCGGCACGCGCTTCCTTGCTCACTTCCACGCCGCCGAGCATGCGCGCCAGTTCTTCCTCGCGCGCCTTGCTGTCCAGCTTTTCCACTGCGCTCTGGGTCATGCCTTCCACCGGGGCCTTGCTGACCCGGTAGTGGGCATGGCCCTTGGAGGCGACCTGCGGCAGGTGGGTCACGCACAGCACCTGGCGCTTCTCGCCAAGGGCGCGCAGCTTCTGGCCGACGATGTCCGCCACCGCGCCGCCGATGCCGGAGTCGACCTCGTCGAACACCATGGTCGGTACCGCATCCAGGTCCAGCGCGGCCACTTCGATGGCCAGCGAGATGCGCGACAGTTCACCGCCGGAGGCCACCTTGCGCAGGGCGCGCGGTGGCTGGCCGGCGTTGGCCGCCACCAGGAATTCCACGCGCTCGGCACCCTGCGGGTCGGGCTTGCCGGCGTCCTGCGGCTCCAGTTCGATCAGGAACTGGCCACCGCCCATGCCCAGCTCGGCGATGATGCCGGTGGTGGTGGCCGACAGTTCGGCAGCGGCGCTGCGACGGCTGGCGGTCAGCACCTCGGCCTGTACGCGCCAGGCCGCAGCGGCCTTGTCGATTTCGCCGGCCAGGCGCTGCAGGCGTTCGTCGGCGCCGCGCAGCTGTTCGACTTCGGCATGCATGCGCTCGCGCTGCGCGCCCAGCTCGTCCATCGGCACGCGGTGCTTGCGGGCCAGGTCGTGCAGGCGGCCGAGACGACGCTCGTTCTCCTCGAACTGCTCCGGGTCGGCGTCGAGGTCGTCATGCACGCGGTCCAGCAGCGACAGGGCTTCGTGCAGCTGGATCGAGGCGTTCTCGATCAGGCCGTCCACCTCGCCCAGGCGCGGGTCGTGTTCGATCAGGCGCGACAGCTCGTGGCGCACCTGCTGCAGCAGGTCCAGCGCGGAACTGCCGTCGTCGCCATTGAGCTGGTTGCTGGCCGCCTGGCAGGCGCTCAGCAGGGCGCTGGCGTGGGCCTGGCGGCGGTGGCTGGCACCGAGTGCGACGATCGACTCCGGTTCCAGATCTTCGCGGTCCAGTTCGCGCAGCTGGTGCTCCAGGAAGCCGATCCGGTCACTGACGTCGCCCTGTTGCGACAGCGCCAGCGATTCATCGACCAGAGCCTGCCAGGCCGCGGCGGCGCGGCGCACCTGGCGGCGCTCGTTCTCGTTGCCGGCATAAGCGTCCAGCAGGGCCAGCTGCGACGGGCGCGTCAGCAGGGCCTGCTGTTCGTGCTGGCCATGGATCTCCACCAGCAACGAGGCCAGGTCGCCCAGCTGGGCCAGGGTCACCGGGCGGCCATTGATCCACGCCCGCGAACCGCCATCGGCGCGGATCACGCGGCGCAGCTGGCACTGTTCCTCGTCGTCCAGCTCGTTGTCGGCCAGCCACTGGCGCGCGGCCTGCAGCTGGTCCAGCGCGAATTCGGCGGAAAGTTCGGCGCGCGCAGCGCCGTGGCGGACCACGCCACTGTCGGCGCGCAGGCCGGACAGGAAGCCCAGCGCGTCGACCATCAGCGACTTGCCGGCGCCGGTCTCGCCTGAAACCACGGTCATGCCTGGCCCGAACTCCAGTTCGGTGGCGCGGACGACGGCAAAATCCTTGATCGAAAGATGTCTGAGCATGGGTAAGGGGGTATCAGCAGCCGCGCAACGCTAGCACGCGGGCGAGGGAGGTCCAATGACTTGCCAAGGTGATGCGCCGCCATTATCTAGTGTCCGTGTCTCACAGGTTGATTCCATGCACGGTTCTCCCGACCAGCTTGCCCCGCGTGCGCGCCATCTGCTGCGCACGCTGATCGCGCGTTACATCCAGGACGGTGAGCCGGTCGGCTCGCAGACGCTGGCGCGCGTGGCCGGCCTGGAGGTCAGCCCGGCCACCATCCGCAACATCCTCGGCGACCTGGAAGACCTGGGGCTGCTGGCCTCGCCGCACACCTCGGCCGGGCGCATCCCGACCGCGCATGGCTACCGGGTGTTCGTCGACAGCCTGCTGCAGATGCAGCCGCCGGGCGAGGGCGAGCTGGCCCGTCTGCGTCAGGAGCTGGCCAGCGGCGGCAGCACCCAGGCCCTGCTCGGCAGCGCCTCGGAGCTGCTGTCGGCGATGAGTCACTTCGTCGGCGTGGTCAGCGCGCCACGGCGCGAGCAGTTCGCCTTCCGCCAGATCGATTTCGTGGCGCTGGACGGGCGCCGGGTGCTGGCGATCCTGGTGTTTGCCGACAACGAGGTGCAGAACCGGGTCATCGAGACCCGGCAGGACTTCGCGCCAGGCCAGCTGGAGCAGGTCGCCAACTACCTCAATGCCCATTTCGCCGGCCTGCCGATGGCCGAGATCCGCACCCGCCTGCTGCTGGAGCTGCGCGATGCCCGTTCCGAGCTGGAGCAGCTGCTGGCGCACAGCATCGAACTGGCCGAGCAGGCCCTGCAGCCGGCCGCCGACGACATGCTGGTGGCCGGCCAGACCCGGCTGATGGGGGTGCAGGACCTGTCGGACCTGGAGCGCCTGCGCGAACTGTTCGAGCTGTTCTCCAGCAAGCGCGAGATCCTGCAGCTGCTGGAGCGCACCATCCAGGCCCCGGGGGTGCGCATCTTCATTGGCGAGGAGACCGGGATGATGCCGCTGCAGGGGGTCTCGCTGGTCACCGCCCCGTACACCGCCAATGGCCAGGTACTGGGCGTGCTGGGCGTGATCGGCCCCAAGCGGATGGCCTACGACCGCATGATTCCGCTGGTCCAGGCCACCGCCGATGTGCTTGGCGCGGCCTTTTCACCGGCCGGGCGCACTCCCGGAACATCCGACGCTTGAAACGCAGCATCCCGCCCACACTAGGGTGGGTGGAGGCGGAGATTGACCGCCAGGGACCCAGACATGAACCACGAACATCCAGATATCGAATCCCAGCAGACTGCCGCCGATGCGGCCGCCGCCGCCGGCGTCAACGACGAAGTGGAGCGCCTGCGCGCCGAAGTCGAGCAGATCAAGGCCGATGCGCTGCGTGAGCGCGCCGACCTCGAGAACCAGCGCAAGCGTGTTGCCCGTGACATCGAGCAGGCCCGCAAGTTCGCCAACGAGAAGCTGCTTGGCGAGCTGCTGCCGGTATTCGACAGCCTGGATGCCGGCCTGAAGGCCGCCGGCGACGACCCGCATCCGCTGCGCGAAGGCCTGGAGCTGACCTACAAGCAGCTGCTGAAGGTCGCTGCCGACAACGGCCTGGTCCTGCTGGACCCGATCGGCCAGCCGTTCAACCCGGAACACCACCAGGCGATCAGCCAGGTGCCGACCCCGGGCGCCGCCCCGGGCAGCGTGGTGACCGTGTTCCAGAAGGGCTACCTGCTCAACGAGCGCCTGCTGCGGCCGGCGCTGGTGGTGGTGGCCGCCGATTGATCGGCCGGGCCGGGCCATGCCCGGTCCCGGTCGTGCCAGGCCATGCCTGGCAAGGTTTTCCAGGCGCTGAACACAGCGTTCGGGAGGTGGCTTGAATGTTCCACGAGCCCCCCCCACATCGTATTCATCCACCGGCGAGCGGCCGGACTGACCCCAACAAGCATCCTCAGGAGTCTCCCCCATGGGCAAGATCATTGGTATCGACCTCGGCACCACCAACTCGTGCGTGGCGATCATGGACGGCGGCAAGGCCCGCGTCATCGAGAATTCGGAAGGCGATCGCACCACCCCGTCGATCGTCGCCTACACCAAGGACGGCGAAGTCCTGGTCGGCGCCTCGGCCAAGCGCCAGGCCGTCACCAACCCGAAGAACACCTTCTACGCGGTGAAGCGCCTGATCGGCCGCAAGTTCACCGACGCCGAAGTGCAGAAGGACATCGCGCACGTCCCGTACGGCATCCTGGCCCATGACAATGGCGACGCCTGGGTGTCGACCAGCGACGGCAAGAAGATGGCCCCGCAGGAAATCTCGGCCAAGGTGCTGGAAAAGATGAAGAAGACCGCCGAGGACTTCCTCGGTGAGAAGGTCACCGAAGCGGTCATCACCGTGCCGGCCTACTTCAACGACAGCCAGCGCCAGGCGACCAAGGACGCCGGCCGCATTGCGGGCCTGGACGTCAAGCGCATCATCAACGAGCCGACTGCGGCTGCGCTGGCCTATGGCCTGGACAAGGGTGACAACAAGGATCGCAAGATCGTGGTGTACGACCTGGGCGGCGGCACCTTCGACGTCTCGGTGATCGAGATCGCCAACGTCGACGGCGAGAAGCAGTTCGAAGTGCTGGCCACCAACGGCGACACCTTCCTGGGCGGCGAAGACTTCGACAACCGCGTCATCGAGTACCTGGTTGAAGAGTTCAACAAGGACCAGGGCATCGACCTGCGCAAGGATCCGCTGGCCCTGCAGCGCCTGAAGG
This sequence comes from Stenotrophomonas sp. INTA L402-1, assembly GCF_059295135.1. Taxonomy (NCBI): domain Bacteria; kingdom Pseudomonadati; phylum Pseudomonadota; class Gammaproteobacteria; order Lysobacterales; family Lysobacteraceae; genus Stenotrophomonas; species Stenotrophomonas sp. INTA L402-1. Next base: position 4,508 of record NZ_JCAFWP010000065.1, read on the forward strand.
ACGCCGCCGAGCGCGCCAAGATCGAGCTGTCCAGCGCCCAGCAGACCGAAGTGAACCTGCCGTACGTCACCGCTGACGCCTCGGGTCCGAAGCACCTGAACATCAAGCTGACCCGCGCCAAGCTGGAAGCGCTGGTGGAAGACCTGATCAAGAAGTCGATCGAGCCGTGCCGCGTTGCCCTGAACGATGCCGGCCTGCGTTCGAGCGACATCAGCGAAGTGATCCTGGTCGGTGGCCAGACCCGCATGCCGAAGGTGCAGCAGGCGGTGACCGAGTTCTTCGGCAAGGAACCGCGCAAGGACGTCAACCCGGACGAAGCCGTGGCACTGGGTGCTGCGATCCAGGGCGGCGTGCTGGGCGGCGACGTCAAGGATGTGCTGCTGCTGGACGTGACCCCGCTGTCGCTGGGCATCGAGACCATGGGCGGCGTGTTCACCAAGATCATCGAGAAGAACACCACCATCCCGACCAAGGCCTCGCAGGTGTTCTCCACCGCCGAGGACAACCAGTCGGCCGTGACCGTGCACGTGCTGCAGGGTGAGCGCGAACAGGCCCGCTTCAACAAGTCGCTGGCCAAGTTCGACCTGTCCGGCATCGAGCCGGCCCCGCGCGGCCTGCCGCAGGTGGAAGTGTCCTTCGACATCGACGCCAACGGCATCCTGCACGTGTCGGCCAAGGACAAGAAGACCAACAAGGAACAGAAGGTCGAGATCAAGGCCGGTTCGGGCCTGTCCGAGGAAGAGATCGCACGCATGGTCGCCGACGCGGAAGCCAACCGCGAAGAAGACAAGAAGTTCCAGGAGCTGGTGCAGGCCCGCAACCAGGCCGACGCCCTGATCCACGGCACCCGCAGCGCCATCACCGAGCACGGCAGCAAGGTCGGCGGCGATGTCATCGGCAAGGTCGAGGCGGCGCTGGCCGACCTGGAAACCGCGATGAAGGGTGACGACAAGGCACAGATCGAAGCCAAGTCGAAGGCACTGGAAGAAGCCGGCCAGTCGCTGTTCGCCGCCGCTTCGGCCGACCAGGGCGGTGCCGCCCCGGGTGCCGACGCTGGCAATGCGGGCAAGCCGCAGGATGACGTGGTGGACGCCGAGTTCACCGAAGTCAAGGACGACAAGAAGTCCTGATCCGGACCGACACGGGACGCTGGCCATCAGCGTCCCGTTGTCGCATCAGGGTCCTGACCGCCCACCGGCGTGTCGGGGCGCCCGACGCAAGAGCGGACCTGGTTCCGCTCTTCCGCTTTGACGAATCCCGACTTTCCGGAACCCGATTCACGATATGAGCAAGCGCGATTACTACGAAGTGCTGGGCGTTGCCCGCACCGCCAACGACGAAGAGCTGAAGAAGGCCTACCGTCGCTGCGCGATGAAGTTCCACCCGGACCGCAACCCGGGTGATGCGGCGGCCGAAGCCTCCTTCAAGGAGTGCAAGGAAGCCTACGAAGTGCTGTCCGACGGCAACAAGCGCCGCATGTACGACAGCCATGGCCACGCCGCGTTCGAGCACGGCATGGGCGGAGGCGGTCCGGGCGGCCCGGACATGAACGATATCTTCGGCGATATCTTCGGCAACATCTTTGGCGGTGGCGGCGGTGGTCCGCGCCAGGCCCGTCGTGGCGCCGACATCGGCTACGTGATGGAGCTGGACCTGGAAGAGGCCGTGCGCGGCGTCGAGCGCCGCATCGAGATCCCGACCCTGGCCGAGTGCGGCGACTGCGATGGCAGTGGCTCGGAGGACGGCAAGGTCGAGACCTGCAATGTGTGCCATGGCCGCGGCCAGGTGCGCATCCAGCGCGGCATCTTCGCCATGCAGCAGGCCTGCCACAACTGCGGCGGCCGCGGCCAGATCATCGCCAAGCCCTGCAAGACCTGCCACGGCAATGGCCGTGTCGAGGAAGACAAGGTGCTGTCGGTGAAGGTGCCGGCGGGCGTCGATACCGGCGACCGCATCCGCCTGCAGGGCGAAGGCGAGGCCGGTCCGGCCGGTACGCCGCCGGGCGACCTGTACGTGGAAGTGCGCGTGCGCGAGCATGCGATCTTCCAGCGCGATGGCGACGACCTGCACTGCGAAGTGCCGATCCGCATCTCGCAGGCGGCACTGGGTGACACCGTGCGCGTGGCCACCCTGGGCGGCGAAGCGGAGATCCGCATCCCGGCCGAGACCCAGACCGGCAAGCTGTTCCGCCTGCGTGGCAAGGGCGTGCGTTCGGTGCGCAGCCGCAGCGAAGGCGACCTGTACTGCCGTGTGGTGGTGGAGACCCCGGTCAACCTCACCAACGAACAGCGCAAGCTGCTGGAGCAGTTCGAAGCCACCTTCGTCGGTGAGGAAGCGCGCAAGCATTCGCCGAAGTCGGCCACCTTCATGGATGGCGTGAAGGGCTTCTGGGACCGGATGACGTCCTGAGTTTTCAACGCAAACGTTGAACGGCAGCGCCGGGCCATGCCCGGCGTTTTCGTTTGCGGTCAGCGGAAAAACGCCGCTGGTGTCTGCCCCAGCTGCCGCTTGAACATGCTGGTGAATGCGCTGGGGCTGTCATAGCCCATCGCCAGCGCGACATCGATGACTTTGTCGCCGACCGCCAGTCGCTCCAGGGCGGCCAGCAGCCGCGCCTGCTGCCGCCACTGCCCGAAGGTCATGCCCAGTTCACTGGCGAAATGACGCTGGATGGTTTTCACGTCCACCTGCAGCGCCTGCGCCCAGTCCTGCAGGGTGGCGTCGTCGCCGGGATGTTTCTGGATGTGCTGGCAGATCCGCTGCAGGCGCGGGTCGGAGGGCGAGGGCAGGTGTAGCGGCAGCACGTCCATGCGGTGCAGCTCGTCCAGCAGCAGGCGCACCACGCGGCCGTCGCGGCTGTCATCCACATGCGCGGTCTCGATCAGGCTGGCGGCGAGCAGCAGCTCGCGCAGCAGCGGCGCTACCTGTACCGCGAACGCCTCGTCCGGCAGCTGCGGCGCGAAATCCGGTTCCACGTACAGGCTGCGCATATGCACCTCAGCGATGCAGTCCACCGCATGGGCCATGCCGGCCGGCACCCAGATCGCGCGGGTCGAGGGCACCACCCAGCGGCCGCCGTCCGCACGCACCACCATCAGTCCGGACATGGCGAACACCAGCTGGTGACGGCGATGCCGGTGGGGCGCGATGTGGGTGCCGGGTTTGTAGTGGCGGGCGCGGCAGGTCACCGGGCGGTGTACCGGAACCTCGTTCCACGGTGCAGTCTCGCGGACCGGGCAGGGAGTGTCCTTTTTGCGATATGCCATGACCCGAACGCGGCAGAAGGGAGGGGGAGGCCACCGTAGCATGCGTGGCTCGCCCCCAACCTGACTGTGTCCATGTCGACCCTGGCTTCTCCCGCAACGACCTCACGCCCGGTTGCCCCCGGCGTGCTGGCCGCCATTTCCACCTCGCATGTCGTCAACGACATGATGCAGTCGCTGATCCTGGCCATCTATCCGGTGATCAAGGGCGGCTTCAATCTCAGCTTCACCCAGATCGGCCTGATCACGCTGACCTACCAGCTCACCGCCTCGATCTTCCAGCCCTTGATCGGCATGGCCACCGACCGTCGCCCAGCCCCGTACTCGCTGCCGATCGGCATGGCCTCGACCCTGTGCGGCATGCTGCTGCTCGGCTTCGCACCGAACTACGCGGTGGTGCTGATGGCGGCGGCGATGGTCGGTATTGGCTCGGCCATCTTCCATCCGGAAGCCTCGCGCATCGCGCGACTGGCCTCGGGCGGCCGTCACGGCTTCGCGCAGTCGGTGTTCCAGGTGGGTGGCAATTTCGGAACAGCGCTGGGCCCGTTGATCGCTGCCGCAGTGATCGTGCCGTATGGCCAGCACGCCGCATCGTGGTTTGCCGGCGCCGCTCTGATCGGCATCGCTCTGCTGACCTATGTCGGCCGCTGGTACGCGTTGCATCTGGGCACGCCACGACCGGTCAGCACGGCTGCGATGGCGCCGCGGCATCCGCCGCGCACCGTGGCCAAGGTACTGGCGATCCTGCTGGTGCTGATCTTCAGCAAGTACTTCTACATGGCCAGCATCGGCAGCTACTTCACCTTCTACCTGATCCACCACTTCGGCATTCCGGTGGCGCAGGCCCAGCTGCATCTGTTCGCGTTCCTGGTGGCGTCCGCCGCCGGCGGCTTCCTTGGTGGCCCGCTGGGTGACCGCATCGGCCGCAAGCCGATCATCTGGACCTCGATCCTGGGCGTGGCGCCGTTCGCGCTGATGCTGCCGCATGCTGATCTGCTGTGGACGACCGTGCTGGCGGTGCTGATCGGCTTCGTGCTGTCCTCGGCGTTCTCGGCGATCGTGGTGTACGCGCAGGAGATGATGCCGCACCGCATCGGCATGGTGTCCGGCCTGTTCTTTGGTTTCGCATTTGGCATGGGCGGGCTTGGGGCGGCTGTGCTGGGCCTGCTGGCGGACAAGACCAGCATCGAGTACGTCTACCAGTTGACCGCGTTCCTGCCGCTGTTGGGTATCGTGGCGGCGTGGCTGCCACCGTCGCGGCCTGCTGCTCACTGAGGGGGGGGGGGGCAGGGCTTGCAGCCCTGCACCTGCTGAAGCCAAGGCAACGTCAACGTCAACAGCAGAAGCGGGCTATCCGTGGTTGGCGGGGTGGGTCCGGTTGAGGGGGACGCTGCAAGTCCCCCTCCGGGGCCCGGCCCAGCCGCTGGCGGCTGTGCGTTCGGGCGCTTGCGAAGCAATGCTTCGCAAGCAAAGCGCCCTCACCCATGTAAGCTCGGTCGCCGCTTGCTC
>NZ_JCAFWP010000066.1:0-9315 GCF_059295135.1 Stenotrophomonas sp. INTA L402-1
TGCTCGTGTGCGCAGTCCTGCGCACACGGCAAGACCGGGGTTGGGCGTCCTGCCCAACCCGCCCGAGGCATGCCTCGGGCCCATGCGGCTCACGCCCCCGCAACCGGACCCACCCCGCCTTCGACAGGTCTCCGCGAGCTGTCGAAACGGCATCCTTTGCTGCTGTGGGTAGGTGTCGACCTTGGTCGACACGGTGGATCCACGTCATGCGTGGATGCTCTTCGATGAATGTTCGAAATATTCGATTTCGATGGGGTTCCATCCACGCATGGCGTGGATCTACTACCGGGTCAGTAGATCGGCGTGACCTTCATCTGCGGCAGCGGACGCGGTGCGCCGTCCGTAAGGTCCGGGCCGAGGTCCTCCCAGGTACGTCCCTGCTCGACCATCAGCCCCCACAACTGCTGCGACGCCAGCCGCTTGTCTTCCGAGCCCAGCTTGTACGACGGTGGCGTCGGCTGGCCACTGGCAACCATCGAGTACGCCGCGCGGTAGGCCAGTACCTGCTGCGCCGGGTCATCGGTACGCGCCACTTCCAGCGTGTAGCGCTGGTAGGCCGAGGCCAGGTTGCGCCAGCGGATCCAATAGTGGTTCTCGAACGAGAACGAACAGAAGCGCGCACCGGCCAGGCTGCCCTTGTCGGCGATGCGGGTCAGCACCTCCTGTGGCATGTCCAGGTTCATGCCGCCTTCGTCGCCCTGCAGGCTCACATGCACGATGCGGTCGCGGTAACCCGGCGCGCGCGCCTGCAGCAGGTCGCGCCAGTTCTGCATGGTCGCCACCACCGCGAACAGGAAACGGCCCAGCTCCGCAGCGGCCAGCGGAGTGGCGATCGACTGATAGGTACGCTGCCAGCCATGACGGTTTTCGGTGGGCAGGAACACGGCGTGTTCCAGCGCCTGGCGGCCACTGCTGCCGTGGCTCACGTCTTCGGCGTGCTGCGGGTAGACCAGATTGATGGCGAAGGTTGGCCAGCGCGGCAACGCGGCATCGAACAGGTGGATCGGGAAGTTGCTGCTGATGCCACCATCGGAGAACCAGCAGATGCGGAACGCGGTGATCACCGGTCCGCAGGTCTGCCCGGCACTGGTCAGCCCTTCCATGCTGTCGGCCACGTTGTGCTCCTGGTCGGCCGCAGGTGCGGTCGGTTCGCAGCGACGCTCGCGGCGCGAGGGCTCATGCAACGGCACCGCGCTGATCAGCAGCGGGAAGCTCAGGCTCATGCGCGTGGCCACCAGCACCGGCAGCTTCGGGCCCTGCGGCAGGTGGTAGTACCGGCGCCCTTCCACCTCCAGTGGCGGGCCGGCCTGCGTCACCAGCCACTGCACCACGCTGGCCGGAAACAGCTGCTCGAACTCCTCGCGCAGGAACCAGAACTGCGCGCCGCCCAGCGGCAGCGTGCGCGGCTCGTTGTGCGACACACAGGTGGTGATCATCTGCAGGCTGATCGCATGCGGGCTGTCCGGCTCGCCGGCATAGCGCGGCGCATCGTGCAGGTCGGCGAACGTGAGCGGTGCATCCAGCGGCTTGCCGGACAGCTGCTGCAGGCACTCGTGCAACCATTCGGTCAATGCCGGCGTGCGTGCATCGCGGCCGAGGCCGCTGCACAGGCCCAGCAGGTTACGGCGCGCCACCCGCGCTACCCGCAGCGCGGCACCGGCCACGCCGGCACCGTACGAGCACAGCAGTGATGGCAGCAGCGTGGCGGCCACGCCGCTCCAACCGCCGCCCCACCAGCCCAGGCCGAGCAGCAGCGCCAGCGACACCAGCACCTCCAGTGGCGCAATCTCGAACACCGCGATGGCCAGGCACAGCAGCTTGTGTGGCAGGCGGGCATTGCCGGTCAGCACCACCAGCAACCGGTAGGCGGCGCGCGCGCCCCGTGCCGGCTGGAACAGGCTGTAGATGAAGCCGCGCCGCGAGAGCTGCGCCGACACCGCCGACAGCCCGCCGTAGCCGGCATCGCCGGGCAGGTGCTCGCCGGCCTGCTGGCGGCGATCACCGCAGGCCGCCGCGGCCGCTACGGCTGCAGCGATGGCGCCGGCCGAGGTGCCGCCGATGCTCTTGAAGCGATACTCGCGCGCCAGCGCCAGTACCGCATTGGGGTACACGATGCCGCTGGTGATGCCGCCTTTCATGACCAGATCGCAGTACTTGTCCGCCACTGTCTTGCCCCCGAGCATGCCGTCCGCCGCGTGGGTGCCAGTATGGCGCAGAGGCTTCTCAGGGCCTGAGAACAACGGCGCAGTCCGCGCACGCGATGCGCCGTTCAGCAGAAAGCACGGCTGCAGGCTTGACCCGCCCCGCCATCGGCGTAGCATCTGCAGCAAGCCAAGGGACAGACCCGCGGCTGCCACAACGACATGAGGGATTCTCATGGAATTCGACTATCTCGTCTTCATCGGGCGATTCGAGCCCTTCCACAACGGCCACGCCGCCGTTGCCCGCCTGGCCCTGAGCCGGGCCCGCAAGCTGATCTTCCTGGTCGGCTCTGCCGATACCCCCCGCAGCCTGCGCAATCCCTGGACCGTGGCCGAACGTGCCGTGATGATCCAGGCCGCCCTCGATGGCCACACCGACCGCCTGCTGATCCGCCCGCTGCGTGACCACCTGTACAACGAAGCGCAGTGGATCGCCAACGTGCAGCGCCAGGTGGCTGAAGCCCTGCGCAACGACGGCGCCGCCGCCGATGCGAAGGTAGGCCTGATCGGCATGGACAAGGACGCGTCCAGCTACTACCTGCGCGAGTTCCCGCAGTGGCCGCTGGTGGACGTGCAGCACACCGCCACCCTGTCGGCCACCGAGCTGCGGCGCTACCTGTTCGAAGCCGGCGACGTCGACTTCCACGGTGCGCTGCTGATGCTGCGTGGCAATGTGCCGGCGCCGGTGTACGACATGCTCGAAGCGTTCCGCAAAAGCGCGCCTGCGTATGGCCAGCTGGTGGCCGAGTACCGCTTCATCGAACAGTACAAGGCCGCCTGGAAGGATGCGCCCTACGCGCCCACCTTCGTCACCACCGATGCGGTGGTGGTGCATTCGGGCCACGTTCTGCTGGTGCGTCGCCGCTCGGAACCCGGCAAGGGGCTGTGGGCGCTGCCCGGCGGCTTCGTCGGCCAGGAACAGAGCCTGCTCGACAGCTGCCTGCGCGAACTACGCGAGGAAACCCGGCTGAAGATTCCGCTGCCGGTGCTGAAGGGGTCGCTGAAGGGCCAGCAGGTCTTCGACCACCCCGACCGCAGCCAGCGCGGCCGCACCATCACCCACGGCTTCCACTTCGAGTTTCCGGCCGGTGACCTGCCGCCGGTGCGCGGCGGCGACGACGCCGACAAGGCGCGCTGGATACCGGTGAGTGAAGCCCTGGACATGGGCCCGCAGCTGTTCGAAGACCACCTGCACATCCTGGAGTATTTCCTCGGCCGCGGCTGACAGGCCCGGCCTCCCCACTGGCGGATAGACCGCTGGTGTCACTCGACGCGAAGGAGCTTCCGTCATGCACTACCTCGATAATCTTCTCCTCAACACCGACAGCTACAAGGCCAGCCATTGGCTGCAGTACCCGCCGGGTACCGATGCCACGTTCTTCTACGTCGAATCACGTGGCGGCCTGCACGATCGCACGGTGTTCTTCGGCCTGCAGGCGATCCTCAAGGACGCGCTGGCACGACCGGTCACCCACGCCGACATCGACGAGGCTGCTGCGGTATTCGCCGCCCATGGCGAACCGTTCAACGAGGCCGGCTGGCGCGATATCGTCGACCGGCTTGGCGGCCACCTGCCGGTGCGCATCCGCGCCGTTCCCGAGGGCAGCGTGGTGCCCACCCACCAGGCACTGATGACCATCGAGTCGACCGATCCGGCTGCGTTCTGGGTGCCGTCGTACCTGGAAACGCTGCTGCTGCGCGTGTGGTATCCGGTCACCGTGGCCACCATCAGCTGGCACGCACGGCAGACCATTGCCGCGTTCCTGCAGCAGACCAGCGACGACCCGCAGGGGCAGCTGCCGTTCAAGCTGCACGACTTCGGCGCGCGCGGTGTATCGAGCCTGGAATCGGCCGCGTTGGGCGGTGCCGCGCACCTGGTCAACTTCCTCGGCACCGATACCGTGTCGGCGCTGTGCCTGGCACGCGCGCACTACCACGCGCCGATGGCCGGCTATTCGATTCCGGCCGCCGAGCACAGCACCATCACCAGTTGGGGCCGCGAACGCGAGGTGGACGCCTATCGCAACATGCTGCGCCAGTTCGGCAAGCCCGGTTCGATCGTGGCGGTGGTGTCGGACAGCTATGACATCTACCGCGCGATCAGCGAGCACTGGGGTACCACCCTGCGCGAAGAAGTGATCGCTTCGGGTGCCACCCTGGTCATCCGCCCGGACTCGGGCGACCCGGTGGAGGTGGTGGCGGAAAGCCTGCACCGACTGGATGAAGCCTTCGGCCACGCGATCAACAGCAAGGGCTACCGCGTGCTCAACCACGTGCGGGTGATCCAGGGCGATGGCATCAACCCGGATACGATCCGCGCCATCCTGCAGCGCATCACCCATGACGGCTACGCCGCGGACAATGTGGCCTTCGGCATGGGCGGTGCCCTGCTGCAGCGGCTGGACCGCGATACGCAGAAGTTCGCACTGAAGTGCTCGGCGGCGAGGGTCGGGGGCGAATGGATCGACGTCTACAAGGATCCGGTCACCGATGCGGGCAAGACCAGCAAGCGCGGCCGCATGCGCCTGCTGCGGCGCCTGGATGACGGCAGCCTGCATACGGTGGCATTGCCTCCCAGCGGTGACGAAACGCTGCCGACCGGCTTCGAAGACGCGATGGTGACCGTGTGGGAGAACGGCCGCCTGCTGCACGATCAGCGGATGGACGACATCCGCACGCGGGCGGCGGCGGGGTCTTGAGGGCGTGTTCCGGCTCGGCCAGCGATGAATGTGCTGCGGGACTTTTGAAGAACCATGCATCGAGTGGAATTGCCCGACTTTAGAGCACACAGCAAACCGCCTAGCGCAGGGTTTGTTTTGCCTTCCTTCCCAATGGCGGCTGCAACAATGGTCTAACACGGGGGACGGCCAAGCCTTCGTGTTCCTGTGATATACACAACAAATCTCTGGCAAAGCTACACACTGATTCAGAACAACAGCATCTAATTCAATCCACTACATGGAGTTGTTATGGAAAATCGCTCAAAACTCTTAAGCATCGAAGTCCGAAACATCGGCTGCATCGGCAACGATGGAGTCACCGTAGATCTGGACGACATTGTATGTCTGGTCGGTCGCAATAACGCCGGCAAGTCGACCGTTCTCAATGCATACGAACTGGCAAAGGGCCGGAAGTTTCGTGTTGATGCAGACCGGCACCAGCACGCGTCATCGGATCAATTGTCGGAAGTTGTTCTAAGGGTTCACATTCCCGACGGGCTTGGAAATGTTCATTCGAAGTGGAAGACAAAAGAAGGTGAACACCTAGTTGTAAAGAGCCGCTGGCAATGGTCCGGACCGAACTATGATGCCAACCGGCAGACATGGAATCCCGAGCTTGCAAATGGCGAGGGCGACTGGGATCAAGTGGAGAAGGCTTCCGGCTTGGACACAGTCTTTGGTTCACGCTTGCCGGAGCCAATTCGAATTGGCTCCCTCGATGATGCAACTAGTGCTCAGGATCAACTTCTGAAGCTTGCGTTGATCCCTCTTGAACGCGAGCTTGAGCGCGCCAGCAAGGATCCGTCATCTCCGCTAAGCGCTGCCGTCAAGAGCATCCAAGGGCAAGTGGAAGCAATGGCGAGTAGCCACATGGAGCATTTTGGTTCTATCGCAGACCGGGTCAGCACTGGATTCAAGGGAATCTTCCCTGATCTGGGCGTTAGCCTCGATCTGAAACCAGCAGTTCCAAGCATCAAGTTCTTCGACCTGGTGAAGAATGGATCGCAGATCAGCGTTCTAGATGGCGAGACTAGGACTGGCGCAGCTCTTCAGGGAACGGGCGCCAGGAGAGCCCTCTTTTGGGCAGTCCTCCAGGTTCACAATGAACTAGAGAGACAGAATAGGTCTCGTAACGAGCATCTCTCTACCCTTGAGAAGGAGCGAGATACCCTTAAGAAATCGATTGCAAAGCCAAAGAAGGGCGATGTTGTCGCTGACTTGGAAGCTCGGCTTGCTGCAGTATCGATTGAGATTGATGCACACGGGCAAGGTGCTCCACTTCCGGAGGACAAGGAAGACGTCGCCTTCCCCGGATACCTATTGTTGATCGATGAACCTGAGAACGCGCTTCACCCGATGGCAGCACGCGCTGCTCAGAAATACTTGTATGAGCTTGCCAAGAGTCAGGACTGGCAGGTGATGCTCACAACGCACTCTCCATACTTCGTAAATCCATTTGAGGATCACACGACTATCGTGCGGCTAGAGCGCTCAGCAGGTGAGCTTGGATCGCTCTCTACAAAGACATACCGCTCGGATGAAATTGAATTTGACGCAGATGAAAAGTCCAGGCTGCAAGCACTTCAGCAAATGGACCCGAGCTTTTCAGAGGTCTTCTTCGGCTCATACCCCGTTATCGTTGAAGGCGATACCGAGCATGCAGCCTTTCTAGCTGCGGCCACCGAAGAAGATGCTGCAATTGCTAGCCAAGTCACGCCGATCCGCGCAAGAGGAAAAGCTCTCATCGTTCCCATCATTAAAGTTCTTCGCCATTTCAAGATTCACTTCGGCGTGCTTCACGACCTGGACTCTCCGAAGAACAAGAATGGCAAGGGGAATGGCATGTGGACAGAGAACGAGAAGATATGGAACGAGGTACGGAACACTCAGAAGGCTGGAATACTAGTCAGGCATCGCGTTAGCATTCCTGACTTTGAACGGCTGCTCCACGGAGATGAGGCTGATAAGGACAAGCCTTTGAACGTGTACTTGCAGGTAAAGGCCTCAGAGGAGGCCAAATCCATCATTCAAAAGCTTTTCCAAGAGTTGCAGCACTCGGATGTTCACGGCCCCTTTGGCGAGATCGATGACATCGCAACGTATATGACACACGCTCAAACTGAACTTGGGAAGTGGGTGTGGGAGAAAGGGGTGCAGCTCGATCCACGATATGCGGGCCTTCCGCAACCCGGCACCGTACAGATTGCGTTGCCCGCAACTCCCGCACCTCTGATTTGAGTAGGTGGCAATAGGGTCAAGCATGGTTCCCCTTGACCCACGCCCACAACGCGTCCACCGTGGGCACGCCGAAGGTATCCCTGCCGTGGCATTGATGGCGGCAGGGATTTAAACGGGAATCCGGTGAAGGCGCCTCGCGCGTCCATTCCGGAGCTGCCCCGCAGCGGTGAATGGAAACGAATCCTGCCAACAGCACTGGGCTCGCACCTGGGAAGCGGCAGGTAGTAGGTGGGCTGCGGCCCGAGTCCATCAGCCCGAATACCGGCCCCGGCCGGGGGACACGACCGTCCCCTGACTCGACCTGGAATCTCCGCGGGGAGGTTGCCGGGGCCGTCGTCGTCCTGCACGTGCAGGCGGTGTGGCCGCGCGCGTCCTGTTCACGGTATCCGGCCAGACCCGTTCACCCACGCGCTGATGCATGGGCCACCGCCGTTGCCGGCGGTCCATGCGGTACCTGACGATGACCGAGCTCCAACGCCCCACCCTGACCCTGCCCGCCGACGGCAAGCGCCTGCTGCTGCATTCGTGCTGCGCGCCCTGTTCCGGCGAAGTGATGGAGGCGATCACCGCCTCCGGGATCGACTACGCGATCTTCTTCTACAACCCCAACATCCACCCGGTGAAGGAGTACGAGCTGCGCAAGCAGGAGAACATCCGCTTCGCCGAGCAGCACGGCATTCCTTTCATCGACTGCGACTACGACACCGACAACTGGTTCAGCCGTGCACGCGGCATGGAAAACGAGCCCGAACGCGGCATCCGCTGCACGATGTGCTTCGACATGCGCTTCGAGCGCACTGCGCTGTACGCGCACGAGCACGGCTACGACACCATCAGTTCGTCGCTGGGCATCTCGCGCTGGAAGAACATGGCGCAGATCAACGACTGCGGCATCCGTGCCGCGTCGCGCTATGAAGGCCTGCAGTACTGGGACTACAACTGGCGCAAGGGCGGCGGTGCCAGCCGCATGATCGAGATCAGCAAGCGCGAGCAGTTCTACCAGCAGGAATACTGCGGCTGCGTGTACTCGCTGCGCGATGCCAACCGTCACCGCCGCGAGAATGGCCGCGAACGGATCAAGATCGGCCTGCTGTACTACGGGCAGGACGCTGAGACGCCGCAGGGCGATTGACGTGTGGGCATGGGGCGGCCACGCTGGTCGCCCCTTCTGCTGTACCGGAACTGCCATGACCGCCCTGCCCGCCGATGTCGCCCTGCTGGTGATCGACCTGCAGCCGGACTTCATGCCCGGCGGTGCGCTGGCCTGCGACCAGGGCGATGCGCTGGTGGCACCGATTGCCGATCTGCTGGCGCAGCGCCGCTACCGCACCGTGGTGGCAACACAGGACTGGCACCCGGCCGACCATGCCTCGTTCGCCAGCCAGCACCCCGGCCAACGCCCGTTCGAGAGCATCCTGCTGCACGCGCAGCCGCAGACCCTGTGGCCGGACCACTGCGTGCAGGGCAGCGCCGGTGCCGCCCTGCACCCGGGCGTGGACTGGACCGTGGCCGACCTGATCCTGCGCAAGGGCACGCGCCAACAGGTGGATTCGTACAGCGCCTTCCGCGAGAACCACGGCCCCGATGGCGAGCGCCCGGCCACCGGCCTGGCCGGCTGGCTGCACGAGCGCCGCATCCGCGAAGTGCACGTGTGCGGCCTGGCCCGCGACTACTGCGTGCTGTGGAGCGCGCAGGACGCGGTGAAGTCCGGCTTCCGGGTGAAATTCCTGTGGGAGCTGACCAAGCCGGTGACCGACGCCAACGACGCGATGGTGCGCGAGGCGCTGGACAAGGCGGGGATCGCGATCGCCTGAGGCGTGACCGCCGGGCATGGCCCGGCGCTACCGCGCACGTCGCTTATGCCGCTTGCGCGCTCCTGCCCACGACAACACAATCGATTCATCCAGCCCCCTAACTACGCCCCCCTACAGATCGCGGGACGGCCGAACCGGGGGCTTTTCATTGGATGAAATCAGGATTCGGTAGTGCCGGGCGCGGGGCGGGCCCCCCGGGGGGCGGAGACGATGCCGCCCGCCGGCCCCCCCAACCGCTAACAACCCCGGGGGCGACCGGCCCAAACCCGCCGCCCCCCGCTTCGGGCTTAAACGAAACACACCCACAGAATACCCGTGATCAGCATTGTCGAAAAAACAACA
>NZ_JCAFWP010000067.1:0-9121 GCF_059295135.1 Stenotrophomonas sp. INTA L402-1
TCCGGCGTCGCCAGCCTCTTCCTGGAGCACCGTCCCCGGCCAACAACTCCGAGGACGGTGAAGATCTCCAAAACCCGTTATCCCGTCGATCGCAAGGCTGCACCGCTTAAGTGAACAGCATTACGCCTCGGCGGGGTTTTTCTTTTCCGGTAGGTGCCAACCTTGGTTGGCACGCTTTCCTCAGGCTGCCAGCGCTGCCTCGATGGCCTCGCGCAGGCGCGCGTCATCGGCAGCCACGTCCGGGGCGAAACGCGCGATGACCTTGCCGTCGCGGCCAACCAGGAACTTCTCGAAGTTCCACAGCACCGCCGGTGCTGCGTGGATCGGGATCTCCTTGCTGGCCAGGCGCTCACGCAGCGGGCCTTCGCCGATCGACTGCGGCTGGGCGGCGGTCAGCTGCTGGTACAGCGGATGGGTATCGTCACCGGCCACGCTGATCTTGGAGAACATCGGGAAGCTGACGTCGTAGGTGAGCTGGCAGAACTGCTGGATCTCCGCCTCGCTGCCCGGCTCCTGGCCGAGGAAGTTGTTGGCGGGGAAGCCCAGTACTTCCAGACCCTGCGCGTGCTTTTCCGCATACAGCGCCTGCAGGCCTTCGTACTGCGGGGTCAGGCCGCACTTGGAGGCGACGTTGACCAGCAGCAGTACCTTGCCCTGGTAGTCGGCAAGCGAGGACGGCTGGCCGTCGATGGTGGTGAGGGAAATGACCTGGATCGGGGTGCTCACGCGGGGGCTCCGGCAACAGCGGGGAATGGCCCACCAGCATAGCGCCGCGCGATGGCGGTAGTGCCGGCCGCTGGCCGGCAATCGTGCGACCGTTCGCAAGGGTTCATGCGGTTGCCGGCCAGCGGCCGGCACTACGATCAGTCCACGCAGATCGTGCCCTGCGCCTTGCCGTCATCAATGCGCTGGCGGCAGCCGAAGTTCTGGCGCACATCGCGCTGGCAGGTACCGGTAGCGGCGCTGCCAGCGGCCACCTCGGGACCGGCCAGGCACTGGCCCGTGCAGTCGCTTTTGCGGCTGCAGGCCTTGCCGGCATCGGCATAGGGAATCACGCACTGCTCGCGCTGCAGCCGGCCCAGCCGCTGCAGGCTGCCACCGGCGGCCTGGCAGTCGACGTCGCGCGCTTCGCGATACGCCTCGGCCGCTTCAGGGCTGATGGCTGCGGCAGGTGCCGCGGTCGTATCGGCAGCCGGTGGTGCGCTGCTGCAGGCGGCAAGCAGCGCGGTCAGGACAAGGCTGGTGAAGCGGCGCAGGCGCATGACGATACCTGATCGAGGCGGACAGGCCGCCAGCATACGCATCGGCGATGCAGGCGGCGTGTCAGCGTGGCTCAGGCCTCGTCGCCGTCACTGCCTTCCTCTGCTGGCAGCGCGTCCGGCAGCAACTGGCGGCTCTGCTCAACCGGCAGCGACTCGACATCCCTCAGCTTGCGGGCGATCGCGCGGGTGCGCACCCCGGTCTGGTCGATCTGCTTGCTGGCCTGGTCCAGCTTGGCCTTCACGTTGTCCAGCACATCGCCGAACTTGCCGAACTCGGTCTTCACCGCACCCAGCAGGCTCCACACCTCGCTGGACCGCTTCTCGATGGCCAGCGTGCGGAAACCCATCTGCAGGCTGTTGAGCAGTGCGGTGATCGTGGTCGGCCCGGCCACTACCACGCGGTGGTCGCGCTGCAGCAGATCGACCAGGCCGGGGCGCCGGATCACCTCGGCATACAGGCCTTCGGTAGGCAGGAACATCACCGCGAAGTCGGTGGTGTGCGGCGGCACGATGTACTTCTCGCAGATCGACTTGGCCTGCACCTTCACCGCACGCTCCAGCTGCGCGCCCTGCACGCGTACCAGTTCGGCGTCACCCTGCTCCTGTGCGTCCAGCAGGCGCTCGTAGTCTTCGCGTGGGAACTTGGAGTCGATCGGCAGCCACACCGGCGTGTCATCGCTGCTGCGGCCCGGCAGGCGCACGGCGATGTCGACCATCTCGCCACTATCCGGGCGTACCTTCACCCCGCGCGCGTACTGCTCCTGGATCAGGGTCTGCTCGAGGATGTTCTCCAGCTGTACTTCACCCCAGCTGCCGCGCGTCTTGACGTTGGTCAGCACGCGCTTGAGGTCACCCACGCCGGTGGCCAGCTGCTGCATCTCGCCGAGGCCGCGCTGCACCTGTTCCAGGCGCTCCGAGACCAGTTTGAAGGACTGGCCAAGGCGTGTTTCCAGAGTGGACTGCAACTTCTCATCCACCGTCACGCGCATCTGTTCCAGCTTCTGCGCATTGTCGCTCTGCAGCGCGCGCAGCTGCTCTTCCAGCGTCGTGCGCATCTCGGCGATGCGCTGCTCGTTGCGCTGGGTCAGTTCCTGCAGGCGCAGGCCAAGGCTTTCAGTCAGGCGCTGCTGCGACTGCGCGCCCTCCTCGCGGCCCTTGCGTGCATCGTCCACCAGGGTCTGCCGCAGCGCGCCGAGCTGGGTATCGGTACGCCCGGTGAGCTCCTGCAGCTGCTGGCCAAACGCATGGATGCGGGCTTCCTGCTGCTGGCCGAAGGTCTCCAGCTGGCCGCGCAGCTCCTGCAGCCGCTGTCCCATCAACGCCGCGCCGCGCTGCTGGCTCTCGGCCGCTTCGGCGCGCGCCTTGCGGGCATCTTCGCCCAGCGCTTCGCGCAGCAGGTCGAGGCGCTGGTCGGTGCGGGTGGACAGATCGGTCAGCGCGCGGGCGAAGCCATCGAGCTGTTCGCGCAGCTCGCTGCGCCCGGCCCGCGCCTCCTCGCGCACCGCCTGTTCCAGGCGGTCATGCGGCGGGCGGCGCAGCAGGGCGACCAGCTGCAGGATGAGCACGGCCAATAGAAGGCCGCCAATGAGCAGATATTCGGTTTGCATGGGGCAAGTGTAGGCTGGCCGAGTCTCAACTGCTGCGTCAGGACCATGGTCGTCCTCTACGGAAAGCCCACCTCCATCAATGTGCGTAAAGTGCTGTGGCTGTGCGCGGGGCTGGATCTGCCCCTGCACCACGAACCGGCCCCCTCGCCGGACCTGCTGGCCACGCTGAACCCCAACCGGCAGGTGCCGGTGCTGCGTGATGGCGACTTCGTGCTGTGGGAATCCAACAGCATCTGCCGCTACCTGGCCGCACGCGCCGGTCGCGAGGATCTGCTGCCACATGCAGCAAAGGACCGGGCCCGGGTGGAGCAGTGGATGGACTGGCAGGCCAGCGACCTCAACAGCGCATGGCGCCATGTGTTCATGGCCCGCGTGCGCCAGCATCCGGACTATCCGGATGACGCCCGTGCCGAGGCCAGCCTGGCGCAGTGGAACCGGCTGATGGGCGTCCTTGATGCACAGCTGGCCATTACCGACGGCTACGTGGCGGGCAACACCTTCACTCTGGCCGACATCGTGCTCGGGCTGTCGACCCAACGCTGGTGCAGCACGCCGGGCAGCAAGCCGGTACTGGCACACGTAGATGCCTGGTTCGAACGCCTGCGCCAGCAGCCCGGTTTCGCCGAGTACGTCGACAACGGTGTGGCCTGAGCAGTGGCTTCCGCAGCTGTTGGCAGGTGTCGACCTTGGTCGACACGGCTGATCCACGCCATGCGTGGATGAAGCGCTGTAGAGCCGGGCGCAGGCTCGGCTCCACAGGAAAAACCGGGCCTTACCAGCCTTCCAGCACGATCTTGCCCTTGGCGCGGTGGCTCTCCAGCAGCGCGTGGGCACGCCGCAGGTTGGCCGCGTCGATGCGCCCGAAGTGCTCGCCCAGGGTGGTCTGCAGCACGCCTGTGTCGATCAGCTCGGCCACCCGGTTCAACAGGTCATGCTGGCGCTGCATGTCGGCGGTCTTGTACAGCGGCCGGGTGAACATCGACTCCCAGTGCAGTGACAACGCCTTGCGCTTGAGCGCCATCACGTCGACCTGGCCGGGATCATCGATCAGCCCCAGCTGGCCCTGCGGCGCCAGCAGTTCCACGATCTGCGCGTAGTGCTGGTCGGAGTGGGTCAGGCTGGCCACGTGCTGCACCTCGCTGATGCCGAGCCGCGCCAGGCCCTCGGCCAGCGGCAGGCTGTGGTCGATCACGTGGTGTGCACCCATTGCGTACGCCCAGTCCTGGGTATCCGGACGCGAGGCGGTGCCGATCACCGTCAGTTTCGTCAGCTTCCGCGCCAGCTGCACCAGGATCGAACCAACGCCACCGGCAGCACCAATCACCAACAGGGCCTGCCCTTCGCCACCGCCCTCGGGAATGCGCAGGCGGTCGAACAGCAGCTCCCAGGCGGTGATCGCAGTCAGTGGCAACGCGGCGGCGGCGGCATCACCCAGACTGGCCGGCTTGCGGCCGACGCTGCGTTCGTCCACCAGCTGGTACTCGGCATTGCTGCCCGGGCGGTCGATGACGCCGGCGTAGTAGACCGCGTCACCGGGCCGGAACAGGGTCACCTCGCTGCCCACCGCGTCGACGATGCCGACCGCGTCCCAGCCCAGCACGCGCGGGCCGTCGGTGGCCACGCCGCGGCGGACCTTGGTGTCGACCGGGTTCACCGCCACCGCACGTACCGCCACGCGCAGGTCACGCGGGCCGGGCAGCGGCAGCTCCAGCTCGATGTCGATCAGGGCCTGGGCATCATCGATCGGCAGGCCGGCTTGGGTATAGGCAATGGCGCGCATGGCAGCGGTCCAGTGGGGAAGGAGGCGACAGGTTGCGCCGCACGCGCTCCCGCAGAAAGGCGCAGAATCGGGCAGCACTTTCACTCTGGCAATGAAGATGATCCGCTTCGACGATCTGCAGCTGTTCGTCCGCACTGCCGCACTGGGCAGCTTCTCGCAGGCGGCGCGCGAGGCCGACCTGCTGCCCGGGCAGGTCGCCGCGGCGGTGGCGCGGCTGGAACGCGAGCTGGACCTGCGCCTGTTCGTGCGCACCACCCGCAGCCTGCGCCTCACCGGCGAGGGCGCGCTGTACCTGCCGTATGCGCAGGAGGTACTGGCCACCCTGCGCGAGGGCCAGGCGCGCGTGCAGGGCGAGGACACCGAGCTGCACGGCACCCTGCAGCTGTCGGCGCCCTCGGACCTCGGCCGCAACCTGCTGCTGCCCTGGCTGAGCGCCTTCCGCGCTGCGCACCCGCGGCTGCGCCTGCACCTGCGCCTGTCCGACGAGGTGGCCGATGTATTCCGCGACCCGGTCGACGTGGCCATCCGCATCGGCCACTTCGACGACGCCAGCTACGTCGCCCTGCCGCTGCTGGAAGGCAATCGACGCGTGCTGGCCGCCTCGCCCGGCTACCTGCAGCGGCGTGGCACGCCCACCCGCCTGGAGGATCTGCGCGAGCACGATTGCCTGGTCTATCAACTCAACGGCCGCGCCTACGATCGCTGGTCATTCGAGGTCGACGGGCGTCGCAGCGTGATTCCGGTGCGCGGTCCGCTGGTCTGCGACGACGCCGATGTAGTGCGACGCTGGGCCGTGGCCAGCGAAGGCATCACTTACAAGTCCTGGCTGGACCTGCGCGAGGACGTGCTGGCCGGGCGCCTGCAGCTGCTGCTCGATGGTGTTGGCAGCAGCATCCCGCTGCAGCTGGTATGTCCGCACCGCAAGCAGTTCTCGCCCGCGGTACGGCAACTGCATGCGCAGCTGCGCCAGCACCTGCAACCGCTGCTGTCTGGCATGCCCACTGGCCTCACCCGCCCCCTGTCGCCAACGGCGGCACTGGCCGACAATGGCGGCCCCCCGTAACAAGAGAACGCCGCCATGCCGTGGATGGGCATCCAGGACCTGTGGACGTTTCTGGTCGCTGTGCTGGTGTTTCTCGCCCTGCCCGGCCCCGGCACCTTCACCCTGCTGACCGCCACCGGCCGTGGCGGCGTGCGTGGTGGCTATACCGCGCTGGCCGGCCTGCTGGTCGGCGACCAGATCCTGATGTGGCTGGCGTTGGCGGGCGTGGCGGCGCTGCTCAAGGCCAACCCGCTGGTGTTCCACGCGGTGCAGTACCTGGGTGCGGCCTACCTGGTGTGGGTCGGCATCAGCCTGCTGCGCACGCCGAAGCACGGCGGCGACGCCGGCCCGATCCGCATGCAGCCGGGGCGCTACTTCCAGCAGGCGATCCTGGTCAGCCTGCTCAACCCGAAGGCGATTCTGTTCTACATGGCCTTCCTGCCGTTGTTCATCGATCCGAAGGCACACCAGGGCATCGCCACCTTCGCTGCGCTGGCCGGCATCATCCTGGTGGTCAGCATCGCCTACTGCTCGATGTTGATCGGGGTCGGCAACCTGGCCCGCCGCCGGCTGATCCAGCACCCACGGATCAGCGATGCGCTGCGCCGCGTGGCTGGCCTGTTCCTGGTGGGGTTCGGCATCCGGTTGGGGCTGAACGGATGAAACCCTGGCCGACGGCGATGGGCGCCCTGCTGCTTCTGGCCAACACGACCGCCCCGGCGGCCACCGCACAGCATCATCGCTGCCTGAGCGGCGGCCGCAATGACGGCATCCATCTGGAATGGCGTTGGCTGGATGACGGCCAGGCCGACGTTCGCTATGCCGGGCAGCGCGAACGCCTGCTGCTGCGCCGGGTTTCGATGGAGACCACGGTGCTGGCCGAAGACCGCCCCTACCAGTTCGACAGCGTCTGGGAAGAGCGCATCAACGGGCGCCTCAACGGCCGCTACCTGCTGAGCACGCAGGGCGCGCTGGTGCTGGACCTGAGCTACGAGCGTAGCCGCGACGGACGTCGCACCACCTTCCACGATGACGTCGAGGCCTGGCAGGAAGACGGCTGCCGCTGGCCCGGCAAGGTGGCCGAGTGAGCACCATGGACGACGACACCCTGCTGGAGCGCAGCTGGGAATATCGGGAGGAGACGCTGTACCGGCGGTTGTTCGGCGATACCGGGCCGGGGATCTATCCGATCGACATGGATCTGCTGCGCAACGTCTTCAAGCAGGACCAGATCGACCCGCGCTGGCTGCATGTCGGCGTCAATGCCTGCCCTCCGCACGGTGATCGAAGGCACTGGATCTATGTCAGCTCCGGCCTGTCCAACCCCTGGGAAGGGCGGCACGAAGATGGCGATTCGGGGTTGGGCATCGAACTGATGCTTGAGACGCAGGAAGAAGCGACCTGGGCACTGACCACCTTGCGCTGGTTCACCGCGTACCACCTGCTGCTGTGCCACTCACGCATGCCCGGCAATCCGTTGGCGCCATGGGACCGGCTGAAGCTGGGGGGGCCGGTGGATCACGCAGGGAGCATGCTGCAGGCGGCCGTCTTCGTTCCGTCGTTGCATTTCCCGGGCCCCCAGCAACTGCCATCGGGACGATTCGACTTCCTGCAGCTGCTGCCGTTGACCCTGGACGAGCACGCGTTCGGCCGCGCGCAGGGCTTCGAAGTACTGGTGGCCCAGTTGAGAACCCAAGGTGCGGCGCCAGTGGTTGATTCGCAGCGGGTCAGCATCGATCTGGCCCCTGCTCTCACGCTTCAAGCGCCTCCCGGCTCGCCTTGAGGGATCGAATCATTTCGAATCCTGCCAGCATTTGTGCCGATTCCGGCAGAATGCTCGGAGTACAGCCGCGCCGGTGACGCATCTGACCCTCGCATGACCCCCGTCAGTGGTAATGCTGCGCTGCGTTCGGTCACACTCGGGAACTTGTCGTTCTTAGTCACCCCTTCCGAGGCCTGCATGTCCCTGTTCCGGCGCAAGTCCCTAGATTCCGTCACCGTCCACGAAGCCGGCAGGCGCCTGATCCCGACGCTCAGCTGGCCGCACCTGATCGCGCTGGGCATCGGCGCCATCGTCGGTACCGGCATCTACACGCTGATCGGCGTCGGTGCCAACCTGGCCGGCCCGGCGGTGCTGATCTCCTTCGCCATCGCCGGTGCGGTCTGTGCCTGTGCGGCACTGTCCTACGCCGAGCTGTCGACGATGATGCCGGCCGCCGGCAGTGCCTACACCTACAGCTACAGCGCGCTGGGCGAAGTGTTTGCCTGGGTGGTGGGCTGGAGCCTGATCCTGGAGTACTCGCTGGTGGTGAGTACGGTGGCGGTGGGCTGGTCCGGCTACTTCGTCGGCTTCCTCGAATGGGTCCACACCCAGTTCGGCTGGAACGTGCACCTGCCAGCGTGGCTCGCAGCCGGCCCGCACGTGGAAGGCGGCATGATCAACCTGCCGGCGATCGTCATCACCTGGCTGGTGGCCGGCATGCTGATGGCCGGCACCAAGGAAAGCGCCACCCTCAATGCCATCCTGGTGGTGTTCAAGCTGATCGCGCTGGCCATCTTCGTGGCCGTGGCCCTGCCCGCCTTCGACAGCGCCAACCTGCAGCCGTTCATGCCGTATGGCTTCGCCAAGTCGATGGGCCCTGATGGCGTCGAACACGGCGTAATGGCGGCGGCAGCGATCATCTTCTTCGCCTTCTACGGCTTCGATGCGATCTCCACCGCCGCCGAGGAAACCAAGAACCCCGGCCGCGACCTGTCGATCGGCATCATCGGTTCGATGATCGGCTGCACCATCGTCTACGTGCTGGTGGCGCTGGCCGCGGTCGGTGCGATGAGCTACGCGGTGTTCGGCCACAGCGCCGAGCCGCTGGCCCTGATCATGCGTCAGCTGGGCCATCCGACCGCGGCGATGGTGATCGGCGTGATCGCGATCATCGCGCTGCCGACGGTGCTGCTGGCCTTCCTGTACGGCCAGAGCCGCATCTTCTTCGTGATGAGCCGCGATGGCCTGCTGCCGCGTGGCCTGTCCAAGGTCAACGCACGCACCGGCACGCCGGTGGCGACCACGCTGTTCACCGCGGTGGTGGTGTCGGCGCTGGCCGGCGTGGCCCGCCTGGATGAGATCGCCGCCCTGGCCAATGCCGGCACCCTGGCCGCGTTCACCGCCGTGGGCATCTGCCTGGTGGTGCTGCGCCTGCGCGAGCCGAACCGCGAACGTACCTTCCGTACCCCGCTGGCCTTCGTGGTCGGTCCGCTGGCCGCGCTGGGCTGCATCTACCTGTTCCTCAGCCTGCCGCACAGCACCCAGCTGTACTTCCTGCTGTGGAACCTGGCCGGCCTGGTGCTGTACTTCCTGTACAGCCGCCGCCACGCGCTGATCGCGAAATAACCGGATCACCGGTAGTGCCGGCCCTGTCTCTTATACACATCT
>NZ_JCAFWP010000068.1:0-8838 GCF_059295135.1 Stenotrophomonas sp. INTA L402-1
AGATGTGTATAAGAGACAGGCGGCCGGCACTACCTCAAGGAGAAATACATGCGAAAGACAGGGATGTTCATGATCGCGGGGCTGCTGCTGGCCCCCACCGCGCAGGCCGCACCGGCCTGCCAGGAACCAGTGGCTGTCGCCCGTGCCTTCTACGAGGCAACCACCGGCAATGGCGATCTGCTGGAACCGCCGCCGGCGCTGGTCAGCCCGGCCTTCGGCAAGGCCCTGCGTGGCGAGCGCGCCTGCCAGGTACGCGAGGAAGGCATCTGCACCATCGATTCGGACCCGTGGCTGGATGCGCAGGATGGCGACATCGAAACCCCGGTGCGTTACAGCTGGAAAGAGGCGTCGGCCACCGCCGGCCAGGTCGAGATGCGCTATTCGGTATGGAAGAAGGCCTACGTGACCCGGTTGCCGATGGTGCGCCAGGGGCAGAGCTGCTGGCAGGTGGATGACATCCTCACCAACAGCGGTCGCTCGGTACGGAAGATCCTGGCCCAGCCGCTGCCTTGACCGTCTGCGGCATCCATGCAGGGTGCGGTCCTGTTGCCGGCCAGCGGCCGGTACTACCAGGGTGGGTGCCGACCGTTGGCCGGCACACCGCTATCGCGAATGCCCGAACACCAGTTCGATCACGAACTGGCTGCCGAAGAAGGCCAGCAGCAGCAACAGCATTGCCGCCAGCGTCCAGTGCACCGCCTTCATGCCGCGCCAGCCGTAGCGGCGACGGCCGATCAGCAGCACGCCGAACACGATCCACGACAGCACGCTCAGCACGGTCTTGTGCACCAGCTTCTGCGCCAGCAGGTCGTCGACGAACAGCACGCCGGTGACCAGGGTCAAGGTCAGCAGCGCGAAGCCGACGGTGATCACCCGGAACAGCAGCGATTCCAGATCGGCCAGCGGCGGCAGCGCGCGCAGCCACGGCCGGAACTCGCGGCGGCGCAGGGCGCGTTCCTGCAGCCACAGCATGATCGCCAGCAGCGCGGCGATGCTCAGCGTGGCGTAGGCCAGCAGCGCCAGCCAGGCGTGGCTGGCCAGGCGCCAGCCCAGCACCTTGCTCGGTTCGTGGCCGTAGCCGTGGTAGGCCAGCAGCAGTACCGCGGCCAGCGGGAACACCACCACGCCCAGTGCCGACATGCGCCCGCGCGCGCCGACCAGCGAGGTCAGCCAGGCCATGCCCAGGCCGACCAGCGACAGCGCAGCGAAGAAGTGCATGTCCGGCCCGCCGTTGGTGCGCATCGCCACCATCACGTGGTAGCCGCCGTGCAGCAGCATCGCCGGCAGGGCGGGCCACAGCCAGGCGGGGGAGCCGGTGCTTTCATCGCGGCCAAGCGCACGCACCAGCAGGGCGCTGGCGGCCAGGTAGAGCAGGGCGGCGATGAGAACGATTAACATCGTTGCAGTTTCGCATACCCCTGCGGTGGTGGCGACGGCCCTGTGGTCGCAGTCCGGGGAGGGGAGCGGACCCGTTATACTGTCTGCCTTATTGTCCCCCGCTTTCAGACAGGTTGCGCCGCATGTTCGAGTCACTGACCCAGCGCCTTTCCGGCACCATCGAGCGCCTGCGTGGCCGCGGCCGCCTGACCGAGGAGAACATCCGCGAGGCGACCCGCGAAGTGCGCATCGCGCTGCTCGAAGCCGACGTTGCGCTGCCGGTGGTGCAGGCCCTGATCGAGCGCATCAAGGTGCGCGCGGTCGGCCAGGAAGTGCTGAAGTCACTGACCCCGGGCCAGGCCCTGATCAAGGTCGTGCGCGACGAGCTGACCGCGGTGATGGGCGCCGAAGCCAGCGACCTGAACCTCAATGTGCCCGCTCCGGCCATCATCCTGATGGCGGGCCTGCAGGGCGCCGGCAAGACCACCACGGTGGGCAAGCTGGCCAAGCACCTGAAGGAAAAGCGCAAGAAGAAGGTGATGGTGGTCTCGGCCGACGTCTACCGTCCGGCCGCGATCGAGCAGCTGAAGACCCTGGCCGAGCAGGTCGGCGTGCTGTTCTTCCCGTCCAGCGCCGACCAGAAGCCGGAAGCCATCGTCCGCGCCGCCATCGACGATGCACGCAAGTCGTTCGTCGACGTGCTGCTGGTCGATACCGCCGGCCGCCTGGCCATCGACGAAGCAATGATGGCCGAGATCAAGGCCCTGCACGCGGCGGTGAATCCGGCCGAAACCCTGTTCGTGGTCGACGCCATGACCGGCCAGGACGCGGCCAACACCGCCAAGGCCTTCGGCGACGCCCTGCCGCTGACCGGCGTGGTGCTGACCAAGACCGACGGTGACGCCCGTGGGGGTGCCGCACTGAGCGTGCGCTACATCACCGGCAAGCCGATCAAGTTCGTCGGTGTCAGCGAGAAGCCGGAAGGCCTGGACGTATTCCACCCGGACCGTATCGCCAGCCGCATCCTCGACATGGGCGACGTGCTGTCGCTGGTCGAGCAGGTCGAGCAGCAGGTCGACAAGGACAAGGCCGCCAAGCTGGCCGAGAAGGTCGCCAAGGGCAAGAAGTTCGACCTGAACGACATGCGTGACCAGCTGGAGCAGATGCAGAACATGGGCGGCATCGGCGGCCTGATGGACAAGCTGCCGGGCCTGGGCAACATCCCCGACCATCTGAAGCAGCAGGTCAGCCAGGGCAAGGAAGTGCCGCGCATGATCGCCATCATCAGCTCGATGACCAAGAAGGAACGGCGCAACCCGAACCTGCTCAACGGCTCGCGCCGCGCGCGCATCGCCAAGGGCTCGGGCGTGACCCCCGCCGACGTCAACAAGCTGATGAAGCAGTACATGCAGATGGAAAAGATGATGAGCAAGATGGCCGGCGGCGGCATGAAGGGCATGTTGCGCAGCATGAAGGGCATGATGGGTGCCATGGGCGGCCGCGGCATGCCGTTCCGTTGATGCGTTGATGCGTGGGCGCGCGCTGTGGTCGGCGCGGCCTGCGTAGCGTCGAGCTTGCTCGACTGCTGTTGGTGGTCCAGTCGAGCAGGCTCGACTCTACCCCCGTCCTGCGCGCACCATGGGGGCCTGTCCGAAACGATGGGCCGTCATGCAGAGTTCCGCTGTATCTGTATCTTCCCGCGTCGAGGCGTTCTGCCGGCGCTTTGGCGTTTCCGTTCCGATCCTGCTGGCCCCGATGGCCGGCGCCTGCCCGGTGCCGTTGTCGGCTGCGCTGGCCAATGCCGGCAGCATGGGGGCGATGGGCGCGGTGCTGTCGTCATCGGCCGATATCGGCCACTGGATGGATGACTTCCGCGCTGCCTCGACGGGCCCCGCACAGGTGAACCTGTGGGTGCCGGACCCGGCACCGACCCGTGATGTCGCCGCTGAAGCCGCCAGCCGCGCCTTCCTCGCGCAGTGGGGTCCGGACGTGCCGGCCAGCGCCGCCGATGCCACGCCCGCCGACTTCGAAGAACAGTTCGCCGCACTGCTGGCGGCGCGCCCGGCGGTGGCCTCGACCATCATGGGCGTGCTGCTGCCGCGCCACGTACAGCAGTTGAAGGATGCCGGCATTGCCTGGATCGCCTGTGCGACCACCTTGTCCGAAGCGCGTGCGGCACAGGACGCCGGTGCCGACGCGGTGGTGGCACAGGGCGTGGAAGCCGGTGGCCATCGCGGTGCGTTCGATCCGGCGATGGCCGAGCGCCAGCTGGTCGGCTTGTTCGCGCTGCTGCCGCGCCTGGCCGACCACCTGCAGATTCCGGTGATCGCCGCCGGTGGCATCGCCGATGGCCGTGGCATTGCTGCCGCACTCACCCTGGGGGCCAGCGCCGTGCAGATCGGCACTGCCTTCCTGCGCACGCCCGAAGCGGCGATCGCCTCGGCGTGGGCCGATGGATTGGCGGCCAGCGAACCCGAAGATACCTGGCCGACCCGTGCCTTCAGCGGCCGCCTGGGGCGTGGCCTGGCGACCCCCTATGTGCGCGCCGCCGCTGCAGAAGGCGCACCGGCGCCACGCCCGTACCCGGTGCAGCGTGGCCTGACCGCGCCGATGCGCAGGCAGGCCGTGCAGGAAAATCGTCTGGCTGCGATGCAGGCCTGGGCCGGGCAGTCGGCGTGGATGGCCCCGGCACAGCCGGCCGCCGACGTATTGCGCGGCATGTGGGAACAGGCGCAGGCGCTGCTGCGATGACCGTGACCTGCAACGGCCAACCGGCGCAGGTGGAGGATCTGTTGCCGGCGCTGGTCAACTATGGCCACTTCACCTCGCTGCAGGTGCGCGGCCACGCCGTGCAGGGACTGGACCTGCATCTGGCGCGGCTGTCGCAGGCCACGCGCGAACTCTTCGGCAGCGAGCTGGATGCCGCGCAGGTGCAGGCGTGGATGGCGCACGCCCTGCAGCAGGCCGGCCTGGCCGATGCCTCGCTGCGGGTGACGGTGTACTCGCGCCGCTTCGATTTCCGCAATCCGCTGGCGGCCGTACCGGTGGACGTGCTGGTGGCGGTGTCCGCGCCGGTGGCGCTGACCGCACCGAAGCGGGTGCGCAGCGTGATGTGGCAGCGCGAGCTGCCGCAGATCAAGCACGTCGGCACCTTCGGCTTGTTTGCCGAGCGCCGTGCGGCGATGGCGGAAGGGTTCGACGATGTGCTGTTCGTGACCGCCGATGGCGAGATGAGTGAAGGCAGCACCTGGAACCTGGCCGTGCACGATGGTGAGCGCCTGCTCTGGCCACAGGCGCCGGCCCTGCGCGGTACTACCGAGACGTTGTTGAAGCAGCATTGGCCGGGGGCACAGCTGACGCGGCCGTTGGCACTGGCTGAACTGGATAACGTGAAGGCCGGTTTTGCCTGCAACGCCAGCGGCCTATGGGCGCTGGACGCCATCGACGGGCATGTCCTGCCGGGTTCGCAGGCACTGGCTGAACAGGGCTGGGCAGTGCTGGCGGCGGTGGCTTGGGATAGATTGGGGTGAAAACCCCCGCCGGGCATGGCCCGGCGCTGCCGTGAAGGCGGATTCACCCCGGGGTTGGCTCGGTCGGGCTCTGCCGCTATAATCGTCAGCTTACCTCGCCATCCTGGCGACTGGGCAATAGGAAAAACACCATGGTCAAGATTCGACTGACCCGCGGCGGCGCCAAGAAGCGTCCGTTCTACCACATCATCGTCACCGACGTGCGCAGCGCGCGCGACGGCCGCAACATCGAGCGCGTTGGCTTCTACAACCCGGTCGCCCAGGGCGCCGAGAAGCGCATCGAGCTGGACCTGGCCCGCGTTGACCATTGGGTCAAGAACGGCGCCCAGCCGACCGACAAGGTCCGCAACCTGATCAAGGAAGCGACCAAGTCCCAGGCCGCTGCGGCCTGATCCTGACGGGCCACGCTTCGGCGTGGCCCTCTTGGTTGAAGCAGATGAAAGATATCGAGCGCCGCATCCTGCTGGGCAGGGTTGTCGGCGCTTTTGGTGTGCGCGGCGAGATCAAGCTCGAGTCCTGGACCGAGCCACGTTCCGCCATTTTCCGTTACCAGCCGTGGATCGTGCGCAGCCCGTCCGGCGTGGAAACCACGATTGAAGGTGTACGCGGCCGCGACAGCGGCAAGCACCTGGTCGCCCGGTTCCCCGGCGTCGAGGACCGCGATACCGTTGAAGCGATGCACGGCACCGAGATCTACGTGGCCCGCAGTGCGTTGCCGCCGCCGAAGCCCGATGAGTATTACTGGGTGGACCTGGAAGGCCTGGACGTGAAGACCACTGAGGGCGTTGCCCTGGGCCAGGTCTCGCACCTGTTCAGCACCGGTGCCAACGACGTGGTGGTGGTCCGTGGTGACCGCGAACGGATGATTCCGTTCGTGCAGCCGGACTTCGTCAAGTCGGTCGACTTCGAGGCCAACCTGGTCGTGGTCGACTGGGATCCCGAGTTCTGAGTGTGAGCATGCGTTTCGACGTCATCACCCTGTTCCCCGAGTTCCTCGCCCAGTCCGCTGGACTGGGCGTGGTCGGGCGCGCGCAGGAGAAGGGCCTGTTCAGCCTGCATGGCTGGAATCCCCGTGATTACGCCGAAGGCAACTACCGCCGGGTGGACGACCGCCCGTTCGGTGGTGGCCCGGGCATGGTGATGCTGATCGAGCCGCTGCAGGCCTGCCTGCAGGCGATCCGTGATGCCGATCCGACCCCGGCGCGGGTGATCCATCTCAGCCCGCAGGGTGCGCCGTTGACCCAGGCCAAGGTGCGGGAACTGGCGGCACTGCCGCGCATGGTCCTGCTCTGTGGCCGCTACGAGGGCATCGACGAGCGTTTCCTGGAGGCCAACGTCGACGAGGAAATCTCCCTCGGCGACTACGTGCTGTCCGGTGGCGAGCTGGGCGCGGCGGTGGTCATCGACGCCGTGGCCCGCCTGCAGGACGGTGCCCTGAACGACGCCGAATCGGCGGCGCAGGACAGCTTCGAGGGCGACCTCGGCCTGCTTGACTGCCCGCACTACAGCCAGCCGGCCCAGCACCCGCTGGGTGACGTGCCGGACGTGCTGCGTTCGGGCAACCACGCGGCCATCGCGGCCTGGCGCCGCCAGCAGTCGCTGGTCCGTACCGCGCAGCGGCGCCCGGACCTGCTGGATGAACAGGCGCTGGGCAAGGCCGACCGCAAGCTGCTGGAGCAGGCCCGTCAGGCCCAGAAACACAAGGCCAGCCCCTAGCGCAGGGCTGGCGTTATCGGCTATCATGGCCAATTCCCGTCGGCCCCGGCCGGCGTGCGCAGTACCCAAAACAAACGTGCAGCACAGTCCGGTGACTGCATGAGCCTACGTTGTCGATACGACACGCCCACCCGAACAAGAATCGGTGTAACCCATGAGCAAGCTGAACAAGTCCATCGTCGCGGAATTCGAATCCGCCCAGATCACCCGTGAACTGCCGAAGTTCAGCCAGGGCGACACCGTTGTCGTCAACGTGAAGGTGAAGGAAGGCAGCCGCGAGCGCGTGCAGGCCTACGAAGGCGTTGTCATCGCCACCAAGAACGCCGGCCTGAACTCCTCGTTCACCGTCCGCAAGATCTCGCACGGCTACGGCGTCGAGCGCGTTTTCCAGACCCACAGCGCCATCATCGACTCGGTCGAAGTGAAGCGTCGTGGTAAGGTCCGCGCCGGCAAGCTGTACTACCTGCGTGGCCTGGAAGGCAAGGCTGCCCGCATCAAGGAAGACCTGGCTGCCGCTGCTGCCGCCAAGGCTGCCCGTCTGGCCGAAAAGGCCTGATAAACAACTTCGGTTGTTGCCGCGACGGCCACCTTCGGGTGGCCGTTTGCGTTTCCGGTATCGCATCGGCCACGATCAGGTGATGAACGACATCAACCCGCGCTACCCCGCCGTGATCCAGTCGGCGCTGCGCTTCCTCGACGGAAAAGGGCTGGCGCGCGTGCAGTCGGCACCGCTGCTGCATCGTGTGCTGTGGCGCATGGGCATCGCACTGCCACCGCCGATCCTGGCCGGCTTCGGCACCAATGCGCTGGTGCAGGGCCTGCTGTTCGGGCTGTTCTGGACCGCGCTGATGTGGCTGATGCTGTGGCAGGGCAGTGAACGCCCGCTGGCCCTGCTGCTGGCGGCCGGCCTGGTGGCCGGGGCGCTGTTCGGCGTGGTGATGGCGGCCTTGATGCGCTCGCTGCGCCGCCACCGCAAGCTGCCGGACTGGCAGCAGTTCCGGGCGCGGCAAGCGGACTGAGCCGATGGCGCACTGCGCCGTGACCGTTGGGGACAGGCCGCGCTAGGCTGCGGTTTCATCCCGATGGACGTGCTGTGCGATGCCTGCCAAGCGAACCGCACCTTCCACCGCGCCCGCGCTGTTGTCCGGCGGCAACCCGCAGATCGCCAAGGGCGAGGGCGATGCGCCGGTGCAGGCCTATATCGCGGCGATGCCGGACTGGAAGCGGCCGATCGGAGCACAGCTGGACGCGCTGATCGAACAGGCTGTACCCGGTGTGCACAAGGCAGTGAAGTGGAATTCGCCGATGTATGCGGTTGCGCCGGGCGAAGGCTGGTTTCTCAGCTTCCACTGCTTCACCCGCTACATCAAGGTGGCGTTCTTCCGTGGCGCTGCGCTGAAGCCGGTGCCGCCCGAGCCGTCCAGGAGTGCCGATACGCGCTACCTGCACATCCAGCAGGAGGGTGCGTTGGATGAGGCGCAGTTCCTCGACTGGGTGCGCCAGGCCGCGGCATTGCCCGGCGAGCGCATGTAAGTGCATCGTTCCGATCTCCCTGCCGACGAGAACCGCTGATGGCCACGCATGCACCGAACCCTGCCGATGCCGGAACCCCGGCCGCTGAACTGATTGATGCACGCATCGCCGAGCTGGGCGACTGGCGTGGCGAGGCGCTGGCACGCGTGCGTGCCTTGATCCATGAGGCGCTGCCGGACGTGCAGGAAACCTGGAAGTGGCGCGGTACACCGGTGTGGGAGCACAACGGCATCCTGTGCACCGGCGAAACCTACAAACAGGCGGTGAAGCTGACCTTTGCCAACGGTGCGGCGTTGGCCGATCCGAAGGGCCTGTTCAACGCCAGCCTGGACGGCAACACGCGACGTGCGATCGACATCCATGAAGGCGCGATGCCGGATGCCGCCGCGTTCAAGGCGCTGATGCGCGCGGCGGCCACGTTCAACGCTGCCAAAAAGAAGAAACGGTAGAGCCGGCCGCTGGCCGGCTGTTGCGCGATGCTTCCGGAGGAGTTTGAGGTTGCCGGCCAGCGGCCGGCAGTACCGCGCATTGAACGGCCCATGAGGTTGCCGGCCAGCGGCCGGCACTACCGCAGTGGCGCGGCATCCGGGTCGGCCACCGGCGACGGCGGGCAGGCCGGAATCTCCGACGGCGTGGCCAGTTCTTCGGCGTGCGAGGGCTTGCCCATCATCTTCGCCTTGCG
>NZ_JCAFWP010000069.1:0-8627 GCF_059295135.1 Stenotrophomonas sp. INTA L402-1
GTTTGTTTTGGGGGGGGGGGGGGGGGGGGTGGGGGGGGGGGGGTGTGGGCGTTTTGGGGTGGGCGCCCCTCTCTTTTGTGTTGTTTTGGGGGGCGCCCCCCCCCCCCCCCCCCACCCCGCCATCCCACGGAATGCCAGCTTCTGCTGTTGCTGTTTAGATTGCCGGCCAGCGGCCGGCACTACCGCAGGTGCAGGGCTGCAAGCCCTGCCGATCAACACCCTCCTTACGAACGACTGACGTGACACTCATGCGTCATGCGCGAGGCTGTCCGCTTGGCTGTTTGAGTGGAGGTGGCAACGGTGCACTGGCAAAGCGCACAGGCCTACGCATGGCCGTTGGGATTGGCAGCAGTAGTGGGTGGCATCGGCGCGTGGCTGATCCTCTGGATCTACCATCGATTGAAAGGGCGTGATCGCCGGCGTGCACGCATCGGTCGCGTGCTCGGGTTGCCACTGGCCACCGCATGGCCGCTGCTGTTGTTGATCCCCGCATTGCAGGCCACGCCACTGCAGGAGCCGGTGCTGGGCAACCTGCAGCATGTGCTGCACATCGCGCTGACCGCGTGCTTCATCTGGTTGCTGGTACGCGCGGTGGCGGCGGGCGAGCGCGCGATCCTGCGCAGTCATCCCATCGATGTCTCCGACAATCTGGAAGCGCGCCGCATCCAGACCCAGACGCGGGTGCTCAGCCGCGTGCTGATGGGCGGCATCATCGTGCTGGGCGCGTCGCTGGTGCTGTTGACTTTCCCGATGGTGCAGAAGATCGGCACCGCGCTGCTGGCATCGGCAGGCCTGATCGGCCTGGTGGCCGGTATCGCGGCCAAGCCGGTGTTCGGCAACCTGATCGCTGGCCTGCAGATCGCGGTGACGCAGCCGATCCGGCTGGATGACGTGGTGATCGTCGAGGGCGAGTGGGGCCGCATCGAGGAGATCGGCAGCAGCTATGTGGTGGTGCGCATCTGGGATGAGCGACGGATGGTGGTGCCGCTGACCTGGTTCATCGAAAACCCGTTCCAGAACTGGACGCGGCGCAGCGCCGACCTGCTCGGCACCGCGTTCCTGTGGTTGGACTACCGTGCGCCGATTGCCGCGATCCGCGCTGAGCTGGAACGCATCTGCCGTGGCGAAGCGCTGTGGGATGGCCGGGTCTGTGTGACCCAGGTGACCGAGACCAGCGAGCGTGCGATCCAGGTGCGCCTGCTGGTCAGCGCGCGCAGCTCGGGCGATGCCTTCGATCTGCGTTGCCTGGTGCGCGAGCGCATGCTCGATTTCCTAGCGCGCGAGCATCCGCAGTCGCTGCCGCAGGTGCGTGCGCGGCTGCAACACGAGGATGAGCTGGATATGCCGCGTGGTCCACGTGCACGCACCGCGGATGTGCGTTCGCCGGGTGCTGAAGATGGTGAGGCGGCGATCGCGCCGGTGGAGCCGGAACCCGGACGGTAGCGCCGGCCGCGGGCCGGCAACTCCGGATCTGCCGGCCAGCGGCCGGCACTACCGGATCACGGCTCGCCAGCGTCGATCAGTGCGTCGGTATCGAAGTGCGGTGGTCGCCGCGCGCGCGTGCGCTGCTCATAGGCATAGGCCATCTCGATCAGCTTCGGCTCGCTCCAGGCGGTGCCCATGAACAGCAGACCGACCGGCAGACCATCGATCTGCCCCATCGGCACGGTGAGGCTGGGATAGCCGGCCACGGCGGCGGCGCTGTAGCTTTCACCGGGGAAGTCGTCGCCTTCGCTGCGGATCGGCCATGCCACGCCGGTGGTGGGCGCCACCAGTGCATCAAGCTGGTGGGCGGCGAGGGCAGCATCGATGCCTTCCGGGCCGGCCAGCCGGCGCGCATCGCTGCGGGCGCGGATATAGGCGGGGTCGGCCAGGCCGGCGGTGGCATCGGCCTCCACCAGCAGCTCCTGGCCGAACAGGCCCAGTTCCTGCTTGCTGTGCGCCTGGTTGAAGGCGATCAGTTCGGCCAGGCTGCGCAATGGTGCGCGGTGGGTGCTGAAATAGCGCTCCAGCCCGGCCTTGAATTCGTACAGCAGCAGCGTGCGCTCGGCCTCGGCCCAGGCGCCCTGGTTGGGCAGCTCCACCGGCACCACCACGGCGCCGGCGCGGCGCAGCTCGGTCGCCGCCTGTTCGATCAGTGGCGGCATGCCACGGTACTTCAGCAGCGGTGTCTGCAGCAGGCCGATGCGCTTGCCGCGCAGGCCCTGCGGGTCCAGTCGCGCGGTGTAGTCGTAGACCGCGCGGCCGGGCATGGTCGCGGTGGCCGGATCGGCATCGTCGCGGCCGGCGATCGCGGTCAGCACGGCGGCAGCGTCGGCGACGCTGCGTGCCATCGGCCCGGCAGTGTCCTGGCTGAAGGAAATCGGGATGATGCCCTCGCGGCTGACCAGGCCGACCGTCGGCTTCAGGCCGACCACGCCGTTGATCGCCGCCGGGCAGACGATGCTGCCGTCGGTTTCGGTGCCGATCGCCACGCTGGCCAGGTTGGCGGCCACGGCCACCGCGCTGCCGCTGCTGGAACCACACGGCGAATGGCTGATGCGATAGGGGTTGCGGGTCTGGCCGCCACGCGCGCTCCAGCCGGAGATCGAATCATTGCCGCGGAAGTTGGCCCATTCGCTGAGGTTGGTCTTGCCCAGCACCACCGCACCGGCATCGCGCAGCCGGCGCACCAGGTAGGCATCGTCCGGACGGAAGCCCTGCAGGGCCAGCGAACCCGCACTGGTGGCCATCGGCGCGGCGTTGATGTTGTCCTTCAACAGCAGGGGAATGCCATGCAGCGGGCCGCGCAGGCGGCCGTCACGGCGTTCGCGGTCGCGCGCGGCGGCTTCCTTCAGGGCATCGGGGTTGAGCTCGATCACCGCGCGCAGGCGCGGCCCGGTGCGGTCCAGCGCGGCGATGCGCTGCAGGTAGGCCTGGGTCAGGGTGGTGCTGTCCAGTTCCCCGGCGGTCATCCGCGCCTGCAGGTCGGCAACATCGGTTTCGGCGTACGGGAACGGCACGTTGCGGCTCGCAGGTTCGGCCGCATGCGCGCTGGGCGTGGCCGGGCTGCAGCCAGCCGAAAGCAGCGCCGGCAGCGCGGCGAGCAGGCAGGTCAGCAGAGGCGGCAAGGACGGGCGCATGGGGCGGCTTGGTCGGCTCCAATCCCCAGTGTAGCCGGTGCTCAGCGGTGGCGCTTGCGCAGGTCGCGGGCGAGCACGTAGACCACGATCAGGTTGATCGCCAGGATCGTCCACGACGGCCAGCCGGGGTGGCGGATGATCGCGAAGATGTCGAAAGGCAGGTACAGGGCGGCGGTCAGGCAGCCCAGCCAGGAGGCCCAGGCCTTGGCCCGCCACAGGCCCCAGGCTTCGACCAGGTGCAGCAGGCCGTAGCCGATCATCCCCGCCGCGGCCAGGTGGACCGCGTCGGGGCCGATCATGTGCAGCAGCGAGGGCAGGGTGCCATGGTCCGGATCCAGGCTGAAACGCCGGATCAGGGCCATGATGCCGTGCCGTAGCGGCTGCGGTCCGAGCACTTCCAGCCCGGTGGCGGCCAACAGCGCCAGCATCGCCTTGCTCGCTTCGAGCAGGGCGATGACATGGAGACCCGGATGCCGGTGTGGATCCGGGTTGTAGCCGCTCAGGTTCACGGGGTGCTGGCTCAGCCGCCGCGCGAAGCCTTCTTGCGGTCGCTTTCGGTCAGGAACTTCTTGCGCAGACGGATCTCCTTCGGGGTGATCTCGACCAGCTCGTCGTCTTCGATGAAGTCCAGGGCCTGTTCCAGCGAGTACTTGATCGCCGGGGTCAGCTGGATCGCATCGTCCTTGCCCGAAGCGCGCATGTTGGTCAGCGGCTTGGTCTTGATCGCGTTGACGGTCAGGTCGTTGTCCTTGGAGTGGATGCCGACCAGCTGACCTTCATACACGTTGTCGCCTTCAGCAGCGAACAGCTTGCCGCGTTCCTGCAGCGGGCCCAGCGAGTAGGCCGGCGTGGTGCCCGGCGCATTGGCGATCATCACGCCGTTGATGCGCTTGGCGATCGCGCCCTGTTCCTTCGGGCCGTAGTGGTCGAACACGTGGAACAGCAGGCCCGAACCCTGGGTCAGGGTCTTGAACTCGTTCTGGAAACCGATCAGGCCACGGGCCGGGATCGAGTACTCCAGGCGCACGCGGCCCTTGCCGTCCGATTCCATGTTCTTCAGCTGGCCCTTGCGGGTGCCCAGCTTTTCCATCACGCCGCCCTGGTGGATTTCTTCGATGTCCACCACCAGCTGCTCGATCGGCTCCATCATCTGGCCGTCGATTTCCTTGATGATCACTTCCGGGCGCGACACGGCCAGCTCGTAGCCTTCGCGACGCATGTTCTCGATCAGCACCGACAGGTGCAGTTCGCCACGGCCGGAGACCAGAAACTTGTCGGCGTCTTCCAGCTGCTCGACCTTCAGGGCCACGTTGTGGACCTTTTCACGGTCCAGGCGGTCCTTGATCTGGCGGCTGGTCAGGAACTTGCCACCGGACAGGTCCTTGTTGCCGGCGAACGGCGAGTTGTTGACCTGGAAGGTCATCGAGATGGTCGGCTCGTCGACGGTCAGCGCCGGCAGCGCTTCCGGGGTATCCGGGGCGCAGATGGTGTCGGAGATGGTCAGCTCCTGGATGCCGGAGATGGCCACGATGTCGCCGGCCTCGGCGGTATCCTGCTCGATGCGCTCCAGGCCCATGAAGCCCAGCACCTGCAGCACCTTGCCGTTGCGCTTCTTGCCTTCACGGTCGATGACCGCGACCTGCATGTTCTTCTTCAGGGTGCCGCGCTGGATGCGGCCGATGCCGATCACGCCCACGAAGTTGTTGTAGTCCAGCTGGCTGATGCGCATCTGGAACGGGCCTTCCGGGTCCACTTCCGGACGCGGCGCGTGCTGCATGATCGCTTCGTACAGCGGGGTCATGTCGCCATCGCGCACGGTGTCTTCCAGGCCGGCATAGCCGTTCAGGCCGGAGGCGTAGACGATCGGGAAGTCCAGCTGCTCGTTGGTGGCGCCGAGCTTGTCGAACAGGTCGAAGACCTGGTCGATCACCCATTCCGGACGGGCGCCCGGACGGTCGACCTTGTTGACCACGACGATCGGCTTGAAGCCCATCGCGAAGGCCTTCTGGGTCACGAAGCGGGTCTGCGGCATCGGGCCGTCCATCGCATCGACCAGGATCAGCACGGTGTCGACCATCGACAGCACGCGCTCGACCTCACCACCGAAGTCGGCGTGGCCGGGGGTGTCGACGATGTTGATCCGGTTCTTGATGCCGGTCTTCTTGTCTTCCCAGGTGATGGCGGTGTTCTTGGCCAGGATGGTGATGCCGCGTTCCTTTTCCTGGTCGTTGCTGTCCATCACGCGCTCGGCGAGGACGGTACGCTCGGACAGAGTGCCGGACTGCTTCAGCAGCTGGTCGACCAGGGTGGTCTTGCCATGGTCGACGTGGGCGACGATGGCGATGTTGCGAAGATTTTCGATGGACATACGAAAGGGGGCCAGTCGGCGCCGGATTTGGAAAAAGAAGTCCAACATTATACGTCGAACTTGACGATTCGCGAAAAGGTGGATTTCACACCCGTCATGGGGCCCATTCAGCTGGGGGGCCGCGGCGCCGGTCGAGGCCGCCTGGCCTGCACCGCGGGGCCCCCCGTCCCGTGGCTGAAGCCCGGATCTGCGCCCATGGTCGAAGCCGCCGCCGCCACGAGGCAGGTGTAAACTAGGTGGCTAGACGCGTTCCCCTCTGCATCAAGGATCTTCATGTCCCTCATCGCCACTTTCGACACCACCCAGGGCCCGATCAAGGTCGAGCTGTTCGCCGACAAGGCGCCGCTGACCGTGGCCAACTTCGTGAACCTGGTCAAGCACGGTTTCTATGACGGCCTGATCTTCCACCGCGTGATCGCCGACTTCATGATCCAGGGCGGCTGCCCGCAGGGTCGTGGCACCGGCGGCCCGGGCTACAAGTTCGAAGACGAGAAGAATGGCGTGAAGCACGAGGTCGGCTCGCTGTCGATGGCCAACGCCGGCCCGAACACCAACGGCAGCCAGTTCTTCATCACCCACATCAAGACCGACTGGCTGGACGGCCGCCACACCGTCTTCGGCAAGGTCCTGGAAGGCCAGGCCATCGTCGATTCGGTCAAGCAGGGCGACGTGATCCATTCGATCACCCTGGAAGGCGACGTCGACGCCGTGCTGGCCGCCCAGGCCGAGCGCGTCGCGGAGTGGAACAAGCACCTCGCCGCCTGATCCCCCTTCGAAACGGCCACCCTCGGGTGGCCGTTTCCCTGTTCCCCGCCGCCCGCCAGGCCTGCGTGGCCACGCCCGCGGCGTCCCATCAAACGCTTGCAAGCAAGAGGAAACCCCCATGAAAGCACCCGTTCGTGTTGCCGTGACCGGCGCCGCCGGCCAGATCGGTTATGCCCTGCTGTTCCGCATCGCCTCCGGCGAAATGCTGGGCAAGGACCAGCCGGTCATCCTGCAGCTGCTGGAACTGCCGGTGGACAAGGCCCAGGCCGCCCTGAAGGGCGTGATGATGGAGCTGGAAGACTGCGCCTTCCCGCTGCTGGCCGGCATGGTCGGCACCGATGACGCCGAAGTCGCGTTCAAGGACGCCGACATCGCCCTGCTGGTCGGCGCGCGTCCGCGTGGCCCGGGCATGGAGCGCAAGGACCTGCTGCTGGAAAACGCCAAGATCTTCACCGCCCAGGGCGCGGCGCTGAACAAGGTCGCCAGCCGTGACGTGAAGGTGCTGGTGGTCGGTAACCCGGCCAACACCAACGCCTACATCGCGATGAAGTCGGCCCCGGACCTGAAGCCGGAGAACTTCACCGCCATGCTGCGCCTGGACCACAACCGCGCGCTGAGCCAGCTGTCGAACAAGCTCGGCAAGCCGGTCGGTGGCATGGAGAAGCTGGTGGTGTGGGGCAACCACAGCCCGACCATGTACCCGGACTACCGTTTCGCCACCGCTGATGGTGCGTCGATCGCCGATGCGATCAACGACCAGGAGTGGAACGCCAACACCTTCATCCCGACCGTCGGCAAGCGCGGCGCGGCGATCATCGAAGCCCGTGGCTCGTCCTCGGCTGCTTCGGCCGCCAACGCAGCCATCGACCACGTGCGTGACTGGGTGCTGGGCAGCAACGGCAAGTGGGTCACCATGGGCGTGCCGTCCGACGGTTCCTACGGCATTCCGGAAGGCGTGATCTTCGGCTTTGCCGTGACCACCGAGAACGGCAAGTACACCCTGGTCAAGGATCTGCCGATCGACGACTTCAGCCAGAAGTACATCGACAAGACCCTGGCCGAGCTGGAAGAAGAGCGCGCCGGCGTCGCCCACCTGCTGGGCTGATGCAGGCGGTACCGGCGCGAGCCGGTACGTCTTCCATCAAGGTAGGTACCGACCGCTGGTCGGTACGTGATCCAGAAGGTAGGTACCGACCGCTGGTCGGTACGCAGCAACGGGGAAGCTCAGGCTTCCCCGTTGCTGTTTGAGGAATACAGGAACTGATGATCCACCTGCATTACATCGACGACGCGCTGCTGGTGGCCGAGAAGCCGGCCGGCCTGCTGTCCGTGCCTGGCCGCAGCGCCGAGAACCAGGACTGCGTGGTCGCGCGCCTGCAGGCGCTGTACCCGGATGCATTGACCGTGCATCGCCTGGACCAGGTGACCTCCGGCCTGCTGCTGCATGCGCGCGGCAAGGAGATGCAGGTGGCATTGTCGATGCAGTTCGAGCGGCGCCAGGTTGGCAAGCGTTACGAAGCGATCGTGGAGGGGCTGCTTGAAGGCGATGCCGGCGAAGTGGACCTGCCGTTGATCGTGGACTGGCCGAACCGGCCGAAGCAGATGGTCGATCACGAACGCGGCAAACCGGCGCTGACACGTTGGCACGTAATGGCACGTGATGTTGAAGCGCAGCGCACCCGCGTGGCGTTGGAACCGATCACTGGCCGCAGCCATCAGCTGCGCCTGCACATGGCCAGTCTCGGCCATCCCATCGTTGGCGATGTGCTGTATGACGCCGCGTCGGCGCAGCGTGTGCATCTGCATGCGCGCAGCCTGCGGTTCACCCATCCGGTGACGGGCGAGGCGCTCGCGTTCGAGTCCGCGACTCCGTTCTAGGGGTTCGGCAGGGCTTGCAGCCCTGCACCTGCAGAATCAACGTCAACGTCAGAAGCGGGCTATCCGTGGGTTGGCGGGACGGTGTCGGAGTGCGGGGACGCCGCAAGTACGTCCCTGTAGGCTTGGCAGCCGCATCCATGCGGCTGACACCCCGCACTCCGACACCGTCCCACCTTCGACAGGTTCCCGCGGCTGTTGGTAACTGCGGCTTTGTTCCGCGCGGCTGTTGGTAGGTGTCGACCTTGGTCGACACGATTTTCCTTTCAGATATCGAATGAATCATCCACGCATGGCGTGGATCTACCGTGTCGACCAAGGTCGACACCTACCAGAGCAGTCGACCAAGGTCGACATCTACCAGATCAATACGCCTTTCCGACAGATCGCAGGAAACTGTCGAAGGCGGGGTGGGTCCGGTTGCGGGGGCGTGAGCCGCATGGACGCGGCGACCGAGCCTCCATGGACGGATTTACGGCTGTCTCTTATACACATCT
>NZ_JCAFWP010000070.1:0-8520 GCF_059295135.1 Stenotrophomonas sp. INTA L402-1
TCGACGTTCGTGTGCGGGATGGGGATCGCTCGACTCGTCTGTCGGCTAGTATCCGCAGATGCATGCTTGACGGTCCCTCCACCCTGGCTCCTACATACCGCGTAGGAGCCGGGAGGAACATACAAGCATGGCTCGACTCTACAAAAGCGGGGTGGAGCGGTGGCTTACACCGGGTAGCCGGTAGCTTCCCGGGCCTTCTTCCAGGCACTTTCGAATTCGCGCGCGGAGATTTCGTCGTCTTCGTCGAAATCCAGGAACGACACCGGCTGGTCGGCCAGCAGGAA
Source organism: Stenotrophomonas sp. INTA L402-1 (assembly GCF_059295135.1). Lineage (NCBI taxonomy): Bacteria > Pseudomonadati > Pseudomonadota > Gammaproteobacteria > Lysobacterales > Lysobacteraceae > Stenotrophomonas > Stenotrophomonas sp. INTA L402-1. The sequence continues at coordinate 285 of NZ_JCAFWP010000070.1, forward strand.
GCGGTCATCGCTGTGGGCATGCTCGTCGGCCCAGACCATCTTGGTGCCGTAGATCTCCACCTGGCGCACGATCTTCTCGCCACGGGCTTCCATCAGCACGTTGCCCTTGCCCAGGCCCGATTCGGCCCAGTGCTTGTAGTACTTCTTTGCGTTGTTGTTCTTGATGTTCTTCATTGCAGGGGTCCTGGCTGCAGGCGCGGCCGGAGAGTTCGGAATGGCGCCATTATCAGGCATCCGGGGTCAGAACCCTTTCCTGCGGAAAGGGATCCGACCCCTGCCGGTTCAGTTCGGCAACGCCACGCCCTTCGGCCACAGCATCCAGATGTTGCCCTTCTGCTTCATGTCGCCGGCCAGCTTGCCGGCGGCATCGCCGCTGCCCCAGTACAGGTCGGCGCGCACTTCACCGGCAATGGCGCCGCCGGTGTCCTGCGCGGCCACCGGGCGCACCACCGGGGTGCCGTCCGGGCGCGTGGTGGACAGCCACAGCAGGCTGCCCAGCGGCACCACGCTGCGATCCACTGCGACGCTGTAGCCGGCGGTGAGCGGCACGTTCAGTGAACCACGTGGGCCTTCCGGGCTGTCCGGGTTGCGCACGAAGAACACGTAGCTGGGGTTGCTGCGCAGCAGTTCCGGCACGCGCGCGGGATTGGCCCTGGCCCAGGCGCGGATCGCGTCCATGGTGACGTCTTCTTTCTTCAGCTGGCCCTGGTCGACCAGCCAGCGACCGATCGCGCGGTAGGGGTGGCCGTTCTGTTCCGCATAGGCCAGCCGCACCTGCGTGCCATCGGGCAGGCGCACCCGGCCCGACCCCTGGATCTGCAGCAGCTGCAGGTCCATCGGGTCGGTCAGCCAGGCCAGTACCGGCGCCTTGGCGCCCTTGGCCGCGATGGTGCCGGCGTCGTCATAGGGCTTGAGCACCTTGCCCTCGACGCGCCCGCGCAGGCGCTTGCCCTTCAATTCCGGGTAGACGCTGTCCAGCTGCACCACGATCAGATCATTCGGCGTGCCGTAAACCGGTACGGTGGCAGCAGCCGTGCGGGTGAGGCTGCCGGGGTAGATCGGCTCGTAGTAGCCGGTAATCAGCCCGTCGGCCTGGTGGCCGCCGGCACGCAATGCATAGACATCCAAATCGCGCTGCAGGAACTGGCGGATCGCCGCCGGGTCCTTGTCCGAAACCGTCGCGGCGGTGGCGCAGGGTTTGGCCCAGACCGCATCGTTCTTCAGGCGGGTGCAGCTGCTGCGCCAGGCGACGAAACCGGCCTGCAGGTCGCTGTCGGAGACCGGTGGCAGTGCGCTCCATGCGGCCTTGGCATAGGTGGCCGCGGGCGGCGTGACCGGCGTCGGCACTTCGGTTCCGGTGCGGGGAGCGGTGGTGGAGCAGCCGGCGAGCACGGCCGCTGCCAGCAGGATGCAGTGCCTGCGCTTGAAGAAGATGGCGGAATCGATCATGCCGCCATGGTGGAGTGCCGGCCGCTGGGCGGCAACCCAGCGCGGGGCCAAGCGTTCATGCGCCGGCTCACGGCGTCTGCAGCAGCAGGGAATGCAGGATGCGGGCGTCTTCAGCATCCAGTGTCTTCGGCAGGTCGTCGCGGCCACGGAAACGGCGGTGGAAGGCGGCGACGGTGGCGTCCCGGTTGTCGAGCGGATAGCCGAAGCGGGCCAGCGCATTCCACGCGTCGAAGCCTTCCGGCGCAGCCCCGTCGGCGGCGCGTGGCCATACGCCGAATCCAGCCTCCGCCAGCTGCTGCCACGGGAAGAACCGGCTCGGATCCTGCTTGCGCGTCGGCGCCAGGTCGGCATGGCCGATGACCTGGCGCGGCGGGATGTTCAGGCGGGTGGTGAGATCGCGCAGCAGCACGATCAGCGATTCGATCTGCGCCGCACTGAACGGGCTGCGGCCATCGTTGTCGAGCTCGATGCCGATCGAGGCGGAGTTGAGATCGGTGATGGTGCCCCAGCGCCCGGCGCCGGCGTGCCAGGCGCGGCGCTCATCGGCGACCAGCTGGTAGCGATGGCCATCGGCACCGATCAGGTAGTGCGCGCTGACTGGTCCACCGCTGTTGGCGGTGCGCAGCGTGCGCAGGCTCTGCTGCACCGATTTCTGTTCGGTGTGGTGGATGACGATGATGACCGGCGTGCGCGCATTCTGGTTGGGTGACGACACCCAGGTGGCGAGCGGGTTGCGGGTTTCCTGCGGCGCGGAGGCACAGGCGGCCAGCAGCAGGCAGGCCGAGAGCATCAGGGCGGTGCGGATCGGGTGCATGGCCCGATTGTGCGCGATCAGGCGCGATGATGCATGCCGCCGTGCCGAGCAAGCTTGGCACCCACCAGAGAGGATGCAGTAGATCCACGCCATGCGTGGATGGGCTAGCCGCTGTGCCGACCAACGGTCGGCACCCACCAGAGCAGACCCAGACCCAGTGCCAAGCAAGCTTGGCACCTACCAGACCAGTAGAAGTGCCGACCAACGGTCGGCACCCACAACATCAATGCAGCAGCTCGGCCGCTACTTCAGGCCTCGTAGGCGGACTCGCCGTGCGAGGTCACATCCAGGCCGGTGCGCTCTGCTTCCTCGGTCACGCGCAGGCCGACCACGCTGCGCACCACCAGCAGGATCAGCGTGGTCACTACCGCCGACCAGACCACGGTCAGGCCGACGCTGACCACCTGCACCCAGACCTGATGGGCGATATCCAGATCGGCCTTGGTGCCGCCCAGCGACTGCGCGCTGAACACACCGGTGAGAATCGCGCCGACGATGCCGCCGACACCATGCACACCGAACACGTCGGCGGTGTCGTCCACCTTCAGCAGGCGCTTCAAACCGGTCACACCCCACACGCAGACCACGCCGGCGACGAAGCCGATGATGATCGCGCCGAGCGGGCCGACGGTGCCGCAGGCCGGCGTGATGCCGACCAGGCCGGCGACTGCGCCCGAGGCCGCGCCCAGTGCCGACGGCTTGCCCTTGCTGATCGCTTCCACCAGCGTCCAACCGAGTACGGCAGCGGCCGTGGCCAGCACGGTATTGAGGAAGGCCAGCGAGGCGACGGTATCGGCGGCAGCGGCGGAACCCGCGTTGAAGCCGAACCAGCCGACCCACAGCAGCATCGCGCCGATATAGGTAAACGGCACGTTGTGCGGCTTCAGCGCGGTCTGGCCATAGCCCAGGCGCTTGCCGACGAACCACGCGGCGACCAGACCGGCCACACCGGCGTTGATGTGGACCACGGTGCCACCGGCGAAATCGATCGCGCCCATCTCACCCAGGTAGCCGCCACCCCAGACGATGTGCGCCATCGGGATGTAGCTGAGGGTGAACCACAGCGCCGAGAACAGCAGCACCGCACGGAACTTGATGCGCTCGGCGAACGCGCCGACGATCAGCGCGGTGGTGATGCCAGCAAAGGTCGACTGGAAGGCGACGAACAGGTAATCCGGCAGGCCCTTGATCGGGGTGTTGCCGACCGACTCCGGAGTGAAGCCCTTGAGGAAGGCGAATTCGGTGAACGAGCCGAAGAACGGGTTGCCCGTGCTGAACACCGCGCTGTAGCCATAGGCCACCCACAGCAGCAGCACCAGCGAGAACACCACCAGGATCTGGCTGAGCACCGACAGCACATTCTTCGAACGCACCAGGCCGCCATAGAACAACGCCAGGCCCGGCACCACCATCAGCAACACCAGCAGGGTGGACGTCAGCATCCAGGCCACGTCGCCATGGTCGTAGGTCGCGGCGGCTTCAGCCGCGGCCGGTGCGGCGGCCGCAGCGACCGGATCCTGCAGCGGTTCGACCGCCACGCTTTCGCTCGGCAGCGGCGAGATCTGGGCCTGAGCGTGGGCACTGCCCGGCCACGCACCGGCGGCCAGCGCGCTGAGCAGCATCAACAGGCACACGAAGTGGAACCGGGCTTGCCACCCGGTGAGAAGGCGCATCTTCATGGGGGAGTCTCCGGAAAGGGGTTACAGCGCGTCGGCACCGATTTCGCCGGTGCGGATGCGGATGACCTGTTCGACGGCGGTGACGAAGATCTTGCCGTCACCGATCTTGCCGGTGCCTGCCGACGACTGGATCGCTTCGATCACCGCGTCGGCACGCTCGTCGGTGACCACGGTTTCGATCTTGATCTTGGGCAGGAAGTCGACGACGTACTCGGCGCCGCGATACAGCTCGGTGTGGCCCTTCTGGCGGCCGAAGCCTTTCACTTCGGTCACGGTGATGCCCGACACGCCTGCGTCGGAGAGGGCCTCGCGGACCTCGTCGAGCTTGAACGGCCGGATGATGGCGGAGATCAGTTTCATGCGCATGTCCCGAGGGTGGATGGGGCCAGCGCGCCAGCGCGCGTTGGCATCAGGCAACCAGCGGCCATCAGGATGATGGCCGTGGCTGTTGCACCGGACACGTACAGGGCCGGGACGGCCGTGCCTCTCTCCTTGCACGACCGACGCGGGAGGGAGGGCGGCCCTGGTCGCGTATCCGGTCTCTCTTGCCCCTGTTTCAGCGGACCAACAGTCCGCTCTACTGCAGCGGGCCAGCGGCCCGCTCTACCACGGCGGGCCAGCGGCCCGCTCTGCCACGGCGGGTCGGGGTCCGCTCTACCACGGCGGACCGGGGCCCACCCTGCGGCTCCCCAGCCGCGAAGACGGAAGCGATGGCGGCGGGTGGGAGGGGGAAGCCCACCGCCATCGCCCCCGGTCAGCTGGCGTAGTACAGCTGGTATTCCAGCGGGTGGGTGGCCGCGCGGAACTTGGTCACTTCCTGCATCTTCAGCGCGATGTAGCCGTCGATGAAGTCATCGCTCATCACGCCGCCGGCCTTCAGGAACTCGCGGTCCTTGTCCAGCGCTTCCAGCGCCTGGTCCAGCGAGGAGCAGACCTGCGGGATCAGCTTCTCTTCTTCCGGCGGCAGGTCGTACAGGTCCTTGTCGCTCGGTGCGCCCGGGTCGATCTGGTTCTTGATGCCGTCCAGGCCGGCCATCATCAGCGCGGTGAAGGTGAGGTAGCCGGACTGGATCGGATCCGGGAAGCGCATTTCGATGCGGCGCGCCTTCGGGTTGGACACCCACGGAATGCGGCACGAAGCCGAACGGTTGCGGGCCGAGTAGGCCAGCATCACCGGTGCTTCGTAGCCCGGCACCAGGCGCTTGTAGCTGTTGGTGCCCGAGTTGGCGAAGGCGTTGATGGCCTTGGCGTGCTTGAAGATGCCGCCGATGTACCACAGCGCCAGCTGGCTCAGGCCGCCGTAGCCGTCACCGGAGAACAGGTTGGTGCCGCCCTTGGACAGCGACTGGTGCACGTGCATGCCGCTGCCGTTGTCGCCGACGATCGGCTTGGGCATGAAGGTGACGGTCTTGCCGTTGCGGTGCGCGACGTTCTTGATCACGTACTTCATGCGCAGCAGTTCGTCGGCCTTCTGCACCAGGGTGCTGAACTTGGTGCCGATCTCGCACTGGCCGGCGGTGGCCACTTCGTGGTGCTGCACTTCCACTTCGATGCCGACCTGTTCCAGGGTCTTGCACATCTCGGCGCGCAGGTCGTGCAGGGTGTCGGTCGGCGGCACCGGGAAGTAACCGCCCTTCACGCCCGGACGGTAGCCGCTGTTGGCGCCGTCGTACTTGGCGCCGCTGTTCCACGCCGCTTCTTCCGAGTCGACCTGGAAGAAGGTGTGGCCCATTTCATTGGCGAAGCGGACCGAGTCGAAGATGAAGAACTCCGGCTCCGGGCCGAAGAACGCGGTTTCGGCGATGCCGGAGGACTTCAGGTAGGCCTCGGCGCGCTTGGCGATGCCGCGCGGGCAACGGCCATACGGCTGCATGGTGGCCGGGTCGAGGATGTCGCAGCTGATCACGATGGTCGGATCGGCGTAGAACGGGTCGACGTAGGCGCTGGCGGTATCCGGCAGCAGCACCATGTCCGATTCGGCGATGCCCTTCCAGCCGGCGATCGAGCTGCCATCGAACATCTTGCCTTCTTCGAACAGCGACGGCTCGACGATGCTGACCGGGAAGGTCACGTGCTGCTCGACACCACGCATGTCGACAAAGCGCAGGTCGACGAACTCGATCTGGTTGTCCTTGATCAGCTTCTCAACGTTTTCCACGGACATCGGTACGACCTCGGATGGGGATGAATGCCTGCTGAGATACAGCAACGACCGTGCCAACTTTTCGCAGGCTGCAAGTCATTGATTTCAAAAAGGCCGCCCCGCAGCGGTGCAGAACCGTGCGCACCAAATGGGTGCAGCCGACAGCGGACGCACCCGTTTGGTGCGGCAGTGATCGTCTATCCTCTCGACCTTCTTCCTTCCTGCCGCGCGTGCCCGCACCGTCCATGTCCGACCTGCTCTCCGCCCTGTTGCTGGGCATCCTCGAAGGCTTGACCGAGTTCCTGCCGATCTCCAGCACCGGCCACCTGCTCATCGCCCAGCACTGGCTGGGTGCCCGTTCGGACTTCTTCAACATCGTCATCCAGGCCGGCGCGATCGTGGCGGTGGTACTGGTGTTCCGCCAGCGCCTGCTGCAGTTGGCCACCGGTTTCGGGCAGCGCGAGAACCGCGAGTACGTTTTCAAGCTGGGCGCGGCCTTCCTGGTCACCGCGGTGGTCGGCCTGGTGGTGCGCAAAGCCGGCTGGTCGCTGCCCGAGACGGTCAGCCCGGTGGCCTGGGCACTGATCATCGGTGGCATCTGGATGCTGCTGGTGGAGGCCTACACCGCGCGCCTGCCCGACCGCGACCAGGTGACCTGGACCGTGGCGATCGGCGTCGGCCTGGCGCAGGTGGTGGCCGGCGTGTTCCCCGGCACCTCGCGTTCGGCCTCGGCGATCTTCCTGGCCATGCTGCTGGGCCTGAGCCGCCGCGCGGCGGCTGCCGAGTTCGTGTTCCTGGTCGGCATTCCCACCATGTTCGCCGCCAGCGCCTACACCTTCCTGGAAATGGCCAAGGCTGGACAGCTGGGCAGCGAGAACTGGACCGAGGTGGGCGTGGCCTTCCTTGCCGCGGCCGTCACCGGCTTCGTCGTAGTGAAGTGGCTGATGGGCTACATCAAATCGCACAAATTCACCGCGTTCGCGCTTTACCGCATCGCGCTAGGCGCCGCGCTGCTGCTGTGGTTGCCGTCCGGCAGCTGAACAGCGCCGGGGCACGGTAACCCCGTTGCCGGCCCCACCCCGTTTCCCCCACGGTTCCCCAAGGAGAATCACCATGAACCGCAAGCTCACCCTGCTCCTCCCGCTGGCCCTGCTGGCCGCCTGCAGCCAGACCCCGGCCCCGGCCGGCACCGGCGGCGACGACGTGGCCCCGGCCGCGGCCAAGGCAGCAGACCAGCAGACGCTGGCGCACCTGGACGCGCAGCGCCTGCAGAGCCAGCACTGGCTGCTGCAGCAGGCCACCGCCGCCGACGGCAAGCGCATCGACGCGCTGTTCGTCCGCGAAGACAAGCCGGTCACCCTGGACTTCGCTGATGGCCGCCTGTCGGTCAGCAACGCCTGCAACCACATGGGTGGCGGCTACACCCTGGCCGACGGCAAGCTGACGGTCAGTGCGATGGCCTCGACCATGATGGCCTGCACCGACAAGGCGCTGATGGCGCTGGACGAGGCCGTGTCGAGCCGCCTGCAGGGCGAGCTGAAGGCCGAGCAGGATGCCGATGGCAAGCTGACCCTGACCAACGCGAAGGGCGACGTGCTGGTGTTCAACCCGGAACCGACCGCTGAAACCCGCTACGGCGGCGCCGGCGAAACCGTATTCCTGGAAGTGGCCGCCAAGACCGAGAAGTGCTCGCACCCGCTGATCCCGGACTACCAGTGCCTGCAGGTGCGTGAAGTGAAGTTCGACGACAAGGGCCTGAAGCAGGGTGAGCCGGGCAAGTTCGAGAACTTCTACGGCAACATCGAGGGTTACACCCACGAGGACGGCGTGCGCAACGTGGTGCGCGTGAAGCGCTACGAAGTGAAGAACCCGCCGGCCGATGCGCCGTCGCAGGCGTACGTGCTGGACATGGTGGTCGAGTCGGCCATCGAGAAGAAATAAAACGATGGAAGGGCGGCCAAAGGCCGCCCTTCTTCGTTGTGTAGAGTCGAGCCATGCTTGTATGTTCCTCCCGGCTCCTACGAGGTATGTAGGAGCCAGGGTGGAGGGACCGTCAAGCATGCATCTGCGGATACTAGCCGACAGACGAGTCGAGCGATCCCCATCCCGCACACGAACGTCGATAAAGGATCGTACGGCCCCCAAAGGGGA
>NZ_JCAFWP010000071.1:0-8134 GCF_059295135.1 Stenotrophomonas sp. INTA L402-1
ACAGCAACAGCCGAGGCAACAGCAACAGCGGGCTATCCGTGGGATGGCGGGGTGGGTCCGGTTGCGGGGGCCGCTGCAAGTACGTCCATGTAAGCTCGGTCGCCGCATCCATGCGGCTCACGCCCCCACAACCGGACCCACCCCGCCTTCGACAGATTTCCGCGATCTGTTGGAAATGCTCTTGGGGATCTGACCCCAGAATTTCATTCGATATCTGACGGATGTGTCGACCAAGGTCGACACCTACCGAAAAGCACCGGGAATCTGTCGGGGGTGGGGCGGTGTGGGGCTGCAGGACCGTTGGCGCCATGGATGGCGCCATCGAGCCCCCATGGACGGGTTTACGGCGTGTCCTGCAGCCTCACACCGCCCCGCCCAATTCTCAGCACTGCAGGGCCGCTTTGGCTGTTGCTGTGGCCTCGGCAGGTGCAGGGCGCAGCCCTGCCGAACCCTCACTTCACCCAGCTGTCGATCTCGCCGTGGGCGAACGGTCCCAGCTTCGCCTTCACCAGCCGGCCCTGTGCATCGAACAGCACGCTGTAGGGCAGCAGGCCCTGCGTATTGCCCAGCTGCACGCTGGCATCGCGTGGCCCGGGTGTCTCGATCACGATCGGGTAGTCCACCGGTACCTGCTGCAGGAAGCGGCGCACGTCTTCCGGCGTATCCAGCGCCAGGCCAAGAACCTGCACACCGTTGTCGCCCTGGGTGTGGGCAAAGCGCGCCAGTTCAGGCATTTCTTCAACGCAGGGCGCGCACCAGCTGGCCCAGACATTGATCAACAGCGGGCGGCCGGTAGCGTGCTGGCGCAGGTCCAGCGGTCGGCCTTCAAGATCGGGCAGCGACAGCGCGGGCAGGCTGTCGCCGACCTGCAGGGCGGGTGCCACCGTCGCCACCGCAGGCGCCGCTGGCATGGCCTCAGGCGCAGCCGGCGCGGGAGCCAATCGATGCCCGGCCCACAGGCCGAGGCCGGCGGCCAGCGCCGCTGTCCACAGCAGCGCTGGCCGTTGCCACTTCATCGTGCGGTGCGCAGCAGCGCTTCCTCGACCACCGCCTGGGTCAGCAGGGTCGGCAGCACGGTCGGCGGTGCGCCGGGGCCGTACACCACGTACAGCGGCACGCCCACGGCCTTGTGCTCTTCCAGGAACGTGGTGATCTGCGGATCGACGTTGGTGTAGTCACCGCGCATGTACACCGCGTTGGTGCGCTTGAGCAGTTCCTTGAACTCTGGGCGCGACAGCACGGCGCGCTCGTTGGCCTTGCAGCTCACGCACCAGTCGGCGGTCATGTTCACGAACACCACGCGGTTGTCGGCGCGCAGGCGATCCAGCAGCTGCGGCGAGTATTCGACCACGTTGTCAGTGGCCGCCTGTGCGGCACGCGCCGGCGCTGCCAGCTGGGTCACGCCCCAGGCCGGAACCAGTGCACCGATCGCCAGCAGCACGCCGAGCAGGGTGACGGCGCGCGAGCCGGTCCAGCGGTTGCGTTCAAACAGCCACAGACCGAAGGCCAGCAGCAGCAGGCCACCCAGCACCAGCGCCATGCCGTCCACGCCGCGCTGCTTGCCCAGCACCCACAGCAGCCACAGCACGGTGGCATACATCGGGAAGGCCAGCACGTGCTTGAGCGTTTCCATCCACGGGCCCGGCTTGGGCAGGCGGCGCGCCAGCGCCGGCACGAAGCCGATCAGCAGGAACGGCAGGGCCAGGCCCAGGCCGAGGAACAGGAACACGGTCATCGCCTTCAGCGGCGGGGCTATGAACGCGTAGGCAATCGCGCCGCCCATGAACGGGCCGACGCAGGCACTGCCGACCACGCAGGCCAGCGCACCGGTGAAGAAATCACCGGCCGGGCCACTGCGGCTGGCCAGCGACTGGCCGAGGTTGCCGATGCCGCCGCCGAGGGTGAACACGCCGGACAGGCTCAGGCCCACCGCGAACATGATGTAGGCCAGCGCCGCCACCACGCCCGGGTGCTGCAGCTGGAAGCCGATGCCGACGGCGTTGCCGATCGCGCGCAGGCCAACCATCAACGCACCGATCACCGCGAACGCGACCAAGACGCCCAGCGTGTACCAGAGGGCATGGCTGCGCGCGCGCTGCGGGCTTTCGCCACTCTGCGCCAGGCTCAGGACCTTCAGCGACAGGATCGGCAGCACGCAGGGCATCAGGTTCAGTACCAGGCCACCGGCAAGGGCCAGCAGCAGGACCCATACGAACGAACGGTCCGGATTCGGCGTGGTCACCGGCGGTCGCGTGCGCAGCGCGTTGTCACCCTGTGCATCGGCGGCGAACTCACGGCTGGCGGTGCCGTCACCTGCAGCAGGGGCCGTTGCATCCGTATTGGGCACGGTTGGCAGCAGGCGCAGCGGTGCGCCGTTGGCGGCTTCGCGTGGTGCGCCGTTGGCAGCGGGCAGCGGGCTGATCACTTCATTGCGCGGTGGCGCCTGGTCGGCGCTGCTGCTGACCTTCCCGGCCGGAATGGACAGCTTCACCCGGCGGGTCATCGGCGGGTAGCAGATGCCATCGGTCTGGCAACCCTGGAAGGTCACCACCAGAGTGCTGTCGACCGCATCGGCGATGGAGCGGCGCAGCGGCAGCGGCACTTCCACCTGGTTGAAGTAGACCGAGACATCGCCGAAGTGTTCGTCGCGATGCGACTGTGCGGCAGGCCAGCGCAGCTTGTCGGCCAGCACCCCGGTGCTGCCGTCCAGCTTCACCGAAGTGCGGTCGCGATACAGGTAGTAGCCCGGCGCCGGGCTGAAGCGCAGCAGCAGGGTATTGCCGTCGCTGGCGATGGCGTCGAAGCCGAACGCCTGCTCCGACGGCAGCGGCAGCGCCTGGCTGTTGCTGGCCGCGCCCGGCAGGCGAAGGCCACCGCTGTTGCCGGCACCGGCCAGCGGGTTGTTGAACGGGCTTGCCGCACCGGTACGCGCGGCAGGCACCGTGGCCGCCGCACCGGCGCCCGGCAGGGTGACCTGCACCACGCGCTTCTGCGGCGGGTAGCAGACACCGGCATCGGCGCAGCCTTGGTAACGCACTTCCAGGCTGATGGTGCCGGCGGCGTCGGTCGGCGTGCCGGGCAGGGTGGCCTGCAGGCGTTCGCGATAGGTTTCGACTTCGCCGAAGAAATCGTCGTGGTGCTTGTCGCCCTTGGGCATCTGCAGCGCGCCGGCATTGAAGGCCGGATCCGCCTTGACGCTGGTGCGGTGGCGATACAGGTAATAGCCCGGTGCGATCTTGAACTGCAGTTGCACCTGGCCACGCTCGGCGGCGGTCGCGGTCAGTGCGAACGCCTGGTCCACCGGCAGCAGGTCTTTCTCATCCAGGGCGAACGCCGGCAGCGAGAGCCACAACAGGGCGCACAAGGCGGCGCCACGCGCAAACAGAGTCTTCAATCAGTGTCCTCCCGGGTCTGTGCCCGGATCCAGTCCAGATACGCCGGCAGGCCGGCCCGGGTTTCGACCGCAATGCACTCCGGGAGTTCATACGGATGCAGTTCGACGATCCGGGCAATCGCGTCATCGACGCGACTCGCGGTGGTTTTCACCAGCAGCTGCAGCTCGGCGTCGGTGGTCACCTCGCCCTGCCAGCGGTAGGTCGACTGCGCGCCATCGAGGCGGGTCACGCACGCGGCCAGGCGCTCGCCGACCAGCGCGTGCGCGATGCGCTCGGCACTGGCCCGGTCCGGGCAGGTGGTCAACAGCAGCAGGACGGGATCGACGGTCGACATGACCGTCGAGTATAGGGCCGCCGCCGGGTCAGGGCCCGGCGCCGGCAGTGGACCGCTGCGTTGCGCGGTCAGTTGGCCAGCTGGCAGGAGGCCGGCTTGGCCGAGGTGAACAGGCCCGGGGTCGCCCACTCGGGGTGGTCGATGAACGGGTTGCGGTTGCCCTGGAAGCTGTAGATCACGTCGTTGCGGGCACGCTCGGCATCATCCGGCGGATCGGACAGGTGCCAGTCGATCAGCGTCGAGAGCAGGCCCATGTAGGCCGGCGAACTGCTGGTCTTGACGATCCTGCTGCGGTCGTCGGTCAGCTCCAGGTCCGGCTCGGACTGGCCGGTGGCCGCATCCTTGCCGCCCTCGTAGCGGATCGCCATGTACATCACCGCACGCGCCATGTCGCCCTTGCGCTTGCCCCACACCTCGAAGGTGCCGGTGTTGCCGTCCGGCATGCGCACCCAGTTGGAGTTGCCCGGGTAGCCGCCGCTGCCGCCGCCCTGGCCGTTGTTGGCTTCGGTGGCACGTTCGCCGCAGTTGGCGTCGCATTTGCCGAACGGCTTGTTGCCGCGATCGGCGTTCCACTGCGCGTCGGTCAGGTACAGCATGTGGGTGTCGGTGTACGGCGCGTACGGCAGGCCCTTGTCGCCGGTGGTGCTGGCAAAGCCCAGCGAGTTCGGCCAGGTGTGCTCGCGGTTGTACTTCAGGCCGCCGCCGCTGCCGGCGCGGTCGGTCACCTTGGCGTAGCTGCGGTTGCGGTACGCATCCAGGATCCTGCCGCTGTTGTTCGGATCCTCGTCGGCGATTTCCAGGATGGTCCAGGTGCTGGTGCCCGAGCCGCTGTACGGGTAGGCGGTGTGGCCCTTGATGGTGGCGTGCAGCGAGCAGCGCAGCTGGCTGGGGCTGCTGGTATTGACCTTGGAGTAGTAACCGGCCGGCACGCCCGGGTTGCCCGGGTCCGGATTGCCGCCGGTGCTGGCCACGGTGAAGGCGATGCGGCTGTCGGCGGCGGGGTGCGCCCCCTGCAGGTCGGTGATGCGCGCGGCGCGGATGTCGAAGCGGCAGGCTTCACCGGCCACCAGCGCGGTGTTGGTGGACAGCTTCACGCTGCGGCCGCTGGCCGGGTAGGTCAGCGGCACGCTGCCGGAGGTGCCGCAGCTCAGGGCGAAGGCGCCGCTGGCCAGGTTCACCGTCTCGCTGAACACCACTTCCAGGTCGGCGGCGGCCGGGAAGGTGCTGCTGCCCTGCGCCGGGGTAGTGGTGGAGACCGACGGCGGCGTGTTCGGGCCCGGGGTGCCACCCCCGCTGAAGGTCTGGCCGTTGTTGCAGCTGCCAAACGTCTGCTTGGCCGATTCGGCCCAGGTGAAGTGGGCGTACTGGCTGCCGCTGCCGGTCAGCTGAAGCGAGGTGCCCGGGGCCGTGCTGTTTGTCTCGGCCACCGGAATGTTCTGGCTGGTCATGCCGGCGGCAGGGCCACCGGAGGCGGTGATGGCGCCCTCGTAGCTGAGGAACTGGACCACCTTGCCGCTGGCATCGACCAGGGCGATGCCGTCGTTCGGACCGTTCTGCAGGCCGTTGGTCGGGTAGCTGACCACGGCCAGGGTGGCGCTGCCGCAACCCGCGGCGGTGCCGGCCGGGACCGGATTGTTGGCGTAGACCGTGGCGGCTGAAGGATTGCTGCCGTTGTAGAGATAGAGGCGGTAGCCGGACAGGTCCTCGCCCGCGGTAGCGACCACTTCGATGGCTTCGCCGACGTCACCGGCGGCGGTGCTGTCGTCGTAGTGCAGTTCGTTGATGAAGACCTCGGCCTGGGCCGGCGCGGCGGCCAGCGCCAGCAGGCAGGCGGCGGCAAGCGGGGACAGCAATCGCATCGACTACTCCTTGTGATTGGGAATGCGCGGCCGAGCCTAAGGCCGATCCAGTGACACTTTGTCGTAAATGAACGTCAGATATCTGACAGTGCGACGCGAGTCACCAAAAGTCGAGGATTCCAGAGACAGGGTTGCCGCGTTGCACCGGCATCCAGGCCTTCACATGGGCGCAGATCGAGTGGGCCCGGGGCAGTGAAATTTTTTCCGCGAGCGGCCTTGAAAGGTCCGGGGCCAGCTCCATCTCTGTCCTGCTCCCGATTCATCGGGCTTTTTCGCGAGCAATGCTGGCAGTCACCTGGGGTGAGTGCTAACATCGCCAGACTTTTTCAGACCAATCAATAACTTAAGAGGTCTCTCATGAGCATCAAGCCGCTGCACGACCGCGTTGTGGTCAAGCCGATCGAAGCCGACGAAATCTCCGCCGGTGGCATCGTCATTCCGGATTCGGCCAAGGAAAAGTCCACCAAGGGTGAAGTCGTGGCCGTGGGCCCGGGCAAGCCGCTGGACAACGGCAGCGTGCGCGCGCCGTCGCTGAAGGTCGGTGACAAGGTCATCTACGGCCAGTACGCCGGCAGCTCGTACAAGAGCGAAGGCGTCGAGTACAAGGTCCTGCGCGAAGACGACGTGCTCGCCGTCATCGGCTGAGCCTCGGCGCGACCTGCTTCATCCCCTGATCTCCAATTCCCAGCCGCCGGGCATCGCCCGGCGCTACCAAAGAGGTAACTGCAATGGCTGCCAAGGATATTCGTTTCGGTGAAGACGCCCGTTCGCGCATGGTGCGCGGCGTCAACGTTCTCGCCAATGCCGTCAAGGCCACCCTGGGCCCGAAGGGCCGCAACGTCGTGCTGGAAAAGAGCTTCGGCGCTCCGACCATCACCAAGGACGGCGTCTCCGTCGCCAAGGAAATCGAACTGGCTGACAAGTTCGAGAACATGGGCGCGCAGATGGTGAAGGAAGTTGCTTCGCGCACCAACGACGACGCTGGCGACGGCACCACCACCGCCACCGTGCTGGCCCAGGCCCTGATCCGTGAAGGCGCCAAGGCTGTGGCCGCCGGCATGAACCCGATGGACCTCAAGCGCGGTATCGACAAGGCCGTCGTGGCCGCCGTTGCCGAGCTGAAGACCATCTCCAAGCCGACCGCCGACGACAAGGCGATTGCCCAGGTCGGTACCATCTCGGCCAACTCGGACGAGTCGATCGGCCAGATCATCGCTGACGCGATGAAGGAAGTCGGCAAGGAAGGCGTGATCACCGTTGAAGAAGGCTCGGGCCTGGACAACGAGCTGGACGTGGTCAAGGGCATGCAGTTCGACCGCGGCTACCTGTCCCCGTACTTCATCAACAACCAGCAGTCGCAGACCGCTGACCTGGATGACCCGTTCATCCTGCTGCACGACAAGAAGATCTCCAACGTCCGTGACCTGCTGCCGGTGCTGGAAGGCGTCGCCAAGGCCGGCAAGCCGCTGCTGATCGTTGCCGAAGAAGTTGAAGGCGAAGCGCTGGCGACCCTGGTGGTCAACACCATCCGTGGCATCGTCAAGGTCGTGGCCGTCAAGGCTCCGGGCTTCGGCGACCGTCGCAAGGCGATGCTGGAAGACATGGCCGTGCTGACCGGCGGCACCGTGATCTCCGAAGAAGTGGGCCTGTCGCTGGAAAAGGCCACCATCAAGGACCTGGGCCGCGCCAAGAAGGTGCAGGTCTCCAAGGAGAACACCACCATCATCGATGGCGTGGGTGACAAGGCTGCCGTCGACGCACGCGTCGGCCAGATCAAGACCCAGATCCAGGACACCTCCTCGGATTACGACCGCGAGAAGCTGCAGGAACGCGTGGCCAAGCTGGCCGGTGGCGTTGCCGTGATCAAGGTCGGTGCTTCGACCGAAATCGAAATGAAGGAAAAGAAGGATCGCGTCGACGACGCCCTGCACGCTACCCGTGCAGCCGTTGAAGAAGGCGTGGTCCCGGGCGGCGGCGTGGCCCTGGTCCGTGCGGTCACCGCACTGGCCGGCCTGAAGGGTGCCAACGAAGACCAGAACCACGGCATCCAGATCGCCCTGCGCGCGATGGAAGCCCCGCTGCGCGAAATCGTGGCCAACGCCGGTGAAGAACCGTCGGTCATCATCAACAAGGTCAAGGAAGGCACCGGCAGCTTCGGCTACAACGCGGCCACCGGCGAGTTCGGCGACATGCTGCAGTTCGGCATCCTGGACCCGACCAAGGTGACCCGTTCGGCGCTGCAGAACGCGGCCTCGATCGCTGGCCTGATGATCACCACCGAAGCCATGGTTGCCGAAGCTCCGAAGAAGGACGAGCCGGCCATGGGTGGCGCCGGTGGCATGGGCGGCATGGGTGGCATGGGCGGCATGGACTTCTAAGTCCCTACGTTCGCCCTGCAATGAAAAACCCCGCCGCAAGGCGTAATGCTGTTCACTTAAGCAGCTGAGCCAATCAGAATCCGATGCCAGTCTTCTGGCATCGGATTTTTTGTGCCCATCCAACAGCAACTGCTCGACCTTGGTGACCTGTTCAATTTCTCCGACCTG
>NZ_JCAFWP010000072.1:0-7408 GCF_059295135.1 Stenotrophomonas sp. INTA L402-1
GGGAGATGTTTATAAGAGACCGGCCCGTGGGGCGCCAGCCTGCCGGCCAGCGGCCGGCACTACCACGCTGCCGCTTTATCTTTTACAATTCGCCTACGTTTATCAGGCTAAGCCCGCGTCCCGACGCGGGTTTTTTTCATGTTACCCTTCGGGCCATCAGCGGCCCGATTCCATTGGAGACATCCCATGGCGCTGGAGCGCACCCTTTCGATCATCAAGCCGGACGCCGTTGCCAAGAACGTCATCGGCGAAATCTACGCCCGCTTCGAGAAGGCCGGCCTGAAGGTCGTGGCCGCCAAGTACAAGCAGCTGTCGCGTCGTGAAGCCGAAGGCTTCTACGCCGTGCACCGCGAGCGTCCGTTCTTCAACGCGCTGGTCGAGTTCATGATCTCCGGCCCGGTGATGATCCAGGCCCTGGAAGGCGAGAACGCCGTCCTGGCCCACCGCGACCTGCTGGGCGCCACCAACCCGAAGGAAGCCGCTGCGGGCACCATCCGCGCCGACTTCGCCGAATCCATCGATGCCAACGCCGCCCACGGCTCGGACTCGGTCGAGAATGCCGCGATTGAAATCGCCTACTTCTTCGCCGCCACCGAAGTCGTTTCGCGCTGAGAGTAATGCCGTGAACGAGGTCGTACAGTCCCCCGCCATCCAGCCGCTGCCGAAGTCGGCACCCACGGCTGGCAAGCAGAACCTGCTCGACCTCGATCGCGCGGGCCTGGAGAAGTTTTTCGTCGAGGTTCTCGGCGAGAAGAAGTTCCGTGCCCATCAGGTGATGAAGTGGATCCACCATCGCTACGTCACCGATTTCGATGAAATGACCGACCTCGGCAAGGTCCTGCGCGCCAAGCTGCAGGCCCATGCCGAGGTGCTGGTTCCCAACATCGTGTTCGACAAGCCCTCCGCCGACGGCACCCACAAGTGGCTGCTGGCGATGGGCGTGGATGGCAAGAACGCCATCGAGACCGTGTACATCCCGGACAAGACCCGCGGCACGCTGTGCGTGTCCTCGCAGGTCGGTTGCGGCCTGAACTGCACGTTCTGCTCCACTGCCACCCAGGGCTTCAACCGCAATCTGACCACCGCCGAGATCATCGGCCAGGTGTGGGTTGCCGCACGCCACCTGGGCAACGTGCCGCACCAGATGCGCCGCCTCACCAACGTGGTGATGATGGGCATGGGCGAGCCGCTGATGAATTTCGACAACGTCGTGCGCGCCATGAGCGTGATGCGCGACGACCTGGGCTACGGCCTGGCCAACAAGCGCGTGACCCTGTCGACCTCCGGCCTGGTGCCGCAGATCGACCGCCTGTCTGCCGAAAGCGACGTGTCTCTGGCGGTGTCGCTGCATGCGCCGAACGACGCGCTGCGCGAGACCCTGGTGCCGCTCAACAAGAAGTATCCGATCGCCGAGCTGATGGCCTCGTGCGCACGCTACCTGCGCGCCAACAAGCGCCGCGAATCGGTCACCTTCGAATACACCTTGATGAAGGGCATCAACGACAAGCCCGAGCATGCCCGCGAGCTGGCCCGCCTGATGCGCCAGTTCGACAACGCGGTGCAGGCCAAGGATTCGGGCAAGGTCAACCTGATTCCGTTCAACCCATTCCCGGGCACCCGCTACGAGCGTTCGGAAGAAGCGCACATCCGTGCCTTCCAGAAGATCCTGCTCGACAGCAACGTGCTGACCATGGTCCGCCGCACCCGAGGCGACGACATCGACGCCGCCTGCGGCCAGCTCAAGGGCCAGGTGATGGACCGCACCCGCCGCCAGGCGGAGTTCAACAAGACGCTGCAGGCGGGGAAGGGGAGCGATGCCGCGGCCTGACCGCCTCTGGCTGGTTCTGTTCGCAGGCGTGCTGGCCGTTGCGGTCGGCGGCTGCAAATCCCATCCCAAGGCCAAGCTGGGCCCCAGCGAGGCGCCGGTCTACTCGGTCCGTGATCCGGACAGCGTGCGGCGCCAGGTGCGCCTGCAGGACCTGCTGGCCCTGGCCGCCCGCGACATGCAGGTGGGCAACCTCGATGCGGCCGAACGCAAGGCGCGCGAGGCGCTGAAGCTGGCCCCCGAGTCGCCCGATGCGCTGGTGCTGCTGGCCGGCATCGACGAGCGGCGTGGCCGCACCCAACAGGCTGGCGAGAGCTTCCGCAGGGCTGCCGAGCAGGCGCCGCAGCGCGGGGACATCCTCAACAATTACGGCGCGTGGCTGTGCCAGCAGGGCCGGCCGGCCGAGTCGCTGGTCTGGTTCGATCGTGCGCTGCAGGCGCCGGGCTACGCCACGCCGGCCGAGTCCCGGGCCAATGCCGGGGGCTGTGCGCTGGATGCCGGCCAGTTCGAACGTGCCGAGCGCGACCTGCGTGCGGCGCTGGCAACGCTGCCGGGAAACCCGGTCGCGCTGGAGGCGATGGCCCAGCTCAGCTTCCGCCAGGGGCGCTTCATGGAGGCCCGGGCCTTCGCCGAACGTAGGATTGCGGCTGCACCCGCAACGCGTTCCGTGTTACAACTTGCGTCTCAAATCGAAGCGCGGCTGGGAGATCGGGCGGCATCTGACCGCTATCTTCAGCGCATTCGACAGGAATTTCCGCAGGAAGCGGGCTCCTAACTCCAGGGTTGATGCATTGTGATTGATGACCAGACTGTGAGCGCTCTCGAGACTGCGGCCGGCTGCGGCAGCCGCCTGCGCCAGGCCCGCGAGGCGGCCGGACTGACCCTCGAAGATGTCGGCTCGCGCCTGCGCATGCCGGTCCAGGTGGTCAAGTCGCTGGAAGAGGAACAATGGCAGAAGCTGGGTGCGCCGGTATTCGTGCGCGGCCAGCTGCGCAGCTACGCGCGCCTGCTGGACGTGGATGTGAGCCAGCTGCTGGAGCAGGCCCAGGTCGGCCCGGTGGTTCCGCCCACCCTGGTCAGCCATACCCATACCCCGCGTGCGCGCCGCATTGCCGAGAATCTCGGCCGTCGCGTGCTGTATGTCGGTATCACCGCGGTGCTGGCGGTGCCGGTGTGGTTCGCCACCCGTGGTCATTTTGATGGCAGTGCGACGCCGTCGCCGAACACCGCTTCGCTGGACGCGATCCCGGCCGCTGTGCCGGTGACCCCGTCTGCCGCCGGCGTCGAGCCGGCCGCCGTGGCTGACGTGGCGAGCGCCCCGGCCAGCAAGCCGGCCGCCACCCCGTACGTAGCCTCGCTGGCCCCGGTGCCGCGTTCAGCCCCGGCACCAGCGGCTGCCGCCAACACGCTGGACATGCAGTTCAGCGGCGACAGCTGGGTCGATATCGGCGGCCCGGACGGCGCTACCGTCGAGAAGGCGCTGATCAAGTCCGGCGAGAGCCGCAGCTTCACGCCGGGCCAGGTGACCCGGGTGACCCTGGGCAACGCCTCGGCGGTCCAGGTTCAGCAGAACGGCGCTATCGTCGATCTGACCCCCTACCAGCGAGCCAACGTGGCACGCTTTCAGGTATCCTCTGAAGGCTCCGTAGTCCCGGTTTCGCACTGAGGCGCGGTTTCACCACCTTCGATTAATCCCAATGGTCCCTCCCGATGGGCGGGGCGAGAGTACGCATGGCGATCGACGATCTGCTCGACGAGCACGAACAAAGTGAACGCGTCCGCAGCTGGCTGCGGAAGAATGGCGCCAGCATCCTCGGTGGCGTAGTCATCGCCATCGGTGCCATTGCCGGCTGGCAGTGGTACCAGAAGGATCAGGGCGGCAAGCTGGCCTCGGCCAATGTCGAGTACCAGAAGGCGCTCGTTGGCCTGCAGCAGAACAAGCTCGACGACGCCTCCAAGGCGGTCAAGGCGCTCGAAGCCGGCCCGTCCAGCATCTACGGCGACCTCGCGGCGCTGCAGCTGGCCAAGGCCCAGGTCGACGCCGGCAAGAACGAAGAAGCCCTGGCCACCCTGCGCGGCGTGAAGGTCGAAGGTGACCTGCAGCGCGTGGTCGACCAGCGTGTGGCCCGCCTGCTGGTGGCCACCGGCAAGAGTGACGAGGCGATCAAGCTGCTGGGCAGCGCCACCGACAGCAGCAGCCTGGAAATCCATGGCGACGCGCTGATGGCGCAGGGCAAGCGTGATGACGCCCGAGGCCAGTACGAGAAAGCGCTGAAGTCGCTGGACGTGGCAGCGCCGCAGCGGCGCCTGCTGGAAACCAAGGTTATGGACGCCGGCGGCACCGTTGCCGCCCCTGCGGAGTCGGTTTGATGAGTCAGAAGGTCATGATCACC
This sequence comes from Stenotrophomonas sp. INTA L402-1, assembly GCF_059295135.1. NCBI lineage: Bacteria > Pseudomonadati > Pseudomonadota > Gammaproteobacteria > Lysobacterales > Lysobacteraceae > Stenotrophomonas > Stenotrophomonas sp. INTA L402-1. The sequence goes on from NZ_JCAFWP010000072.1 coordinate 4,219, forward strand.
CGCGTCGCCACCGTGCTCCTGATGGGCATGGCCCTGACCGGCTGCAGCACCGTGAAGGGCTGGTTCGCCGGCAAGGACGCGGCCGCGAAGAAGGCACAGGAACCGGCTGAGCTGGTCAAGTTCGAGCCGACCGTGAAGGTCAACAAGGCCTGGTCGGTCAACCTCGGCAAGGGCGAGCGCCGCATCGGCGTGCGCCAGGGCCCGGCCGTGGCCAACGGCCACGTGTTCGCTGCGGCACTCACCGGTGGCGTGCACGCCATCGACCTGCAGACCGGCAAGAAGGTCTGGACCTGGGAGCCGAAGAAGGAAAAGAAGAAGGCCAAGCTGCGCCTGTCCGGCGGCCCGGGGGTCGGTGAGAACCTGGTCGTGATCGGCACGCTCGATGGCCAGGTCATCGCCCTGGACATCAACGACGGCAGCGAGAAGTGGCGCGCCCGTGTTCCGGGTGAAGTCATCGCCGCGCCGGCCATCGCCCAGGGCGCGGTCTACGTGCGCAGCAATGACGGCCGCATCACCGCGTTCGATGCCGGCAACGGCACCCAGAAGTGGTTCAACCCGAGCGAGCTGCCGGCGCTGACCGTGCGTGGCAACGCGCCGGTGGTGACCGGCCCGGGCGTGCTGTTCATCGGCAAGGACGAGGGCGCGGTTGCCGCCCTGGCCCAGCAGGATGGCCGCACCCTGTGGGAACAGAATGTGGGCAACGGTGAAGGCCGTACCGAGCTGGAGCGCATGGCCGATGTCGACGGTGCGCCGGTGCTGGATGGCAATACCCTGTTCGTGAGCAGCTTCAAGAACCAGACGATGGCCATCGAAGGCCCGACCGGTCGCCCGCTGTGGGCGCGCGACCATGGTGGTGCCGGTGGCGTGGCGGTCTCGTCTGGCAATGTGTTCGTCACCGACAACAAGGGCGGCGTGTTCGGCCTGGACAAGGCCAGCGGCGCGGCGATGTGGTCGCAGACCGCACTGGCCCGTCGCTCGCTGACCGGCCCGGCACTGCACGGCGACTACGTGGTGGTCGGCGACTACAAGGGATACGTGCACTGGCTGCAGACCTCCGATGGTGCGATGGCGGCACGGGCAAAGAGCGGCGGTGACGCCCTGCTGGCCCAGCCAATCGTCGTAGACGGGGTGCTGCTGGTGCAGAACGTTGATGGCAAGCTGACCGCCTTCCGGTTGGCAAATTAAAAATTGGAGTAATCGCGATGCTGCCTTTGGTCGCCCTGGTTGGACGGCCGAATGTCGGCAAGTCGACTATTTTCAATGCGCTTACGCGCACCCGTGACGCCCTGGTCCATGACCAGCCCGGCGTCACCCGCGACCGCAACTACGGTGTCTGCCGTCTGGACGAGGACAATCATTTCCTCGTCGTCGACACCGGCGGTATCGCGGAAGAGGAAGAGGGTCTGGCAGGGGCTACCACCCGCCAGGCCCGTGCCGCTGCGGCGGAAGCCGACCTGATCCTGTTCGTGGTCGATGCCCGTGAGGGTACCTCGGCGATGGACGACGAGATCCTGGCCTGGCTGCGCAAGCTGTCGCGCCCGACGCTGCTGCTGATCAACAAGATCGACGGCACCGACGAGGACACCGTGCGTTCGGAGTTTGCCCGTTACGGCTTCGGCGAGATGCTGACCGTGTCGGCTGCGCACCGCCAGGGCCTGGACGACCTGCTGGACGAAGTGGTCCAGCGCCTGCCGGAAGAAGGCAGCGGCGAAGAGCTGGACAACGATCCGAACCGCATCCGCATCGCCTTCGTCGGCCGCCCGAACGTGGGCAAGTCCACCCTGGTCAACCGCATCCTCGGCGAGGAGCGCATGATCGCCTCCGACGTGCCGGGCACCACCCGCGACTCGATCGCAGTGGACCTGGAGCGTGATGGCCGCGAGTACCGCCTGATCGACACCGCCGGCCTGCGCCGTCGTTCGCGTGTGGACGAGGTCGTCGAGAAGTTCTCGGTGGTCAAGACCATGCAGTCGATCGAGCAGTGCCAGGTGGCCGTGCTGATGCTCGACGCCACCGAAGGCGTGACTGACCAGGACGCCACCGTGCTCGGTGCCGTGCTCGACGCCGGCCGCGCGCTGGTGATCGCCATCAACAAGTGGGATGGCCTGACCGAGTACCAGCGCGAGCAGGCGGAAACCATGCTGTCGCTGAAGCTGGGCTTCGTGCCGTGGGCCGAGTCGGTGCGCATCTCGGCCAAGCATGGCTCGGGCCTGCGTGAGCTGTTCCGCGCGGTGCACCGCGCGCACGAATCGGCGAACAAGACCTTCACCACCAGCGAAGTGAACAAGGCGCTGGAAGTGGCGTATGAGACCAACCCGCCGCCGACCATCCGCGGCCATGTCTCCAAGCTGCGTTACGTGCACCCGGCCGGTGCCAACCCGCCGACCTTCATCGTGCACGGCACGCGCCTGAAGGAACTGCAGGAATCGTACAAGCGCTACCTGGAGAACTTCTTCCGCAAGCGCTTCAAGCTGATCGGCACGCCCGTGAGCTTCATCTTCCGCGAGGGTACCAACCCGTACGAGGGCAAGAAGAACGTCCTCACCGAGCGGCAGGTCAAGGCCAAGCGGCGCTTGATGAAGCACGTCAAGGGCAAGTGATGCCGCCATGATGGCGCACTTGCCCAAGGAAATCAGGTAGTTGTCGGTGCTAGCGTGGGGTCATGGAAACCCGGACCCCATCGTCACTGAAATGGCTTGTCGATAAGCGCGCCCGCCTCGCTGGCCACATTGCCCAGATCCAGAGAAGGGCCGACGCTGTTCGTCAGCGTGCGGCCGATCTGGACAGCAGCGTCGAGGCGACGCGCAGGGATCTTGAAGCACTGGACCGCATTCTTGGCCTTCACGACATCTGCGTGCCTCCGGAGGTTATCCGACCGGTACGAATGTCGAGTGAGGGTCCGCTGCTACAGCGCGGCCATATCAGCCGAAACGTCCTAGCCTGCCTGAGAGAGGCGGCGGGTGAATGGCGGTCTACGACTGAGGTCCTGCTGTTCGTCGGCTCGCAGGGCAAGGCGGTGGACGGAAATGTGCAGTATGCGGAACTCAGGCTGCGGGGGTTCTACCCCGTTTTCACGGACACTTACAAGAAGGCCGATTCAGGCCATGAGGAGTGTTCATGTCAAAGCGTAGGAAGTTCAGTGCCGAGTTCAAGCGCGGTGCGGTTGAGCAGGCGAGCCAGCCCGGCATCA
>NZ_JCAFWP010000073.1:0-7522 GCF_059295135.1 Stenotrophomonas sp. INTA L402-1
GGCATTACCTCGCCCACGCGCTCTGCAATGCAGATGCAGATCCCGTCGTTACCCGTGCAGACATGCTGGGAAGCAGGGGCGTGGGCACGCTGGATGGTGGGGGAACACCAGGTTGAATGGAATGTGTCGAAGAAACTGGAAACGTTTCCCATTGTCGCCTTGATTCGCGCGCTTTTGATTTCAATATGGTCAAAACGATTGACGATTACGGCCAAAGTGAAAATGCCGCCGAACATACGCCAGCGTTTTGCATGCATATCCGTACGCAATTCCATACATCAACTTGAGTTGAGGTTTCATGGCTGGAACGATCACCCGTAGACGTGATGTCGGCCGGGCCATCACGAGCGGGCGCGTAGGGTGGGGCGGTTGGCCATTGCAGGTCACATCGATACCCCCACTGATGGAGAACGCAGATGATTGACTACCAGCTCACCGGCAAGACCGCGATCGTGACCGGCGGCGTGTCCGGTATCGGCCTGGCCGTGGCGCAGACGCTGGCCGCATCCGGTGCCCGTATTTCGGTCTGGGACCTGAAGCAGGATGCAGTCGATGCCACCGTGACGCAGCTGCGCAGTGCCGGTGCACAGGCCATCGGCATTGCGCTGGACGTTACAGACGACGCGGCCGTGGAGGCGGCGGTGCAGCGCACGATCAAGGAACTCGACGGCCTGCATGTGGCAGTCAACAACGCCGGTATCGGCGGGCCGGCCGCAAGCAGCGGTGACTATCCGATCGATGGCTGGCAGCGGGTAATCGACGTCAACCTCACCAGTGTGTTCCTGTGCCAGCGTGCGCAGATCCAGGCGATGCGCACGGCCGGAACCGGTGGCAGCATCATCAACATGGCCTCGATCCTGGGCCAGGTGGGCTATGCCGGTTCCACCGCGTACGTGGCGGCCAAGCACGGCGTGGTCGGGCTGACCCAGACCGCCGCCTGGGAGCATGCAGCCGACGGCATCCGTGTCAACGCGGTCGGCCCGGGCTTCATCAGCACACCACTGCTGGAGAAGATGGACCCCAAGGTGCGCGCCACGCTGGAAGGCCGCCACGCGTTGAAGCGACTGGGCACGGCCGAGGAAGTGGCGGCGCTGGTTGCCTGGCTGGCCAGCGACGACGCCTCGTTCGCGACCGGCACATACTATGCGATCGATGGTGGTTATCTGGCGCAATGATCGAGTGCGTGAAGGTTACGCATGGCGATGGCCAGTAGATCCAGGCCATGCGTGGATGAGCGCGCGCGGTGAAGCATGCGGTGAAGAGGGCGTGCCATCGTCTTCACCGCCATCCCACGGCTGCCGAGCAACGCTCCGGGAAACGCCCGGAGCCTGCCCATGGAACTCACCCAGGATGTCTCGATCCTGCTGCGCGTGGCCGCAGCAATGCTGTTCGGCGGCGTGCTCGGTGTCGAGCGCGAGATGGGCAAGCACGCTGCGGGCCTGCGCACCCACATGCTGATTGCCGGCGCTGCTGCGCTGATTGTTGGACTCGGCGATTCAGTGGCAGAGCATTTCCAGCAGGAGCGTTACCGCGACCTGCTGCAGGTCGACCCGGTGCGCCTGATCGAAGCCGTGGTCGCCTGCGTCGGCTTCGTTGCCGCCGGCACCATTCTGCGTGGGTCACGCGAGGATCAGGTCAGCGGCCTGACCACGGCCAGCTCGCTGATCATGGCGGCGGCCATCGGCATCGCCGTGGGCATCGGCAAGTACGTGATTGCCATCGGGGTGAGCGTGCTGTGCGTGCTGGTGCTGGCGGTGATGCGGCGGTTGGAGAAGCGGATTTCGTAGGGAATCTCGAATTGCCGGCAAGCGGCCGGCACTATCACGGGATCTAAATGGTCGGACCAATATGGCATCTAGCCCTATGGTCTAATAGGCGCTTCGTCGGAGCGGCGGTTAAATCCGCTGCAAGTGGTCTGATCGAAATCATTATTGGTAATACCAATAATCGACGACCATGGCGACCCACCGCCTGCGGTGGAGCACATCCCGCCCCAGTCGAGAGCCCTCATGCAGCCCTGGCAACACCTGTACGACCCCGCCGGCAACCTGTGGTTGTCCAGCCTGATCGCGCTGCTGCCGATCGCGTTCTTCTTCGTCGCCCTGGCCGTGCTGCGCATGAAGGGCTGGCTGGCCGGCACGATCACCGTGGCCATCGCGCTCGGCGTCGCCCTGCTGTTCTACCGCATGCCGCTGAGCCAGGCGCTGGGCGCGGCCGGTTTCGGCTTCGTCTACGGCCTGTGGCCGATCGCCTGGATCATCATCGGCGCGGTATTCCTCTATAAAGTCTCGGTCAAGACCGGGCAGTTCGACATCATCCGCGCCTCGATCCTGTCGGTCACCGAGGACCAGCGCCTGCAGATGCTGATGGTCGGCTTCGCCTTCGGTGCCTTCCTGGAGGGGGCAGCCGGCTTTGGTGCACCGGTGGCGATCACCGCGGCACTGCTGGTCGGGTTGGGCTTCAAACCGCTGTACGCCGCCGGCCTGTGCCTGATCGTCAACACCGCGCCGGTCGCCTTTGGTGCAATGGGCATTCCGATCATCGTGGCCGGGCAGGTCACCGGTCTGGATGCCTTCGAGATCGGCCAGATGGCTGGGCGCCAGCTGCCGTTCCTTACGATCATCGTGCTGTTCTGGATCATGGCGATCATGGATGGCTGGCGCGGCATCAAGGAAACCTGGCCGGCAGTGCTGGTGGCCGGTGGCTCGTTCGCCATCGCGCAGTACCTGACCTCCAACTTCATCGGCCCGGAGCTGCCGGACATCACCGCGTCGCTGGCCTCGCTGGTCTGCCTGACGCTGTTCCTGCGCCGCTGGAAGCCGGTGCGGATCTTCCGTTTCGATACCGAAACCAGCGCCGAGGCGGCCGCACAGGCGCTGGAGGCGCCGCGCTACAGCGTCGGCCAGATCGCCAAGGCATGGTCGCCGTTCCTGATCCTCACCGCGATGGTCACGCTGTGGAGCATCAAACCGTTCAAGTCGCTGTTCGCGGCGGACGGCCCGCTGGAAAGCTGGGTGCTGAAGATCCCGGTGCCGGGCCTGGACCAGATGGTGCAGAAGATGCCGCCGATCGTGGATGCACCGCTCAGCTACGAGGCGATCTACAAGTTCGACTGGTTCTCGGCCACCGGCACCTCGATCATCCTCGCCGCGGTGATCGCCATCATCGCGCTGCGCATGCCGGCCCGTTCGGCGCTGCAGACCTTCGGTGAGACCGTGCGTGAGCTGCGCATGCCGATCTACTCGATCGGCATGGTGCTGGCCTTCGCCTTCATCGCCAATTACTCGGGCCTTTCGGCGACGCTGGCGCTGGCACTGGCGCACACCGGTGATGCGTTCCCGTTCTTCTCGCCGTTCCTGGGCTGGTTGGGCGTGTTCCTGACCGGCTCGGACACTTCGTCCAACGCGCTGTTTTCGGCACTGCAGGCGACCACCGCGCAGCAGATCGGCGTGTCCGACGTGCTGCTGGTGGCGGCCAACACCACTGGCGGCGTGACCGGCAAGATGATCTCGCCGCAGTCGATCGCCATTGCCTGCGCGGCGGTCGGCCTGGCCGGCAAGGAATCGGACCTGTTCCGTTTCACGGTCAAGCACAGCCTGATCTTCACCACGATGGTCGGCCTGATCACCCTGGCCCAGGCTTACTGGCTGACCTGGATGATTCCCTGAGCCATGCACGGTCAGCCGACCACCCGCTGCGCGCTTCGGGCCACAATGACGCCATGAGCACGCAACGTATTTCGGACAAGGTGGCCGCGCAGCTGCGCGGCCTGGTGCAGGAACAGCGGCTGCAGCCGGGTGACCGGCTGCCGGCCGAGCGCACCCTGGCGGTACAGCTGGGGGTCTCGCGAACGGCGCTGCGCGAGGCCATCGCGCAGTTGGCCAGCCAGGGCCTGCTGACCGCACGGGTCGGTGGCGGCACCTACGTGGCCGAACCCGCGGCGCGCGCGCGGCAGGCGCTGGATGAACCGCTGGCGCCGTACCTGCCGCTGTTCCAGGGCGACCCGGAATACCGCTTCGACGTGCTGGAGATCCGCCACGCGCTGGAAGGTGCCACCGCCTGGCATGCAGCGTTGCGCGCCACCGATGAGGATCGTACGCGCATCGCGCAGGCCTTCCAGACCATGATGGACGCGCACGGCAAGGACGATCCCACCGGTGAAGCCGAGGCCGACGCGGCCTTCCACCTGTCCATCGCCGAGGCCTCGCACAACCTGGTGCTGCTGCAGGTGATGCGCGGCCTGTTCGACCTGCTGCAGACCAACATCTCGCAGAGCCGCGAAAAGCTCTACACCTCGGCGAGGACCTTCTCGCCGTTGTCCGACCAGCACCGCGAGATGATGGACGCGGTGCTGGCCGGCGACCCCGAACGCGCGCGCGCCGCCGCGCATGCCCACCTCGAGTTCGTGCACACCACGCTGCGCACCCTCGATGACAACGAAGCCCGGCGTGCGCGGGCCTCGCGTCTACCTTCCCCACACGGTTGACCCCATGATCATCTCCGCCTCCACCGATTACCGTGCCGCAGCGCAACGCCGGCTGCCGCCGTTCCTGTTCCACTACATCGATGGCGGCGCGTATGCCGAGCACACGCTGAAGCGCAACGTTTCCGACCTGTCCGACATCGCGCTGCGCCAGCGCATCCTGCGCAACATGTCCGACCTGAGCCTGGAAACCGAACTGTTCGGCGAAACGCTGGCAATGCCGGTGGCTCTCGCCCCGGTCGGCCTGACCGGCATGTATGCCCGGCGCGGCGAGGTGCAGGCGGCGCGCGCCGCCGACAGCCACGGCATCCCGTTCACCCTATCCACCGTATCGGTGTGCCCGATCGAGGAAGTGGCGCCGGCGATCCAGCGGCCGATGTGGTTCCAGCTGTATGTGCTGCGCGATCGGGGCTTCATGCGCAACGCGCTGGAGCGGGCGCAGGCCGCGGGCGTGACCACCCTGGTGTTCACCGTGGACATGCCGGTGCCGGGCGCGCGCTACCGTGACGCGCACTCGGGCATGAGCGGACCGAATGCCTCGCTGCGCCGCATCGGCCAGGCCATCACCCACCCGCACTGGGCGTGGGACGTCGGCCTGTTCGGCCGCCCGCATGATCTGGGCAACATCTCCACCTACCGCGGCAACCCGACCGGGCTGGAGGATTACATCGGCTGGCTCGGCAGCAACTTCGATCCTTCCATTTCGTGGAAGGACCTGGAGTGGATCCGCGAGTTCTGGAAGGGCCCAATGGTGATCAAGGGCATCCTCGACCCGGATGACGCGCGCGATGCGGTCAAGTTCGGCGCCGATGGCATCGTGGTCTCCAACCACGGTGGCCGCCAGCTCGACGGCGTGCTGTCCACCGCGCGTGCATTGCCGGCGATTGCCGATGCGGTGCAGGGCGACCTGAAGATCCTCGCCGATTCCGGCATCCGCACCGGCCTGGACGTGGTGCGCATGCTGGCGTTGGGTGCCGATACCGTGCTGCTGGGCCGTGCCTTCGTCTATGCACTTGCAGCGCAGGGCGAGGCGGGCGTGGCCAACCTGCTGGACCTGATTGCCAAGGAAATGCGCGTGGCGATGACACTGACCGGTGCGCGCCGCATCGCTGACATCGGCCGCGATTCGCTGGTCAACCTGCCGTGAGTGGCCACGATGCCGTGCTGGCGCAGTTGCGCGATGCGGTCGGCAACCGCCATGTACTGACCGGCGACAAGGCCACCCGCCGTTTCCGCCGTGGCTACCGTTTCGGCGACGGCCCGGTGCTGGCGGTGGTGCGCCCGGGGACGCTGCTGGAGCTGTGGCGTGTGCTGCAGGCGGCGGTGCAGGGCGGGGCAGCGATCATCCTGCAGGCGGCCAACACCGGCCTGACCGGTGGCTCGACCCCGGATGGCAACAACTATGGGCGTCCGATCGTGCTGGTCAGCACGCTGCGCCTGACCGGCATCCAGCTGTTGAACGAGGGCCGCCAGGTGCTGTGCCTGCCTGGCGCGACGCTGGACCGCCTGGAGCAGACGCTGGCACCGCTCGGCCGCGAACCGCATTCGGTGATCGGCTCGTCCTGCATCGGTGCGTCGGTACTCGGTGGCATCTGCAACAACTCCGGCGGCGCGCTGGTGCGCCGTGGCCCGGCCTATACCGAACTGGCACTGTACGCGCAGGTCGATGCGCAGGGCCAGCTGCAGCTGGTCAACCATCTGGGCATCGCGCTGGGTGATACGCCCGAGCAGATCCTGCAGCGCCTGCAGGCCGGCGACTATGCTGCTGCCGACGTTGGGGACGGCGATGGCCGCGCCGCCTCCGATCCACGCTACGCCGAGGAAGTGCGCCGGGTCGATGCCGATACGCCGGCACGCTTCAATGCCGACCCCAGCCGCCACTTCGAGGCAGCGGGGTCTGCCGGCAAGCTGGCAGTATTCGCGGTGCGCCTGGATACCTTCGAGAAGGAGGCCGCCGAGGTCTTCTATATCGGCAGCAACCGCACCGACAGCCTCACCGCGATCCGGCGCCAGCTGCTGACCGGCTTCGAACGCTTGCCGATTGCCGGCGAATACATCCACCGCGATGCCTATGACATCGGCGAGCGCTACGGCAAGGACAGTTTCCTGCTGATCGACCGCCTCGGCACCGCCCGCGTGCCGGCCGCCTTCGCACTGAAGAGCCGCGTCGATGGCTGGTTCGAGCGGTTGGGCCTGCGCGGCGTGACCGACCGGGTGATGCAGGTGCTGACCGGCCTGCTGCCCTCGCACCTGCCCAAGCGCATGGGCGAGTTCCGCCAGCGCTACGAGCATCATCTGCTGCTGAAGGTCTCCGCGCAGGACGCCGCGGACACCGAGGCCTGGCTGCGCGGCTTCTTCGCCGACCATGAGGGCGGCTACTTCCACTGCACGGCCGATGAGGGGCGCAAGGCGTTCCTGCATCGCTTCGCTGTGGCCGGCGCCGCGGTGCGCTACCGCGAGGTACACCGCGACCAGGTGCAGGACATCGTCGCGCTGGACATCGCCCTGCGCCGCGATGATGCCGACTGGTTCGAGCAGTTGCCGGTCGATATCGATGGCCGCCTGCTGCACAAGCTGTATTACGGGCACTTCCTGTGCCACGTGTTCCACCAGGACTACATCGCGCGCAAAGGCGAAGACCCGATGGCGATCGAGCATGCGATGTGGGCGTTGCTGGACCAGCGTGGCGCCGAGTATCCAGCCGAGCACAACGTCGGCCACCTGTACCCGGCCAAGCCGGCGCTGGCCGGGTTCTACAGGCAGCTGGACCCGAGCAATACGTTCAATCCGGGCATCGGCCAGACATCGAAGGCGAAAGGGTGGGGTGGCTGCGACTGTAGTGGGCATTGACGGATACAACGTGGCTTTACTGTAGAGCCGAGCCTATGCTCGGCTGCAATTCCCGACAGGCACAGTCGAGCAAGCTTGTATGTTCCTCCCGGCTCCTACGCGGTATGTAGGAGCCAGGGTGGAGGGACCGTCAAGCATGCATCTGCGGATACTAGCCGACAGACGAGTCGAGCGATCCCCATCCCGCAC
>NZ_JCAFWP010000074.1:0-6850 GCF_059295135.1 Stenotrophomonas sp. INTA L402-1
GGTAGACACCGGCCGACTTGCCCTTGACCTTGCCACGCGTGCCATAACCGCTCAGCGTCGACACCGCCTGCGTGGTTGCCTCGCCGGTGCCGAGCATCACGCCGACCTGGCCACGGCCATCGCCCCAACGCCAGACATCGCTGCCCAGCTGCAGGGTGTTGATGTGGGTACGGGCATCGACCTGCCCGGCCACGTTCGCCTGCAGCTGGTCACGCCCGGCGCGCACCCAGGTGCCGATGCGGGCGCGGTCGAAGCCGGGCTCGCCGCGGTCGTGGCGGCGCAGCTGGAACATCTGCACGGCCGCGGCCTGGTTGGCCAGGTACGCGCCCGGCTCCGGACGCAGCACGGGGACCGGATCGACGGGATTGACCGGGTCCACCGGATCGACCGGATCGACCGGGTCAACAGGATCGACCGGATCCACCGGACCAGTGCCCTGGCACTCCGGCAGCGACGGATTGATATCGCATGGATTGCCGGTGTAGGCCGAGGTCAGGTACCAATTGCCGTTGGTCGCGCCCGGAGTGCCCTTGCGCAGGAAATACTCGTACATGCCGCCGATGGCGCGGCCCTGCAGCGCGAGGTGACCATTGCTGGCACCGTCCACCTGCATCAACGGAATGCCGTTGACGGTCTGTGCACCAGCGCCGGCAATGTTGTTGACGGTGACCTGGGTGGTGCCGCTGGTATCACCGGTCACGTGCATGCGCGAGCTTGCCGCATCGTCGCCGGCCAGCACCGTGTTGAAGTGCAGGGTGCCGCCATTGCCGGCGTAGTTGCCGTTGACGGTCAGCTGCGGATAGGCCGCCGTACCCGCGGCACCGAGGAAGATATTGCTGGCCGCACCCAGGGTGAGGTTGCCGGTGTTGCTGTCGCCGGACAGTGTCCAGCGGCCGCCCTGATCGACGATGACGTCGGCCGGGCCGAGGATGCGGCCGGTGAGGTCGAGGCCGTCAAGGAAGCGCAGCGTGCCGGTGGCGGTATCGGCAATGGTGATGTCGCCCTTGAGTGTGGAGGTGCGGGCGGTGACGTCGAAGTGGGCGTTGTCGCGGGTGGAGATGATGACGCCATTGCTCCCCACCAGAGTCGCACCATTCTGTATCAACAGCGTATCCGGACGGGATACAGAAGGCAGATGAGCGCCGAACAGAATGGCGCTGCCGTTGCTTGCTTCGATGTGTGAACCATCGACCATCACGCCCCAGTCGGCGAGATTCTCTTCGATGGTTGGGCTCGAGAGGATCAGGATTCCAGCTGTGACTCCGTTGACCGTCGAGCCATTGCGCAGCGAAACGGAGCCCGCACCGACAGAGACCCCATACGTACCGCCGGAAATGGTCGAACCGTCTACATCAGCGTAGCCGCCGGCGAGCACCTGCAGTCCGATGCGTGTGGAAGTGAGTGAGCTGTCGATCAACGACACTCTGGGGTAGGGGCGTCCATTGCCATCGACAGCGCCTGATCGTGCCAAACCAAGGGCCGGGCCGGTTGTGGCGCTCAGCACCGAATTGCGGAAGACCGCTGTTGAGCTCCGTACGAAATTGCCTGTGGTTGACGTGAAGCCAGCACCATCTGCGTTGATGATTGTCTGTTGTGTGCCGCCTGCAGAGAACGAGTCCAGTGCGCCCATGCGGGCGCCGAGAACATTGGCGGTTCCTCCATGGACGGAGAGATTCTGTCCCTCGAAAGCACTTCCTGGGGTGATGGTGACGGTCTGGCCGGGGCCGACGTCGACAGCATTTGCGGTGCCCATGGCGGCGAGCATCAATGAGCTGGCTACGGCCAGACCCAGCCGCGAACGGGCAAAGTTGGAAGGAAACTTCGGCGTGAACTGCATCATGCGCATGGATGTTTCTCCTTGAAGCTTATTGGGGTGGACCCGCATCCGCAGGACCGGAGGCGGCACTGTGCGGATCGGGTCTTGCCTGGGCCATGCAATTAATCTGAAACGACTGCAGCGGCACTTGCCTGATTCAAACCCCGTTCAATAACTCACTAAACTGAATGGAGCGCGCGGTCTGAATAATTCAGCGTGCGTGAGACCGCAGTGAATGGCGCGTGCAGGATGCTCAAGCTGCGCATCTGCAATCTAAATCCGTGACAGCGGCCACGGTTCATCGGCGCCGTGGCGCTGCGTGGCGGGCTTCATGGAGCTGGGGCGCTCTGGAAAGGGATCCGACTCAGGGGCCTCGATCAGCCGCGGCGGAACGCGGCGGGGGTACGGGCGCCCACGATGATCATGCGGATCATCGTGGAGATCTGTTCAACCAGCTCCGGATCCTTCTCCGGTGGCAGGTCCATGGCGGTGGCACCCATCGCGAACACCAGCCGGGTGATGGCCTTGGCCACCAGTTCCGGGGCATGCAGTACGGCGCCATCCAGTGCGGCCAGGCGCACCAGGTCGTGCTGCAGCTCTTCCTCGAAATAGTGCAGCTCGCGTTCGACCGCGTGCTTGAAGTCGTCCGAGCCGACTGCGCCCTCGCGCAGCAGCACGTGCAGCAGCTTGTCGTCGGCGCGCAGCTGTTCCATGAAGGTCTCCACCGAGACCCGCACCACGCTGGTGGCGGTGGAGGTGGCGCGCTGGCGAGCCTCGCCGATGATGGTGCGCAGCGAGCGGCCGGCCGCATCGATCAGCGCCACGGCCAGTTCGTCCATGTCGCGGAACTGCCGGTAGAAGCTGTTCGGCGCGATGCCGGCCTCACGCGCCACTTCGCGCAGGCTGAGCGTGGACAGGCTGCGGTGCGGCCCGATCAGTTTCAGGGCAGCAGCCAGCAGATCCTCGCGGCTCACCGTACGGCGGGCCGGGCTGTTGGCATCTTCGGGCGTCGACAAGGCGGTGGCGGCGGCCATGGGGGTTCCGGTGGGGCGAGGCTGAATCATACCCAATCCGGTTCAATATACACATGTATACACAGGTGTATGTGCGCCCGTATAGTTCGCTCATGAGCGCTGTCGTCCGTCCGTCCCTGTTCTCTCCGTACCGCTGGGTCTCGCCGTCGCTGTTCGATTTCTGGGCGGGCCAGCTCAATCCCCTGTGGACCCTGCGCGAGCCGGTGGCCCGCCTGGTCCGGCGCGAGCCGGCCGGCGAGGGCGCGGCGACCCTGGTCCTGCGCACCAACCGGCACTGGGCCGGCATGCGCGCTGGCCAGCACGTCACCCTCGGCGTCGAGATTGAAGGGCGCCTGTGGCAGCGCAGCTACAGCCCCACCGCACTCGGTCGGCGCGAGCTGGCGATCACCGTCAAGGCGATCGACGGCGGCCGGGTCAGCCAGCATCTGGTCAATCATGCGCAGCCGGGCGAACTGTTCCGCCTCGATGCCGCCTTCGGCGAATTCCAGTTGCCGGCCGCGGCGCCGGTGCTGCTGCTGGCGGCCGGCAGTGGCATCACGCCGATGCGCAGCCTGTTGCGCGAGGCCTGCCAGCGCCCGCTGGCCGCGCCCGTGGACCTGTTCTACTGGGAGCGCACCGCTGCCCATCTGCAGTTCCGTGATGAACTGCAGGCGCTGGCCGCAGCGCATCCGAACCTGCGCGTGCATCTGCTGACCACCCGCGAGGGTGAGGCGCCGGCCGCGCGTATCGATACCCATGATCTGCTGGTGCCCGGCGATGACACGCCTCTGGCGCAGCGCCATGTGCTGGCCTGCGGCCCGGATGGATTCGTTGCCGCCGCGCGCGCGCGTCTGGCGCACCAGGTGGCCGGATTCCAGGCCGAGGCCTTCACCCCGCCGGCGCCGCTGCGCGATGCCAGCAGCGAAGGCGAGGTGTCGTTGACCCTGGCGCGCAGTGGCCGCCAATTGAGCGTGCCGCGTGGCCGCTCACTGCTGGAAAGCCTCGAAGCCCATGGCATCAAGCCCAAGCATGGCTGCCGCATGGGTATCTGTAACAGTTGTAGTTGTGATCGCGTCAGTGGCGCCACCCGCCACCTGCGCACCGGCGACCTGCAGTCCGAATCGGCGCAGCCGGTGCGGATCTGCGTGAGCGCGCCGACCACCGACCTGACCCTGGATCTCTGAGGACCCGTTGCCATGACCCGCGCTACCGACCGTGCTCTGAGCACCACCGAGATGCAAGCCTTCGGCCAGGAACTCGATGCGATCCGCGACCGCGTGATCGGCAGCCTTGGCGCTTCCGATACCCGCTACATCCGCCGCGTGGCCGCCGCCGTGCGCTGGTTCGGCGTGGGTGGCCGTGGCCTGCTGTTCGTGGCGGCGTTCTCGCCGTTGTTCTGGATGCCGCTGCTGTGGCCGGCCGCGATCACCGGCACGCTGCTGCTGGCGCTGTCGAAGATCCTGGAGAACATGGAGCTGGGCCACAACGTCATGCACGGCCAGTTCGACTGGACCGGCGACCCCAAGCTCAATGGCAACACCTACGAGTGGGACATCGTTGCCACCGCCGACAACTGGCGCAAGACCCACAATTTCCGCCACCACACCTACACCAACGTGCGTGGCATGGACGATGACATCGGCTACGGCCTGCTGCGCATCTTCCCGGAACAGCGCTGGAAGCCGTTCTACCTGCTGCAGCCGATCATCGCGCCGATCTTCGCGCTGCTGTTCCAGTGGGGCGTGGCCGCGCAGGACCTGCGCCTGGGCCGTTGGCTGAAGGGCCGCATCAGTGGCCGTGCGATGTGGATGCAGACCCGCCCGGTGGCGCGAAAAATGGCCCGTCAGGTGCTGAAGGACTACGTGTTCTTCCCGCTGCTGGCCGGCCCGTTCTTCCTCACCGTGATGCTGGGCAACATGGTAGCCAACGGCCTGCGCAACATCTGGACCTACGTGATCATCTTCTGCGGCCACTTCACCGCTGAATCGGAAACCTTCCCGAAGGAGTGCCTGCGCAATGAGTCGCGCGGTCACTGGTACCTGCGCCAGCTGCGCGGTTCGTCCAACATCAGTGGCGGCTTCCTGATCAATGTGCTGTCGGGCAACCTCAGCCACCAGATCGAGCATCACTTCTATCCGGACCTGCCGGCCAACCGCTATGCAGCCATTGCCAAGGAAGTGAAGGACATCTGCCGCCGCTACGGCCAGCACTACAACAACGGCTCGCTGCCGCGTCAGTTCGGCCAGGTGGTCTGGCGCATCCTGCGCCACGCGTTCCCGAGCAAGCCGCGCCGCCTGCCGATGTCGGACATCATGTCCGCACCGGCATCGGCCAACGCGGGCTGATCGACTCAGCCCGCCTTCGCCAGGGCCGCCTGTTCGCGGTCCAGGCGACGCAGGAACACCTGCATTTCCTTGCGTGCCTGCTGGTCGCCCTTGCTGCCGGCCACGCTCAAACCGCGTTGCCATGCTTCGCGCGCCGCCTGTGGCTGGCCACTGGCCAGCCAGGCCTTGCCCAGCAGCTTCCACGCCGCCGAATACTGCGGATCAAGGACCACGCAACGGCCCAGATGGGTCGCTGCGCGCACCGGGTTCCCGGCATCCAGCCAGCCCTTGCCCAGGCCGAAGCGCAGCAGCGCGCCGTCCTTGCCGCTGGCGAGCATGCATTCCAGAGTCTCGATGTTCATCAGCGCACCTCCACCAGCAGCTCGGCCGGTCCCGGCTGGAAGCGGCCGCGATGGAACAGCAGTGGCGCGCCGCCGTTCTCGTGCACTTCGATGATGCGGCCGGCCAGCAGCAGGTGATCGCCCACCGGCCACTGCGCATGGCGGGTGCAGGTGAGATGCGCTACCGCACCGGCGATGCGTGGCGGGGCGTCCTCGTCGTCATCCAGCAATACCAGACCGTCGAAGCGGTTGCGTACCTGCGGATCGGCAAAGCGCCGGGCCAGTGCTTCCTGGTCGGCCGCCAGCACGCTGATCGCAAAGCGGGTGGCGCGCTGGAAGGTGGAAAGACTCTGCGCGTGCAACGCCAGGTTCCAGAGCACCAGTGGCGGCTGCAATGACACTGGCACGAACGAATTGATGGTCAGGCCGATGGGCTTGCCCTGCGCATCGCGCGCGCAGACGATGGCCACGCCGGTAGGAAAGTGGCCGAGCAGCCGCCGCAGTGCCCGCGGCGGCATCTCGACCGACGGCACCGGGGCCGGGGCGGGGAAGACCCCCGCCCACGGCCCGGCGTACGGCAGTGTCTCGCCGCTCATGAGGCCCGGGCCTGGCGGTAGCGTCGGCCGACCTCGGCCCAGTTGATGATGTTGAAGAACGCACCGATGTAGTCCGGGCGGCGGTTCTGGTAGTGCAGGTAGTAGGCGTGTTCCCAGACATCCAGTGCGAGGATCGGGGTATTGCCGGACAGGCCGGCCGTAGCGCCCATCAACGGGCTGTCCTGGTTGGCGCTGCTTTCAACCTGCAGGCGGCCATCGCGATCGCTGGTCAGCCAGGCCCAGCCACTGCCGAAGCGGGTCTGCGCGGCCTTGGTGAAGGCCTCCTTGAAGGCATCGAAGCCACCCAGATCGCGGTCGATGGCGGCGGCCAGTTCATCATCGGGCGTGCCGCCGTTGGTGCTGAGTACGGTCCAGAACAGGCTGTGGTTGGCGTGGCCACCGCCGTTGTTGCGGACCGCGCCACGCTGCGCCTCCGGCACGGCATCGAGGTTGGCGATCAGCGCCTCGACCGGCTGCTCGGCGAGGCCGGCCTGCTCGATGGCGGCATTGAGGTTGTTGACGTAGGTCTGGTGGTGCTTGCTGTGATGGATTTCCATCGTGCGCGCATCGAAGTGCGGCTCGAGGGCGTCGTAGGCGTAGGGGAGCGGGGGAAGCGAGTACGACATCGAAGCAATCTCCGTGGGGAAGGCCAGAGGGACTGGCCATGGGGAGACTGTTATCGCACCTCAACATTGGTTGAGGTCAATAGATCAAGAGGTCAAGACGGAGGCATGGTAGTGCCTGTCTCTTATACACATCT
>NZ_JCAFWP010000075.1:0-6696 GCF_059295135.1 Stenotrophomonas sp. INTA L402-1
AGATGTGTATAAGAGACAGGGTTGCGGGGGCGTGAGCGCCATGGATGGCGCGATCGAGGCTACATGGACGTACTTGCGCCGTCCCCCGCAACCGGACCCACCCCGCCACCCCACAGGAAGCCCGTTGTTGCTTCGGCTGTTGCTTCTGAGGCTGCCGGCCAGCGGCCGGCACTACCGCGGGTGCCGGGCACAGCCCGGCCGTCACCTCATCGCCCGTGCGGATCCGGCCGGTGATGCACGTACTCGACCACGGTGCCATCGGGATGCACCGCATTGAACGCCGCCCCGGTCGGTACCACCTGCAGCGGGAAGATGATTTCAGCGCCAGCCGCCACCAGCTTGTCGTGATAGGGCCGAACGTCATCGACCAGCAGCGTCCCCGTGGTCGAAGTGAAGGGCGCCAGCGCCGCCTTGCTGCCCTCGATCAACAGGAACGCACCGACCATCGCCAGACGCAGGCCGGCCTCCGGAAACGGGAACCCGGCATCGGCCACCACGCCCTGCAACTGCTCGTAGAACGCCACGCTGCGCTCCAGCTCACCGGGGGCCACGAACACCCGGATCAGCACGCGCGGCGCGCGTTGGCTGGAGGTGTCACAGCGGTCGCGCCAGAGATGATCGAAGTCGCGGTGTACGGTCATGGGCTCGATTCGTGGCCAGGGATCTCCATTATCAGCAGCCTCGCGCGGCGCGCTGATGACCGCCGGTGATGGCCTGATAACCAGTGGCTGGGGTCGGCCTGTGACTTAGGTCCTGTTGACAGGTGTGAACGCCCTCGCACAATCTTCACATGATTGGGTCGCCCTGCGCGGCCCGGACAGGCAGGTTGTCACGCCGGGAGGAGGGTCCCAGGCGCAGACCAGCCCGTCCTTCGGCCTGCGGGACGTTGCCTGGCAACCCCTGCGCGGCATGAACGCTGCACCCTTCGGCGGCACTTTCCCTGGACCGATTGCCTTGGCAACGGAATTACGCCTGCCGATGAAAACGTTTACAAAGCCGCTTGCACTGTCCCTGGCCCTGTCAGCCGCACTGGCCGCCCCGGCCTGGGCCGACCCCGCCGCGTTCACTGTGCTGACCCTGGAACAGGCCCCGACCGCCGAGGCCATGCCGGCCCTGGCCGCCCAGCTGAAGACCCTGCAGGTGGACGCGGTGAGCGTGCGCCAGGTGCAGCGCGGCATCGGCCAGGTCGATCCGCTGCAGGTGCTGGCCGATGGCCTGGGCTACGCGTACCGCTTCATTGCTGCGGGCAAGGACGATGGCCAGACCCAGCGCGGCCAGGCCGTGCTGACCCGGCTGCCGATTGCTGCTGAATCCGGCCCGGACCAGCCGGGCCTGAACTACCTGCGCCTGGATGACGGTCGCCATGCCGTGGCGGTCTACACCGATGCTGGTGCAGGTGCCGCGCAGCTGCCGGCGCTGGTCACGTGTTCGCGGCTGGGCGCACCGGCGGTGCTGCTCGGCGCGGTGGCCGGTGAATCGGCCAAGGCCGCAGGCTTCGACCCGGCACGTGTGGCGCTGGAGGCCGATGCCAGCTATTTCAGCGACGGCTTCCAGGCCGCCAGCAGTGCACCGTTCAAGGTGGAAGGCAGCGCCCTGCGTGCCACGCTGCTGACCCTGGCCTATGCCGCCGACAAGCATGGCGACACGCCGTGGATGGACACCACCCTCAACGCCGATGCACGCGCTGCGCTGCTGCTGAAGGCGATGACCGAGGATGAGAAGTTCCAGATGCTGCACAGCTACTTCGGGCTGGGCAAGGACGGTGGCCCGCTGCCGGAAGGCGCGGTCGGGTCGGCCGGTTTCGTGCCGGGCGTAGCGCGGCTGGGCATTCCATCGCAGCAGTCGGCCGATGCCGGCGTCGGCGTGACCAATCCGGGTGGCATCCGCCCGGGTGACTTCGCCACGGCAATGCCGTCGGGCCCGTCCACCGCCTCCACCTGGAACCGTGCGGTCGCCTTTGCCGGCGGCGCGACCATGGGCCGCGAAGCGTGGCAGCAGCGCTTCAACATCCTGCTGTCCGGCAGCGTCAACCTGCAGCGCGACCCTCGCAACGGCCGCAACTTCGAATATGCCGGTGAAGACCCGCTGCTGGCCGGTTCGATGGTCGGCGCGCTGATCCAGGGCGTGCAGAGCCAGCACGTGATCTCCTCGATGAAGCACTTCGCGCTGAACGACATGGAGACCCGCCGCAACTTCCACGACGTGCGCATCGGCGAACAGGCCATGCACGAGTCGGACCTACTGGCCTTCGAGATCGCGCTGGACGCCGGCCGCCCGGGCGTGGCGATGTGCTCGTACAACAAGATCAACGGTACCTACGGCTGCGAGAACGGCTACCTGATGAATCAGGTGCTGAAGCAGGAATGGAAGTTCCCCGGTTTCGTGATGTCCGACTGGGGCGGCGTGCACAGCGGTTCCAAGGCAGCGCTGGCCGGCCTGGACCAGCAGTCGGCCGGTGAAGTGTTCGATGCGGCAGTGTTCTTTGACGAACCGCTGCGCCTGGCCGTGCATGGTGGCGTGGTGCCGCAGGCGCGCCTGAACGACATGGTGGCGCGCATCCTGCGCACGATGTTCCTGCACGGCAACTTCGACAACCCGCCGCAGCACCAGAAGGTCGATGCCGAGGCTGGCTTCGCCGTCGCCCAGCGCACGGTGGAAGAAGGCAGCGTGCTGCTGCGCAATGAAGGCAACCTGCTGCCGCTGGCCGACAGCGTGAAGCGCATCGTCATCATCGGCGGTCATGCCGACAAGGGCGTGATCGGTGGCGGTGGTTCGTCGATGGTGGGCGTGACCGCCAAGGGCACCAACGCGGTGCCGGGCGTGCTGCCGACCACCTGGCCGGGCCCGGTGATCTTCCACCCGTCCTCGCCGCTGGAATCGCTGCGTGCGGCACGTCCGGATGCAACCATCGAGTATGTGGACGGCACCAACGCCGCCGCTGCGGCCAAGGCAGCCGCGCAGGCCGATGTGGCCATCGTGTTTGCCACCCAGTGGGCGGCCGAATCGGTGGACCTGCCGGACATGCAGCTGCCGGATAATCAGGACGCACTGATCTCGGCCGTGGCCAAGGCCAACCCGAAAACCGTGCTGGTGCTGGAAACCAACGGCCCGGTGCGCACGCCGTGGCTGGCGCAGGTGCCGGCGATGCTGCAGGCCTGGTACCCGGGCATCCGCGGTGGCGAAGGCATTGCCGCGCTGCTGACCGGCCAGGTCAATCCGTCCGGCCGCCTGCCGGTGACTTGGGTGGTGGACGAATCGCAGCTGCCGCGCCCGCACATCGACGGCCTCGGCTTCAAGCCGGCCAAGCCGTTCGGTGATGTGTTCGATTTCGATATCGAAGGCGCCAACGTCGGCTACAAGTGGATGGCAGCCAAGGGCCTGACCCCGACCTTCGCCTTCGGCCACGGCCTGTCCTACACCTCCTTCGCCTATGAAAACCTGGAGGTGAGCGTGGAGGGTTCGCGCCTGGTCGCCAGCGTCGACATCCGCAACACCGGCAAGCGCGCCGGTGCCGACGTCGCCCAGCTGTACCTGAAGCTGCCGGCCGGCAGCACCACGCCGATCCGCCTGATCGGCTACGACAAGGTGACCCTGCAGCCGGGTGAACAGCGCCGCATCCGCATCGAAGCCGAGCCGAAGACCCTGGCCCACTACGATGCGCAGGCCCGTCAGTGGAAGATCGACGGTGGCACCTACCAGGTGCAGCTGTCGCGCAACGCTGCCGAACCGCTGCAGACGGTGGACGTACAGCTGGTGGAGCAGGTGCTGCGCTGAGGCTTGAAGGCATGGCCCCGCAAGGGGCCATGCAAAAAAGGGGACGGAGGGGATTAAGTCGTTTATGCATAAACGACTTAATCCCCTCCGTCCCCTTTTTTCAGGTGACAAACCACCCGCGCAGGAAATCGATCAGCTGCCGCACCTTCGGTGAGGGCTGCGTGCTGTACGGGTAGACCGCGTACACGCTCTGCTGCGGGAACCGGTGCTGGCGCAGCACCGGGCGCAGCCGGTCCTGGGCCAGGTCGTCCTCGATCAGCCAGCGTGGCAGCACGGTGACCCCGGCGCCGGCCACGGCGAAGGCGCGCAGGCTGCTGGCGCCATTCACGCGCACCACCGCGTTGCCCGGGTTGGTGGCGAACAGGGCGTCGCTGCCGTCAGGTGCAATCACCGGCACGTCGGCCAGGCGTGGGTAGCCGAGGCGGGGCAGGGTGCCCAGCTGCACGGGGTCATCGGCAGCATCGGCAGAGGGCAGGCGTGCCAGCAGGGACGGAGCCGCCACCGCGCACAGTGGGTGCCGTTCCAGTTCGCTGGCGTGCAGGCCCGAATCGGGCAGGCGGCCGAGGCGGATGGCCAGATCGAAGCGTTCGGGAATCAGATCGGCCGGTGCCGGTGAGGTCGACAGGTGCAGCTGCAGGGCCGGATGCCGCGCACGGAACGCCTCCAACGCAGGAATCAGGCGCAGCTGGGCGTACTCTGGGGTGGTGGTCAGGCGCAGCACGCCCTGCAGCTGATGCTGGTCGCGGCGGGCGGCATCGATCGCCGCCTGTGCGGCGTCCAGCGCCTGCACGCAGTGCTGCAGGAACTGTTCGCCGGCCTCGGTCAGGGCCAGATGGCGGGTACTGCGCAGCAGCAGGGTCACGCCCAGCTCCTGCTCCAGCCGTTTCAGGTTGAAGCTGACCACCGCGCGGCTCAGGCCCAGGCGATCGGCGGCGGCGGTCAGGCTGCCGGCCTCGACCACTGCACGGAAGATATCGAAGCGATCGAGGCTGACCATGGCAATTCATTGTCAAAGAAGATTTGACAGTGTTGCAGTTGCTGTCGTGTTTTTCCAACAAAGCCCGCACGGCATGCTGGCCGCTTCCCTGCTGGAGCGTCGCCGATGCCGTCCCCCCGCCTGCGCCATGAGGCCATCTTCCTGCTGGTGTTCGCTCTGGATCTGGTCAACATGTTCATCGCCACGGTGGCCTATCCGGCGCTGGCGGCGGAACTGCATGCCGACGTCGGTACCCTGGCCTGGGTCGGCACCGCCTACATGCTGGGCCTGAGCGTGGTGATTCCGCTGGCGCCCTGGCTGGCCGCACGCTGCGGTGAGCGTCGCCTGCTGCTGGTGGCGTTGCTGCTGTTCGCCGCCTCCGCAGTGTTGGCCGGGGCTGCACCGGGTATTGGCTGGCTGTTGGGCTGGCGCCTGCTGCAGGGCCTGGCTGGTGGCCTGCTGATTCCGGTGGCACAAGCGGCAGCGTACCGACAGTGCACGCCTGACCAGCGTGGCGCGCTGACCCGCCGCATCCTGCTGGTGGCGCTGCTGGTGCCGGCACTGGCGCCTGCGCTCGGTGGGCTGCTGGTGCAGTGGTTGTCTTGGCGCGGTGTGCTCTGGGCCAGCCTGCCGCTGGCCGTGGTGGCGATTGGACTGGTGCTGGCGTGGATGCCGGCCGATGGCGCGCGTAGTGCGCCACGCCTGCAGGCCTATGCGCTGTCCACCGCGATGGCGGCGCTGGGCGCGCTGCTGCTGGCGTTGACTTGGCTGGGCGAGCCCGGACATCGGACCGCCGGTGCCGTACTGCTGTTGATCGCAATGCTGTTGGCGGCGGCTCACCTGCGGCATGCACGGCAGCAGGCGCAGCCACTGCTGCGCTGGTCGCTGCTGTCCCATCGCGGGCTGCGCCTGGCGATGCTGGTCTACCTGGCCGTACCCGGCGTGTTCATCGGCAGCCAGCTGGTCAGTACCCTGCAGTTGCACCAGGCCGGCTATAGTGCCGCGCGCATCGGCGCGCTGATGCTGCCGTGGGCGCTGGCCTCGGCCATTGCGATCACGGCCAGCAAGCGCCTGCTGACCCGCTTCGGCCCGGCCACAGTGCTGCGTGCGGGCATGCTCCTGCAGGCCTGCGGCCTGTTGTTGATGGCGCTGCTGCCACACCCGGTCTTTGCCATTGCCGCATTGCTGTTTGCCTTGATGGGCGCTGGCGGCAGCCTGTGCAGCAGCACGGCGCAGACGCTGGCCTTCCATGGGGTCGAGGGCGAAGCATTGGGCGATGCCAGTGCGCTCTGGAACCTCAACCGCCAGCTCAGTTTCTGCCTGGGTACCGCTGCCATTGCGTTGCTGCTGGCCTTGGCCATGCAGTGGCTGCCTGCCCGCGCCACCGGCGCGGCGCTGGGTCTGGCCGCTCTACTTACCCTGTTGCCGATGGCGCTGCTGCGCCGGCCGCAGTTGCTCACCCTTTCGCAACCGGAGAACACCTGATGGATACCACCGCAGAACACGAAGTCCACCACCTGCACGACAAGCTGCAGGCCTGGTTCCGCGCCGACGCCGGCACCGACGCACTGGAGGACCTGATGGCGCATTTCTGCGCGGACTTCAGCATGGTCGGCATCGCGGGTCGCAGGCTGGACCGGAAGGCCGTGCAGGCACTGTTCGCGGGCGGTCATGGCGCGCGTCCAGGGCTGCAGATTTCCATCGACGCCGTGCAGGCGGTGGAAGCGCCATCACCGCTGGCGGTGCTGCGCTATCGCGAAGGGCATGCGATCGATGGCGGCGAGCCCGTATGGCGGGAATCGCTGGCGGTGCTGCGGCGGGAAGAGGGGCGTTGGCGCTGGCTGGCGCTGCATGAGGTAACGGCAGCCTGATCGGTAGTGCCGGCCGCTGGCCGGCAACCGCGTACCGTGCCCGAGGTGGATGAAGTCTGTCTCTTATACACATCT
>NZ_JCAFWP010000076.1:0-5898 GCF_059295135.1 Stenotrophomonas sp. INTA L402-1
GCCCGCGCCCCGCCGTCCGGGCGCGCCCCCCACACCCCCCCCCCGGCGGGGTGTTTTTTTGTGCGCGGCCCGCCCCGCCCGGGGGGGGCGCCGGCCGGCCCCCCCCCCCCCCCCCCCCCCCCCCCCCCCCCCCCCGGCACTACCACAACAAAAAAACCCGGCCGAAGCCGGGTTTTTCGCATGGAACCACAACAGCATTACTGCGCGTTGCGGGCTTCCAGCTCGTCTTCCTTCTGGCGATCGAAGAAGGCCATGATCCGGCTCATGATCGGGAAGGTACCTTCGCGGCCCAGCGCGGAAACCAGGAACCACGGCTCCTTCCAGCCCAGCTCGGCGACGATCTGTTCGGCCGCAGCCTTCGCTTCGTCTTCGAACATCAGGTCGGCCTTGTTCAGCACCAGCCAGCGCGGCTTCTGCAGCAGCTCCGGATCATGCTTTTCCAGTTCGCGCTCGATCGCGCGCACCTGCTCGACCGGGGAAATGCCTTCCACCCCGCCTTCCATCGGCGAGATGTCCACCAGGTGCAGCAGCAGGCGGGTGCGCTGCAGGTGGCGCAGGAACTGCGCACCCAGGCCGGCACCGTCGGCAGCGCCTTCGATCAGGCCGGGAATGTCGGCAATCACGAAGCTGCGGTAGTTCTCCACCTTCACCACACCCAGGTTCGGGTACAGCGTGGTGAACGGGTAATCGGCCACCTTCGGCGTCGCCGCCGAAACGGCACGGATCAGGGTGCTCTTGCCAGCGTTGGGGAAGCCCAGCAGGCCGACGTCGGCCAGCAGCTTCAGCTCCAGCTTCAGCGTGCGCTCTTCGCCCGGCTCGCCCGGCAGCGCCTGGCGCGGCGAGCGGTTGGTCGAGCTCTTGAAGTGCATGTTGCCGAGGCCACCACGACCGCCCTGCGCCACCAGCAGGCGATCACCATGCTGGGTAAGGTCGCCGATGATTTCATCGGTGGCGACGTTGATCACCACGGTGCCGACCGGCACGGTGATGGTCAGGTCTTCGCCGCCCTTGCCATAGGCCTGGCGGCCCATGCCGTTCTCGCCACGCTGCGCCTTGAAGATGCGGTCATGGCGGAAGTCGACCAGGGTGTTCAGGTTTTCGTCGGCGCGGATGTACACGCTGCCGCCCGCACCGCCGTCGCCGCCGTCCGGGCCGCCGAGCGGAATGAACTTCTCGCGACGGAAGCCAATGCAGCCGTTGCCGCCGTTGCCGGCGAACACTTCGATTTCTGCTTCGTCTACCAGTTTCATTGTTTCGATGCCTGCGATGGGCGCGGCCTGCCTGCCGACGCCTTGAATGTTATGCCAGCCGCTGGCCGGCAACCCGGCCTGGCCGGTCTTGCTTTCACTCTAACGAAAAGCCCCGCCGAAGCGGGGCTCTTCATGCAGCACCCCCATGCCGAGGCACGGGTGCCGGCGATGCCTGGATCAGGCGTCGGCCGAGACGATGCTGACGGTGCGGCGCTTCTTGGCGCCCTTGACCGAGAACTCCACCTTGCCGTCCACGAGGGCGAACAGGGTGTGGTCACGGCCCAGGCCAACGCCCGAACCCGGGTGGAACTGGGTGCCGCGCTGACGCACGATGATGTTGCCGGCTTCGATGGCCTGGCCGCCGAAGATCTTGACGCCCAGGTACTTCGGGTTGGAGTCGCGACCGTTGCGCGAGGAGCCTACGCCCTTTTTATGTGCCATGACTGCTTCTCCTGATGCTTAGCCGGCGATGCCGGTGATCTCGATTTCGGTGTAGTACTGACGGTGACCCTGACGCTTCATGTGGTGCTTGCGGCGACGGAACTTGATGATCCGGACCTTGTCAGCACGACCCTGGGACAGGACCTTGGCGGTGACGGCAGCGCCCTTCAGCGCATCGCCCAGCTTCACGCCGTCGCTGTCACCCAGCATCAGGATGTTGTCAAACTTGATCTCGCTGCCGACTTCGACTTCGAGCTTTTCAATGCGGAGCTTTTCGCCCTGCGCCACGCGGTATTGCTTACCGCCGGTGACCAGTACTGCGTACATGACCAGGCCTTCCTCTGTAGTTATTGTGGTCTGAGCTGCCGCCATCGAGGGCGGACAGGAGCGGAATTGTACGCAGATCAGCGGGCGCGGGTCAAGTCAACCCCTGAACGGCCCGGGGGCCCGGCCAGAACGGGGTCAGATCCCTTTTCACGTTGTGAAAAGGGATCTGACCCCTGCCTGTCGGCCTGTCTCATCAGGTGAGACATCGGGCTGGCATTGTCGCCCATTGCCCCCATCTGGTCACCTCGGTAGGCTGACCGATTGCCGTTCCCTGCTGGCCCGGCACCCAGCCAACGCCCCCACAACCGGATCCCCCATGGCGATGGATTTCATCCGCATCCGCGGCGCGCGGACGCACAATCTGAAGAACCTCGACCTCGACCTGCCCCGCGACAAGCTGATCGTGATCACCGGCCTGTCCGGTTCGGGCAAGTCCTCGCTGGCGTTCGACACCATCTATGCAGAAGGCCAGCGCCGCTACGTCGAGTCGCTGTCGGCCTATGCGCGCCAGTTCCTGAGCGTGATGGAAAAGCCGGACCTGGACCACATCGAAGGCCTGTCCCCGGCCATCTCGATTGAACAGAAGTCGACCTCGCACAACCCGCGTTCGACGGTCGGCACCATCACCGAGATCTACGACTACCTGCGCCTGCTGTACGCCCGCGTCGGCACCCCGCGCTGCCCGGACCACGGCTATCCGCTGGAAGCGCAGACGGTCAGCCAGATGGTCGACCAGGTGCTGACGCTGGACCCGGAACAGCGCTACATGCTGCTGGCGCCGGTCATCCGCGACCGCAAGGGCGAGCACGCACAGGTGTTCGACCAGCTGCGTGCGCAGGGCTTCGTGCGTGTGCGCGTGGACGGCGAGCTGTATGAAATCGATGCGGTGCCGCCGCTGGCGCTGCGCCAGAAGCACACCATCGAGGCGGTGATCGACCGCTTCCGCCCGCGCGAGGACATCAAGCAGCGCCTGGCCGAGAGCTTCGAGACCGCACTGAAGCTGGGCGATGGCATGGCCTCGGTGCAGAGCCTGGACACCGCCGACGCCACGCCGGCGCTGTTCTCCTCCAAGTACTCCTGCCCGGTGTGCGACTACTCGCTGCCGGAACTGGAGCCGCGCCTGTTCTCGTTCAACGCACCGATGGGCGCCTGCCCCGGCTGCGATGGCCTGGGCATCGCCGAGTTCTTCGATCCCTCGCGCGTGGTGGTGCATCCGGAGCTGTCGCTGGCCGCCGGTGCGGTGCGCGGCTGGGACCGCCGCAACGCCTACTATTTCCAGCTGATCGCCTCGCTGGCCAAGCACTACAAGTTCGACGTGGACGCCGCCTGGAACTCGCTGCCGGCCAAGGTGCAGCAGGCCGTGCTGTACGGCAGCGGCGACGAAACGATCACCTTCACCTACTTCACCGAAGCCGGCGGCCGCACCCAGCGCAAGCACCGCTTCGAGGGCATCATTCCCAACCTCGAACGCCGCTACAAGGAAACCGAGTCGCCGGCGGTGCGCGAGGAGCTGTCCAAGTACATCAGCGAACAGCCGTGCCCGGAATGCAATGGTGCGCGCCTGAACAAGGCAGCACGCAACGTGTTCGTGGCCGATCGCCCGCTGCCGGAGCTGGTGGTGCTGCCGATCGACGAGGCACTGAAGTTCTTCAGTGAACTGAGCCTGCCGGGCTGGCGTGGCGAGATCGCCGCGAAGATCGTCAAGGAGATCGGCGAACGCCTCGGCTTCCTGGTCGATGTCGGCCTGGATTACCTGACCCTGGAGCGCAAGGCCGACACCCTGTCTGGTGGCGAGGCACAGCGCATCCGCCTGGCCAGCCAGATCGGCGCCGGCCTGGTCGGTGTGATGTACGTGCTCGACGAGCCGTCGATCGGCCTGCACCAGCGCGACAACGAACGCCTGCTCGGTACGCTCACCCGCCTGCGTGACCTGGGCAATACGGTGATCGTGGTCGAACATGACGAGGACGCGATCCGGCTGGCCGACTACGTGCTGGACATCGGCCCGGGCGCGGGCGTGCACGGCGGCGAGATCGTCGGCCAGGGCACCCTGCAGGACATCCTGGAAGCGCCGCGCTCGCTGACCGGCCAGTACCTGTCGGGCAAGCGCGCGATCGAGATTCCGGCGCGCCGGCACACGCCGAACCCGAAGATGACCCTGCACCTGCGCGGGGCGACCGGCAACAACCTGAAGGGCGTGGACCTGGCGATTCCGTCGGGCCTGCTGACCTGCGTGACCGGCGTATCCGGCTCGGGCAAGTCGACCCTGATCAACGACACCCTGTTCTCGCTGGCCGCCAACGAGATCAACGGTGCCTCGCACCCGATCGCTCCGTACAAGGAGATCGATGGCCTGGACCTGTTCGACAAGGTGGTGGACATCGACCAGTCGCCGATCGGCCGCACCCCGCGCTCGAACCCGGCCACCTACACCGGCCTGTTCACGCCGCTGCGCGAACTGTTCGCACAGGTGCCCGAAGCGCGTGCGCGCGGCTATTCGCCGGGCCGTTTCAGCTTCAACGTGCGCGGCGGCCGCTGCGAAGCCTGCCAGGGTGACGGCCTGATCAAGGTTGAGATGCACTTCCTGCCGGACGTGTACGTGCCCTGCGACGTCTGCCATGGCAAGCGCTACAACCGCGAAACGCTGGAGATCCTGTACAAGGGCTTCAACATCAACGACGTGCTGGAAATGACCGTCGAGGATGCACTGAAGCTGTTCGAACCGGTGCCGTCGATTGCGCGCAAGCTGGAAACACTGGTCGACGTCGGCCTGAGCTACATCAAGCTGGGCCAGAGCGCGACCACGCTTTCCGGTGGTGAAGCGCAGCGCGTGAAGCTGTCCAAGGAACTGTCGCGCCGCGATACCGGCCGCACCCTGTACATCCTCGACGAGCCGACCACCGGCCTGCACTTCCACGACATCGAAGCGCTGCTGGGTGTGCTGCACAAGCTGCGCGACGAAGGCAACACGGTGGTCGTGATCGAGCACAACCTGGACGTGATCAAGACCGCCGACTGGATCGTTGATCTGGGTCCGGAAGGCGGCCATCGCGGTGGCACCATCCTGGTCACCGGCACGCCGGAAGACGTGGCGGCCTGCCCGCAGTCGTACACCGGCCAGTTCCTTGCGCGCATGCTGCCGTCCACCCACGCGCGCCCGGAGCAGCCGGCCGCCGTGGCGAACAAGCCCGACGCCCGCCCGCCGCGCAAGGTGAAGCCTGAAAAGGCCGAGAAGCCGGCGAAGAAGGCCGTGGCTGCCAAGAGCACCGGCAAGACCAGCAAGACCGCCACTGCCAGCAAGAAGAAAAAGGACGCCTGATGAGCAGCGAACACAAGATCCTGGCCCGCATCCCGATCAGCGTGCGCTGGCGTGACATGGACAGCATGGGCCATGTGAACAACGCCAAGTACATCTCCTACCTGGAAGAAGCGCGCGTGCGCTGGATGCTGGGCGTGGACGGTGTGTCGATGACCGACCGCATCGCACCGGTGGTGGCCGCGACCAACGTCAACTACCGGCTGCCCATCGTGTGGCCCAACGACATCCTGGTCGAGCTGTTCGTCGAGCGCCTGGGCAACAGCAGCGTGACCATCGGCCACCGCATCGTCGACCAGCAGGACGAATCGAAGCTCTATTCGGACGGCAACGTGGTCGTGGTCTGGATGGATACGCAGACCGGCAAGAGCACGCCGCTGCCGGAGGCGATCCGTAGCGCGTCTACCTGACGCGCCTGTGGTAGTGGCGGGGGGGGGGGGGCCCCCCCCCCCCCCCCCCCGGGGGGCGGGCCGCGGCCCCGGCCCCCCCAACCCAAAAAAACACACATATGATAGCACACCAACACAACTGAGCGGAGGCGTTATACAAAAAACACCCCACCCC
>NZ_JCAFWP010000077.1:0-5668 GCF_059295135.1 Stenotrophomonas sp. INTA L402-1
AGATGTGTATAAGAGACAGGGCCAGCACCGTGCCCATCAGCCAGCGCTGCACCACCTGCCAGGTCGGGCGCGCGGCCAGGAAACCGGCGATGCTCCCAGCGGTCAGCGCAATCATGCCGTTCACGGTCACACTCACTGCGATCTGGGTGGAGCCCAGCACGATCGACTGCATCAGCACACTGCCCTCGCCGTCCGGATGCAGGAACTGCGGCAGCAGCGACAGGTACATCACAGCCACTTTCGGGTTCAACAGATTGGTCAGGAAGCCCATCGTGAACAGCTTGCGCGGGCTGTCCTGCGGTAGTTCGCGAACGGCGAACGGCGAACGGCCGCCGGGCTTGAGCGCCTGCCAGGCCAGGTACAGCAGGTACAGCGCGCCACCGATGCGCAGCGCGTCGTAGGCGAACGGTACGGTCATCAGCAGGGCGGTGATGCCCAGTGCCGCACACAGCATGTAGAACACGAAGCCCAGCGCCACCCCGCCCAGCGAGATCAGGCCTGCCACCGGCCCCTGGCAGATCGAGCGTGAGATCAGGTAGATCATGTTCGGCCCGGGCGTGAGCACCATGGCCAGTGAAACCAGCGCGAAGGCCAGCAGGTCGGAAGTGGCGGGCATGGGCGGTCCTGGCAGTGGGCGTGGCGCAGTGTAACGCCTGCCGCAGGCGCGGCCTGCGCAGGCACCGCTGCCGGGTGACCGTTGCACGTGCATTCCGATGGCCATCACGCCGGTCGCTTAGAATCCGCAGCACCCCACACCGAAGCCCCCCCATGACCCCCATCCCCGAGACCGTGCCGCCCACCGAAGTGCGCATGGCCGAAATCGTCTTTCCCAACCACACCAACCACCTTGGCACCCTGTTCGGTGGCCAGGCGCTGGCGTGGATGGACAAGGCCGCATTCCTGGCCGCCGCCCGTTACTCGCGCCGCACCGTGGTGACCGCGCGCAGCGACCAGGTCGACTTCAAGCTGCCGATCCGCATCGGCCAGATGGTGGAAACCATCGGCCGCATCGTCGAAGTCGGCCGCAGCTCGATGAAGGTGGAGGTGGAACTGGTCGCCGAAGACCTGCACAGCGGCGAGCGCAAGCTGTGCACCCGCGGCCACTTCGTGATGATCGCGCTGGACGAGGAAGGCCACCCGATCGCGGTACCGCCGCTGCCGGCGGCCTGACCCGGCCAACGGACCGGTGCTTGCGGGGGCGCGGCCGCGCCCCCATCTGGCAGTCATGACCCTGCCACTGACCGACTTCATCGACCGTGCCCAGCGCCTGTTCGTGCTGACCGGCGCCGGCTGCAGCACCGCCTCGGGCATTCCCGATTACCGGGATGCCGACGGCCAGTGGAAACGCACGCCGCCGGTGACCTACCAGGCCTTCATGGGCGAGGCGGCCACCCGCCAGCGCTACTGGGCGCGCAGCCTGCTCGGCTGGCCGCGCTTCGGCCTGGCCCGGCCCAACGGCACCCACCAGGCCCTGGCCGCCCTGGAAAGCCGCGGCAAGCTGCAGGTGCTGCTGACCCAGAACGTGGACGGCCTGCACCAGCGTGCCGGCAGCCACAACGTGATCGACCTGCATGGCCGCTTGAATCTGGTGCGCTGCATGGGTTGCGAGCGTCGCAGCGGCCGCGAGGATTTCCAGCAGCGCCTGCTGGACGCCAATCCCGGCTGGGATGCGCTGGAGGCAGGCATCGCGCCCGATGGTGATGCCGATCTGGAGACCGATTTCTCCGCGTTCGCGGTGCCCGAGTGCCCGTATTGCGGCGGCCTGTTGAAGCCGGATGTGGTGTTCTTCGGCGAAAACGTGCCGCGGGAGCGCGTGCAGGCGGTGCAGGAGCACCTGCAGCAGGCCGACGCCGTGCTGGTGGTGGGTTCATCGCTGATGGTCTATTCCGGCTTCCGCTTCGTGCAGGCGGCGGCCAGGGCAGGGCTGCCGGTGGCGGCGTTGAACCGTGGCCGCACCCGCGCCGACGACCTGCTGCAGTTCAAGGATGAACGGGACTGCGCCGAGGCGCTGGCCGCGTGGGCTTCGTCCTGAGCCGAGCACGCGCTCGGCTGCACGCCCACCGCGAAACAGCGATCCATCCAGACGGTTGATTCGCAGGCCGTGCGGCGGTGCAATACGCACCCCCTACGTCGTTCATCACCGTCTTGAGCCAGCTGTTTTCGCCGATCTCGTTCGGCCCCCTGACCCTGTCCAACCGCATCGTCATCGCGCCGATGTGCCAGTACTCCGCCGAAGATGGCCGCGCCAGCGACTGGCACGCCATGCATCTGGGCAACCTGGCGCAGTCCGGTGCCGGCCTGCTGATCCTGGAAGCCACCGCGGTCGAACCGCGCGGCCGCATCAGCTGGGCCGACCTGGGCCTGTGGGATGACGGCACCGAGGCCGCACTGGCGCAGGTGCTGGCCAGCGTCCGCCGCTGGTCGCCGATGCCGCTGGGCGTCCAGCTGGGCCATGCCGGCCGCAAGGCCTCGGTGAGGCGTCCGTGGGACGGTGGTGGCCAGTTGCCGGCCGACGATGCGCGTGGCTGGGCCACCGTGGCGCCGTCGCCGCTGCCGTTCCATGCCGCCGATCCGGCACCGCAGGAACTGGACGAGGCCGGCATCGCCGAGGTCATCGCCGCCTTCGCCGCTAGTGCGGTGCGCGCCGAGCGCCTGGGCTTCGAGCTGATCGAGCTGCATGCCGCGCACGGTTATCTGCTGCACCAGTTCCTGTCGCCGCTGAGCAACCGCCGCACCGATGGCTACGGTGGCTCGCTGCCGAACCGCCTGCGCCTGCTGGTGGAGGTGTTCGATGCTGTGCGTGCGGCAGTGTCCGACAAGGTCGCGGTGGGCGTGCGCATCTCCGCCAGCGACTGGGTCGATGGCGGCTGGGATCTGGTGCAGAGCGAAGCGCTGGCGCAGGTGATGGACGCGCGCGGCTGCAACTTCCTGCATGTCTCCAGCGGTGGCCTGGACGAGCGCCAGAAGATCACCGTCGGCCCGGGCTATCAGGTGCCGTTCGCAGCGGCGATCAAGGCCAAGGTGCGCATGCCGGTCATCGCCGTGGGCATGATCACCGAACCGGAGCAGGCCGAATCGATCCTGCGCCATCGCCACGCCGATGCGGTAGCCCTGGCGCGCGGCATCCTCTACGACCCGCGCTGGCCGTGGCATGCCGCCGCCGCATTGCGCGACAGCGTGGAACCGGCGCCGCAGTACCTGCGCTGCGAGCCGCGCGATGCGCGCGGCGTGTTCAAGGCGCGCTGAGGCTCACACCCGCCAGGCCGGCGCCATGCCGGCCTGCAGGTGCTCGAACAGCGCGCGGATCTTGGCAGTGAAATCGCGGCGGTCGCTGACGCAGAAATAGACCTCCATCGGCTCCGGGCGCCATGCAGTGTCGGCGCCGAACACTGCCTGCAGGCGGCCATCGCGCAGGTACGGCTCGGCCACGAATGCGGCCAGCCGGGTGATGCCGGCACCGGCTGCGGCCAGCGTCGCCAGCGCATCGATGTCATCGCAGACCATGCTCGGCGGCAGTGCGGCGTCCACGCGCTGGCCATCCTTCAGCAGGCCCCAGCGCAGCGGCCGGCCATCGGTGGGGAAGCGGTGCAGCAGCCCGCGATGGCCGCTCAGCTCGGAGGGTTGCTGCGGGGTGCCGTGTGCCTTCAGGTAGGCCGGCGAGGCGCAGAACACGAACGGCACGCGCGCCAGCTGCCGTGCGACGACACCGTCCTCCAGCTGTGCTCCGATGCGGATGCTGGCATCCACCGCTTCCGGGCCGTGTTGCACGGCGCGATCGGTCAGGCGCAGCTCCAGCTGCAGTTGCGGGTAGCGCTGCTGCAGCGACGGCAGCAAGGGGGCAAGCACGTGGCGACCAAAGGCGCTGCTGCTGGCGATGCGCAGTGGCCCGGCCGGTTCGATGTCACCAGAGGTGACCATCGCCTGTGCACGCGCCAGGTCGGCTTCGACGTGGCGCACCTGCGCCAGGTACAGCGCGCCGGCCTCGCTGAGCGCCAGCTGCCGCGTACTTCGGTTCAGCAACCGTACGCCCAGATGCGCCTCCAGCCGGTTGATGTTCTGGCCGACTGCGGTGGCGCTGATGCCAAGGATGCGGGCCGCGGCGGCAATGCTGCCGGTCTCTGCGGTGCGGGTGAAGCTGCGGATCAGTTGCAACAGGTTCATGACCGACCAGCTTGCCATGGAGAAAGCCAAGTATCGCTTGGGACTGAACCAAGCAGGTCGGTTGCATCGGTGACCATCGATCCCGAGGACAGGCTGCTGCCCTACACTCGGGCGATGCGCCCCGATTCCATCCTCACCCTGTCCTGCCCCGACCGTACCGGCATCGTCTACCGCGTATCCGGCCTGCTGTTCGACCACGGCTGCAACATTCTCGACGCCCAGCAGTTCGGCGACGAGGAGAGCGGCCGCTTCTTCCTGCGCGTGCATTTCGATCGCGATGCCGGCCTGCCGCTGGAGACCGTGCACGCCGCCATGGCCACGCTCGCCGCCGGCTTCGGCATGGACTGGCAGCTGCATGATGGTCGCCGCCGCGCACGCCTGCTGGTGCTGGTCAGCAAGCAAGGGCACTGCCTCAACGACCTGCTGTTCCGTGCCCACAGCGGCCAGCTGAAGGTGGACATTGCCGCAGTAGCGTCCAACCACGCCGACTTCGCGCCATTGGCCGCGTCCTACCAGGTTCCGTTCCACCACCTGCCGGTGACCGCCGATACGCGTGCGGTGCAGGAGCAGCAGATCATCGACCTGGTCGAGCGCGAGCGCATCGACCTGGCGGTGCTGGCGCGCTACATGCAGATCCTGTCACCCACGCTGTGCCGCGCGCTGGCCGGCCGTGCGATCAACATCCACCACAGCTTCCTGCCCAGCTTCAAGGGCGCGCAGCCGTACCACCAGGCACACGCGCGCGGGGTCAAGATCATCGGCGCCACCGCGCACTACGTCACCGAGGATCTGGACGAAGGCCCGATCATCGAACAGGACGTGGCCCGCGTGGACCACGCGATGGCGCCGCGCGAGCTGGTGCGGCTGGGCAGCGATACCGAATCGCTGGTGCTGGCCCGCGCCGTTCGGCGCCATGTGGAGCACCGCATCCTGCTCAATGGGCACCGAACGGTGGTGTTCCGGTAATCGCCCATCCCGCGTCCGCCGGGCATGGCCCGGCACTACCGAATCCTGATTTCATCCAATGAAAAGCCCCCGGTTCGGCCGTCCCGCGATCTATAGGGGGGCGTAGTTAGGGGGCTGGATGAATCGATTGTGTTGTTGTGGGCAGGAGCGCGCAAGCGGCATAAGCGACGTGCAGGACGTGGCCCGCGTGGACCATGCGATGGCACCGCGCGAGCTGGTGCGGCTGGGCAGTGATACCGAATCGCTGGTGCTGGCCCGCGCCGTTCGGCGCCATGTGGAGCACCGCATCCTGCTCAACGGGCATCGCACGGTGGTGTTCCGGTAATCGCCCATCCCGCGTCCGCCGGGCATGGCCCGGCGCTACCACGGGTGTGATCCGGTTGTGGCGGGGGCCCGGCGGGCCCACCCCAGCACCCCCCCGGTGGGGGGCCCCCCCCGGCCCCCCCCCCCCACCATTATTAAAAACAAAAAACCCCCCGCCGGGCCGCCCCCCCGCCGGCGGGGGGGGGTGGTTTTTAAAAAAAACACACCCCCCCACCCC
>NZ_JCAFWP010000078.1:0-5716 GCF_059295135.1 Stenotrophomonas sp. INTA L402-1
GGATGGGGATCGCTCGACTCGTCTGTCGGCTAGTATCCGCAGATGCATGCTTGACGGTCCCTCCACCCTGGCTCCTACATACCTCGTAGGAGCCGGGAGGAACATACAAGCATGGCTCGACTCTACAAAGGCATCCACGCATGGCGTGGATCTACTGGCGGGATCTGCTTTCTGTAGAGTCGAGCCATGCTCGACTGCTGTTCGCGCGGTGATGGAATGAGTCGAGCATGGCTCGACTCTACAAAGGCATCCACGCATGGCGTGGATCTGCTGGCGGGATTTGCTTTCTGTAGAGTCGAGCCATGCTCGACTGCTATTCGCGCGGTGATGGAATGAGTCGAGCATGGCTCGACTCTACAAAGGCATCCACGCATGGCGTGGATCTACCCGCCGCTGAAGGTATCCACCAGCAGCTTCACGTTCAACGCCACGATCACCAGTGCGATCACCCAGGCGATGCTGCCCAGCCAGCGCGGGGCCACCAGCGCGCCCATCGTCACTTTGTCGGTCACGATCCGCACCAGCGGGATGATCGCGAACGGCAGCTGCATCGACAGCACCACCTGGCTCAGCACCAGCAGCTTTACCGCGCCCTGGTCGCCGAACAGCATGATCACCACCACCACCGGAATGATCGCCAGCGCCCGCGTGATCAGCCGCCGCAGCCACGGCGGCAGACGCAGGTGCAGGAAGCCTTCCATCACGATCTGCCCGGCCAGCGTGGCGGTCACCGTCGAGTTCAGGCCCGAGGCCAGCAGCGCAATCGCAAACAGCGTCGCAGCGGCGCCCACGCCCAGCATCGGCGCCAGCAGCTGGTGCGCCTGCTCGATGTCTTCCACGTCGAAACGGCCATTGGCATGGAACACCGCCGCCGCCAGGATCAGGATGCTGGCGTTGATGAACAGTGCCAGGGTCAGTGCAAGGGTGCTGTCGGTCACTGCCCAGCGCAGCGCGCTGCGTCGGCCTTCATCGGTGCGCGGGTAGGCACGGGTCTGCACGATGGACGAGTGCAGATAGAGATTGTGCGGCATCACCGTGGCACCAATGATGCCGATGGCGATGTACAGCGCGTGCGGATCAGTTACCACCTGCGCGCGCGGAATGAACCCGCCCAGCACTTCCATCACCGGCGGTGCGGCCAGCGCGATCTGCACCATGAAGCAGGCGAAGATCACCATCAGCAATGCGATCACGAAGGCTTCCAGCGCACGGAAACCGCGGTTCATCAGCAGCAGCACCAGCAGCGTGTCCAGGGCGGTGATCACCGCGCCCCACAGCAACGGCAGGTCGAACAGCAGCTTCAGCGCGATCGCGGTGCCGATCACCTCGGCCAGGTCGCAGGCGATGATCGCCGCCTCGCACAGCGCCCATAACGCCAGGTTCACCGGCTTCGGGTAGCGGGCACGGCAGGCCTGGGCCAGGTCCATGCCGGTAGCGATGCCGAGCCGCGCCGACAGCGCCTGCAGGATCACCGCCATCAGGTTGGAGATGAGGATGACCGATAGCAGCAGGTAACCGAAGCGCGAACCGCCGGCGAGGTCGGTGGCCCAGTTGCCCGGGTCCATGTAGCCGACCGAGATCATGTAGCCCGGGCCGAGGAAGGCCAGCAGGCGGAACCACCAATGGCCCTTGTCGGGCACCGCCACCGAGGCGTTGAGCGCACCCAGGCTGGCCGGGGTGGAGGCCGAGGGGTCGCGGGATGCCAGGGTGTTCATGGCTCCGAATATAGCTCCTGCTATAGTCATTAGCAATGTGAAACAATCGTCTTTATCGCGTTACTGGTCCAGAATTCAGGTTCAACACCGGAACAACCGGAAGGACAGGCGCAGGCGTGGGCAAGACCGACGATTCGACATCGCTGAAAAGCACCCCCTTGATCGAGGCCGAGCGCCAGGTCGAGAGCTTCCGGCAAGTGCGCGAGGCGCACCGGATGGAGCTGGTGGAGGACTATGTCGAGCTGATCTCGGACCTGCTGGCCGACGGCGGCGAGGCCCGCCAGGTCGACATCGCCACCCGGCTGGGCGTAGCCCAGCCCACCGTGGCGAAGATGCTGCGGCGGCTGGCCCGCGACGGCTGGGTGGTGCAGCGTCCATATCGTGGCGTGTTCCTGACCCCGGAAGGCGAGGCGCTGGCCCATGCCAGCCGCCAGCGTCACCAGACCGTGGAGCGTTTCCTGCTGGCGCTGGGCGTGGACGCGGATACCGCGCGGCGCGATGCCGAGGGTATCGAGCACCATGTAAGCGAGCAGACGCTGGCGTTGTTCGAAGCGTTCGTGCGCAAGGCCGAGGGCGAGGCGCCGTAACGGTAGCGCCGGGCCATGCCCGGCGGCCGTAAGGCTGCGTCAAGCAATTCGCCGGGCATGGCCCGGCGCTACAGCGCTTGGATGCCGGCGTTGGGGCAACGGGCCTGCTGCTGCGCGCACGCCCGTTTCGTCCATTCCTTCAACACGGGCTGCAGGCCTTCGTAACGCCGGCCTTGCCAGCCATTGGCAAGTACATTCCCGTCTGCATCGATCAGTACCAGATTCGGCGGTGCCAGCCCAGCCAATGCCTGCAGTGCCGGCATGCGCGCGGCGCGGCGCGGGTCCAGCACCGGCCACGGCATCTCCTGCGCGTGCATGTAGCGGCGCAGCGCGGCCTCGCTCTCATCCAGGCTGACGTACACCACTTCGGTATCGGCGCCGGCCTCGCGCAATGCGTCACGCACGCTGCGCAGTGTGGGTACGAAGGCATGGCAGGGGGCGCACCAGTCGGCGCCGAAGTACAACGCCACCAGCTTCGGTGGCGATGACCACTGCATCGGTCGCAGCGAGCGCTGTTCCGGCCGCATCAGCGAGGCCGAGACCTGCGCATGCAGGTCCGCAGCCATCGCCGGTGCGGCCAGCAACACGGCACAGGCCAGCAACAACGCTCGTAGTGGCTTAGAACGCATAGCGCAGGTTGACGTACCACGAGCGCGCGAAGCGCGGCCCATAGACATAGTCGCTGTCCCGCAGCGCGCCCACTTCCAGATCCTTCTGGCGCTGGTCGAACACGTTCTTGACGCCTGCGGCCACCGACACTTCCTGCTGCGCCTGCGCGCCCAGATGGCGGTGCCAGCGCGCACCCAGGTCGGTCACCAGGAATGAACGCGTGCGGTGCAGTTCGCCCAGCCGGTTGTTCAGCACCGACATCGGGCCGGTGTGGCGCAGCGCGACGAAGGCCTCCCACGGCTCGGCGGGCATCCAGCTGAGCTGGGCCAGGCCGGTCCAGCGCGGGGTCTTCAGGTAGTCACGGCTTTCAATGACGGTGTCGCCACCATCGCCGCTGTCGTCGAAGATGCGCTGCGGTTCGCGGAAGCGCGAGCGGTACCACGAGGCGCCGGCGGTCAGGCGCCACTGTGGCGACGGCTGCCAGCCGAGGTTGGTTTCCGCGCCCAGCACATTGGAGCCGGACGCGTTGTAGCGCAGCTGACTGAGCTGGCCGTCATCACCGCGCTGGATCTCGCCCAGTGCGAAGGTGTCGCGGATACGGGCGTACGAGGCGGTGGCATCCCAGCTCCACACCGGATTGGCCGGGTCAGATCGCCAGTCGAAGCCGAACAGGGTGGTCAACGCGCGCTCTTCCTTCAGGCCGTCGGTGTTGCGCACGCGCACCTGCTCACCACCCAGCGTATCGACATGTACGTCCTCGACGAAGATTTCCGGTGCACGGAAGCCAGTGGCAACGCCCGCCCGCCACTTCAGGTTCGGCGTGGCCTGCCAGGCCAGCGCGATGCGCGGCGAGAACACCGCGCTGTCCAGCTCCGAGCTCTTGTCCACGCGCGCACCCAGTACCAGGTCGACGTTGTCGCGCAGGCTCCATTCGTCCTGGATGAAGGCCCCCAGGTTGTGGAAGGTAGCGTCCTCCAGCACCGCAAGGCGCTGGCCGTCACCGGCGCGATTGTCGTCGCGCAGCGCCTCGTGCTTGTACTGCACGCCAAAGGCCAGCGCGTGTGCGCCCAACCGCCAGTTCAACTGGCTGTCGATGTAGTGCAGTGGGTTGTGGGTGCGGCCGTACTGGCGCCAGGAACGCGAGGCCGCGCTGCCGGTCACGTTCGGGTCCAGCTGCGACGGGTCATAGCCGGG
This sequence comes from Stenotrophomonas sp. INTA L402-1, assembly GCF_059295135.1. Lineage (NCBI taxonomy): Bacteria > Pseudomonadati > Pseudomonadota > Gammaproteobacteria > Lysobacterales > Lysobacteraceae > Stenotrophomonas > Stenotrophomonas sp. INTA L402-1. The sequence continues at coordinate 4,106 of NZ_JCAFWP010000078.1, forward strand.
CGCGGACGGATCGGTGACCACGTCACCGAGACCACCATAGAAACTGTCGCGGTCGATGTCGGCGAAGGCGTAGGCCAGGCGGAAATCGACGTCGGCATTGATCTCCTGGTCCCACGACACGCTGCCGCGCCGGTACTTCGTATCCAGCGATTCGGCGATGTTGGCCAGGTACTCGGGCTGGTCCAGGCGGTTGCCGCCGCGGCGGGTTTCATCGGTCACCTGCAGGTCCAGGCGCAGCCGTGTGCCCGGTGTGGGCGCATACCAGGCCTGCAGCCCGCCGACCTTGAGATTCTTGCGGGTGATCTCGGTATAGCCGTCACCGTTGTAGTCGATGCCACTGTTCCAGTTGCGCTGGGCGATCACCGACAGCCCGGCGTCGGCGTCCTTGGCAACCAGGTCGAGGCGCACATCGGCATTCTTCTGCGGCGTGCCTTTCAGCACATCCACGCCGGCCTGCACATGGCCACCGCTGCGCGCCGGCAGTGGGGGGATCAGGTTGATCACACCGGCCACCGCGCCCGGGCCGTACAGCGCCGAGCCGCCGCCCTTGACCACTTCGATGCGGTCGACGAACCCGGCCGGAATCTGTTCCAGGCCGTACACGCTGCCCAGCGTGGACAGCAGCGGGATGCCATCGAACAGCAACTGGTTGTAGGCGCCGGGCAGGCCCAGCAGCTGTACCTCGCTGGTGTTGCAGTTCTGGCAGTTGCTTTCCACGCGCAGGCCATTGATCAGCTCTGCGGCTCGCGAGAAGTCGGTGGCCGCGCGCAGCGCGATGTCTTCCTTGCGCAGCACTTCGGTGCGGATCGGGACATCGGACAGCAGTCGTTCGCTGCGGGTGGCAGTGCTGACCTTGACCTGCACACGGTCCAGCTCGGTCGGCTTCGGTGTGGCTGCCAGCGCGGGCAGCGGCAGGGTCAGGGCGATGGCGGCAGCCAGAGGCAGCCGGCGGGAAAGGGGTCTGGAAACGGGCATGAGGGCGTCGTCCTTGGGAGAGGAAAGGCGGCGAGGGCGACCTGGCTGACGCATATGAAAGCAGAGGGTCATAGATATAGCAACGGCTATATAAATAAGTCCGTGCAATCACGAAGCCGAAAGCAGGATCAGAACATCGCGGACGACAGTGTTATAACATTACAAATCAACGCCAGAACCCTGCCGGATGTCATGCCCGGCAGGGTGCGATCGAAATCGAGGAACGCCGCCCCGGTCTGGCCCCGGGGCGGCGAGGGGCTTACCAGGCGGCGCGCAGGCCGACCTGGGCACCGTGGTTGCGATAGCCGCTGTCGCCACGCTGCACACGCAGGTCACCCCATGCGCTCCAGCGCTGGCCCAGCTGAAGCTGGGCACCGGCCTGCACTTCGTAGCGGTTCTCCGGCGTCTTCGCGCTCAACGACTCACTGTTGAAGCGCATGGCCTCATCGCGCTCGCCACGCAGCCAGTTCGCCGCCAGGAACGGCTGCACGCGGTTGCCCTGCAGCGTGCCCTGGCCAAACAGGCGTACGCCGAGGCGGCTGTTGAGGCCGCCGCCGCGACCATCCTCGACCGTGGTGCCATTGTTTTCGACCAGGCTGTCGCCGTCGTAGTCGGTCCAGGTCAGCTGCGCCTGCG
>NZ_JCAFWP010000079.1:1886-3434 GCF_059295135.1 Stenotrophomonas sp. INTA L402-1
GTATAACCCAAGGCAACTTGCGGTTATATGGTCAAGCGAATAAGCGCACACGGTGGATGCCTTGGCGGTCAGAGGCGATGAAGGACGTGGCAGCCTGCGAAAAGTATCGGGGAGCTGGCAACAAGCTTTGATCCGGTAATGTCCGAATGGGGAAACCCACCCGCTTGCGGGTATCCTGCAGTGAATACATAGCTGCTGGAAGCGAACCTGGTGAACTGAAATATCTAAGTAACCAGAGGAAAAGAAATCAACCGAGATTCCGTAAGTAGCGACGAGCGAACGCGGACTAGCCCTTAAGCTGATTTGGTTCTAGGAAAACACTCTGGAAAGAGTGGCCATAGAAGGTGATAGCCCTGTATCTGAAAGGGCCATTTCAGTGAAGACGAGTAGGGCGGGGCACGTGAAACCCTGTCTGAACATGGGGGGACCATCCTCCAAGGCTAAATACTACTGACCGACCGATAGTGAACCAGTACCGTGAGGGAAAGGCGAAAAGAACCCCGGAGAGGGGAGTGAAATAGAACCTGAAACCGTGTGCGTACAAGCAGTAGGAGCTCCGCAAGGAGTGACTGCGTACCTTTTGTATAATGGGTCAGCGACTTACTGTTCGTGGCAAGCTTAACCGTATAGGGGAGGCGAAGGGAAACCGAGTCTGATAAGGGCGCATAGTCGCGGGCAGTAGACCCGAAACCGGGTGATCTAGTCATGCCCAGGGTGAAGGTGCGGTAACACGCACTGGAGGCCCGAACCCACTCCCGTTGCAAAGGTAGGGGATGAGGTGTGATTAGGAGTGAAAAGCTAATCGAACCCGGAGATAGCTGGTTCTCCTCGAAAGCTATTTAGGTAGCGCCTCATATGTATCCTCTCGGGGGTAGAGCACTGTTATGGCTAGGGGGTCATCGCGACTTACCAAACCATTGCAAACTCCGAATACCGAGACGGACTGTATGGGAGACACACGGCGGGTGCTAACGTCCGTCGTGAAAAGGGAAACAACCCAGACCCACAGCTAAGGTCCCAAATTCACTGCTAAGTGGAAAACCATGTGGAAAGGCACAGACAGCCAGGAGGTTGGCTTAGAAGCAGCCACCCTTTAAAGAAAGCGTAATAGCTCACTGGTCGAGTCGGTCTGCGGGGAAGATTTAACGGGGCTAAGCAGTGAACCGAAGCTTGGGGTGCATAACTTTGTTATGCGCGGTAGAGGAGCGTTCCGTAAGCCGTTGAAGGTGGATTGAGAAGTCTGCTGGAGGTATCGGAAGTGCGAATGCTGACATGAGTAACGATAATGCGGGTGAAAAACCCGCACGCCGAAAGCCCAAGGTTTCCTTGCGCAACGTTAATCGGCGCAGGGTGAGTCGGCCCCTAAGGCGAGGACGAAAGTCGTAGTCGATGGGAAGCAGGTTAATATTCCTGCACCTCGCGTAAGTGCGATGGAGGGACGGAGAAGGTTAGGTGTACCAGGCGTTGGTTGTCCTGGGGAAAGGCGGTAGGTTTGGATCTTTGGCAAATCCGGGATCCTTTAAGACCGAGCACCGAGACGAGCCTTTA
>NZ_JCAFWP010000079.1:3534-4988 GCF_059295135.1 Stenotrophomonas sp. INTA L402-1
GGCGAAGTCACTGATACCACGCTTCCAGGAAAAGCTCCTAAGCTTCAGCTTACGCAGACCGTACCGTAAACCGACACAGGTGGGTAGGATGAGAATTCTCAGGCGCTTGAGAGAACTCGGGTGAAGGAACTAGGCAACATGGCACCGTAACTTCGGGAGAAGGTGCACCCTTTTTGGTGGCTCGTGCGAGCTATAGCTGAAGAGGGTCGCAGTAACCAGGCCGCTGCGACTGTTTATCAAAAACACAGCACTCTGCAAACACGAAAGTGGACGTATAGGGTGTGACGCCTGCCCGGTGCTGGAAGGTTAATTGATGGGGTCAGCCGCAAGGCGAAGCTCTTGATCGAAGCCCCAGTAAACGGCGGCCGTAACTATAACGGTCCTAAGGTAGCGAAATTCCTTGTCGGGTAAGTTCCGACCTGCACGAATGGCGTAACGACAGCGGCGCTGTCTCCACCCGAGACTCAGTGAAATTGAAATCGCTGTGAAGATGCAGCGTTCCCGTGGCAAGACGGAAAGACCCCGTGAACCTTTACTATAGCTTTACACTGAACGTTGAGTTCGTCTGTGTAGGATAGGTGGGAGGCTATGAAACTGTGGCGCTAGCTGCAGTGGAGCCATCCTTGAAATACCACCCTGTCGTGCTTGACGTTCTAACCTGGGCCCATTATCTGGGTCGGGGACCGTGTATGGTGGGTAGTTTGACTGGGGCGGTCTCCTCCTAAAGAGTAACGGAGGAGCTCGAAGGTACGCTCAGCGCGGTCGGACATCGCGCACTGTGTGCAAAGGCATAAGCGTGCTTGACTGCAAGATCGACGGATCAAGCAGGTAGGAAACTAGGACTTAGTGATCCGGTGGTTCTGTATGGAAGGGCCATCGCTCAACGGATAAAAGGTACTCCGGGGATAACAGGCTGATACCGCCCAAGAGTTCATATCGACGGCGGTGTTTGGCACCTCGATGTCGGCTCATCACATCCTGGGGCTGTAGTCGGTCCCAAGGGTATGGCTGTTCGCCATTTAAAGTGGTACGCGAGCTGGGTTCAGAACGTCGTGAGACAGTTCGGTCCCTATCTGCCATGGGCGTTGGAGATTTGAGAGGGGCTGCTCCTAGTACGAGAGGACCGGAGTGGACGAACCTCTGGTGTTCCGGTTGTCACGCCAGTGGCATTGCCGGGTAGCTATGTTCGGAAGCGATAACCGCTGAAAGCATCTAAGCGGGAAGCGCGCCTCAAGATGAGATCTCCCGGGGCACAAGCCCCCTGAAGGAACCATGTAGACTACGTGGTTGATAGGTCAGGTGTGTAAGTACAGCAATGTATTGAGCTAACTGATACTAATGATCCGAGAGGCTTGACCATATAACCTCAAGTTGCCTTGGCTTTACGACAACGTCGTAAGAGCATCCAAGTGCACGCTACGTCACAAGAACTACGAGAGGCAGGCGCCTTATCC
>NZ_JCAFWP010000080.1:0-4390 GCF_059295135.1 Stenotrophomonas sp. INTA L402-1
GCGGTGGGTGCCGGGCGGCGCCCTGGGCTACACGTGTTGGTGTTGTTGGGGGGGCGTGCGGGGGGGTGGGGGGGGGGGTTTTTGGGTGGGGGGGGGGGGGGGGGGGGGGTGGTGTTGGGCGGGCGGATTGTCATGGTTTTTGGGTTGGTTTGGGCGGGCGGGGGGCCGCCACACCGCGGGAATGCCGGCCAGCGGCCGGCGCTACCTCAGAAATCCTGCTGCAGGCTCAGGTAGGCGCCGCGGCGCGGTCCCCATTGCGGGGCGAACACGCCGACGCCACCGCCATCGCGCAGCTGGTAGCTGCGGTCCAACGCGTTGATCACCGCCAGCTGCACGTGCAATGGATGGCCGCTGTCGGCATTGAAATCGTGCCCGGCGCTGAGGTTCACCTGCAGGTACGACGGCAGCTCGCCGCCGTTGGGTACGCCCTCGATGTCCGAACGCAGGCCACTGCCGAACACGTAGTTGGCCCCGATCCGGTTGTGCCCGGCGAAGGCGTAGCTGAGGCCACCCGACGAGGTCAGTTTCTGGTCGTGGTCCAGGTGGATCCAGTGGTTGGCCACATAGGCCAGCGCCTCGGGATCGAGGTTGTACTGGCTGGTGATGACATCCGTACCGATGGCTTTGTTCAGCGCGGCATTGAAGTAGGCACTGAACGGACCGTTGCTGTAGTCGGCACTGAACTCCAGACCACGGATGTGTCCGCGGCGGTAGTTGAAGGTCGAGTAGATGTAGGCGGCGCCGAACTGGCCTTCGTCCTGCAGGCGGGCGACGCGGCGGTCGTACGCATCCAGTCCAAGGGTCAGGTGTTCGCCCAGTTGCTGCGAGACGCCGATGTCGTAGTAGTCGCTACGCTCGGCCAGCGGCGTGTTGTTGCCACCGCTGGGCTGCTGGTTGGTGGTGCCGTCGTACAGGGCGATGTCGCTGCTGGCGATCAGTTCACTGGCCGGTGGCGTGAAATAGCGCGAATAGCCGGCATGCACGGTGGTGCTGTCGCTGGCATTCCAGACCACGCCCACGCGCGGGCTGAGCTGGCCCTCGGTGCGGCCGAAGGCCTTGTAGCGGTCTCCGCGCAGACCGTAGTTGACGGTCCAGTCGTCGCCGATTTTCCACTCATCCTGTACGTACAACGCCAGCGTGCTGGCATGGAAGGCGCTGTGGTCAGGAATCAGCAGCGGCGTGGTGCTGGACTGCTGGCCGCCGTCATCAACCGGGAACACCCAGCTGTTGCTGCTGACCCGTGCGTTCTCGTAGTTGCCGTACAAGCCGTAGCGCAGCGTGTGGTCGTTGCCCAGTGGTGTGGAGAAGTCGGCCTGCAGGGTGTTGGCACGGTTGCCGCGCTGCACCTGCGAGGCGACGCCACTGAACACCAGATCGCCGATGACGTCCGGGTTGAACGCTGCATCGCTGTAGCGCTGCCCGGCGGACAGCTGGTAGGCGGTGTTGCCCAGCGTGCCCTGCAGTACCAGCATGCCGAAGCGGGTGGTCTCGCGCTGGGTCTCATCCAGCTGGCTGGAATCGAAGGTGGTGGTGTCCAGGTAACCGAACTGCGGCGTCTGCCCTGGATTGACCGGAATCTGGAAACGGTTGTTGGCGAAACCGGCGAACACGCTCAGGCGGGTGTTCTCGTTGACCAGGTAGGTCAGGTCGGCGAAGGCCTTGCCCTGGTGGGTATCGTCGTGCAGCGGCTTGCGCGAGTTGGTCGGATTCTCCAGGCCGACTTCGTTCTGGTCGTAGTTGCCGGTCAGGAACCAGCTCCAGCGTCCCTGGTTGCCCCACCACGAGGCATTCGGGTTCACCTTGCCGAACGAGCCGGTGGTCAGTCCGGCGCTGCCACCGTTGCCCAGCTCGGCGCCATTGCGGGTGGTGATGTCGACCACCGCCGCGGTGCGCTCGCCGAACTGCGCCGGCAACGCGCCGTCCATCAGGCGGATGCTCTTGATGGTGCGCGCATCCAGGGTCTGGCCGAAGCCGGAAATCGACTCGGGCAGCAACACGCCGTTGATGCGGTACTGCAGGTTGGCGTGGTCGCCGCGCACGTGCACGCCGCCATAGGAATCCTGGACCACGCCGGGTGCCTGCAGCAGCACCTGGCTGAGCGGCGCGGAGGCGCCCAGCGGCTGCTTCTGGATGTCCTCGGCGCTGATCTGGTACTGGCTGCTGCCGATGTCCGGCGACAACGCGTTGCGGGCCTGGTCGAGCTGGGCGCTTACGGTGACCGTGTCCAGGTCCTTGACCGCAGGCCCGGCGCCATCGGCGGCGGCCGCGAAGGCGGGCAGGCTGGCCAGGGCCAGGGCGAAGGTGATGCCGGTAGCGAGGGGCGAGGGCTTCATGATGGGAAGAGTGATGGCAGGGCGTGGAAGGGGCCGGTCCATGACGTGGAAGTGTTACTCCGTAACAGATCATGCGCCTGCCTTGAGCGGCTGACCATGCTGGATCTGGCTGCTCGCATCGGCCTTTCCCTGCCGTTCAGGCGGCCTGGCCGAGCAGGTCGGCCTTTGCGCCAGCGGCTGGCTCTGCGACCATGACCGCCCCCCATCCCGGAAGTCTGCAATGAGCCTGTCCGCCGTTCCGCCCGTGCCTGATCCCGCCGCAGCCGCCACTGGCGCCGCCTGGTCGCTGGAGAGCTGGCGTGGCAAGACCGCGCTGCAGATGCCGACCTACCCGGACCCGGTGGCGCTGGACGCCGCCCTGCACGAACTGAAGCGGCTGCCGCCGCTGGTCACCTCCTGGGAGATCCTGGCGCTGAAGCATCAGCTGGCCGAGGCGCAGGAAGGCAAGCGCTTCCTGCTGCAGGGCGGCGACTGCGCGGAGAACTTCAGCGACTGCGAATCGGGCACCATTTCCAACCGGCTGAAGGTGCTGCTGCAGATGAGCCTGGTGCTGGTGCATGGCCTGCGCCAGCCGGTGATCCGCGTCGGCCGTTTCGCCGGCCAGTACGCCAAGCCGCGTTCGGCCGATACCGAGACCCGCGACGGCGTGACCCTGCCCAGCTATCGCGGCGATGTGATCAACGCGCCGGCCTTCACCGAAGCGGCGCGGCTGCCGGATCCGAAGAGGATGCTGCAGGCCCACGCGCACTCGGCGATGACCATGAACTTCGTGCGTGCGCTGATCGACGGCGGTTTCGCCGACCTGCACCACCCCGAGTACTGGAACCTGGAATGGGTGAGCCATTCGCCGTTGGCTGCCGAGTACCAGAAGATGGTGGCCTCGATCGGCGATGCAGTGCATTTCATGGAGACCCTGGCCGGGGCCCGCGTTCACAACCTCAACCGCATCGATTTCTACACCTCGCATGAAGCACTGCTGTTGCCCTACGAGCAGGCGCTGACCCGCCAGGTGCCGCGCCAGCAGGGCTGGTTGAACCTGAGCACGCATTACCCGTGGATCGGCATGCGCACGGCCGCACTCGATGGCGCGCACGTGGAATACCTGCGTGGCGTGCGCAACCCTATCGCGATCAAGGTCGGCCCGTCGGTGACGCCGGACCAGCTGCTGCGCCTGATTGATGTGCTCAACCCGCATGACGAGCCGGGTCGACTGAGCTTCATTCACCGCATGGGTGCAGCGCAGATCGCCGAGAAGCTGCCGCCGCTGCTGGATGCGGTCAAGCGCGATGGCCGCCGCGTGCTGTGGGTGTGCGATGCGATGCATGGCAACACCGAAAGCACCGCCAATGGTTTCAAGACACGCCGCTTCGACAACGTGCGTGGCGAAGTGGAGATGTCGTTCGATCTGCACGCGGCCGCAGGTACGCGACTGGGCGGTGTGCACCTGGAGCTGACCGGCGAAGACGTGACCGAGTGCACCGGTGGCGCGCGCGAACTGACCGAGCGTGATCTGGAGCGCGCGTATCGTTCGACGGTGGACCCGCGGTTGAATTACGAGCAGTCGCTGGAGATCGCGATGGCGATCGTGCGCAAGCAGGAACAAGTGCGGTAAGGGGGGGGGGCGGCAGGGCTTGCAGCCCTGCACCTGCGGACGCAACGGCAACGGCCGAAGCAACGGCAACAGCATGCATTTCGTGGGATGGCGGGGTGGTGTCGGAGTGCGGGGACGCCGCAAGTACGTCCCTGTAGGCTTGGCAGCCGCATCCATGCGGCTGACACCCCGCACTCCGACATCACCCCACCTCTGACAGATCTCCGCGGCTGTTGGATCCACGTCATGCGTGGATGAATTCCCATCGGAATCGAATATTTCGATATCGGAATGATTTGAGCCGAGCATGGGTCGGCTCTACAGAACGCAGTACCCGACAGGTCGCAGGAATCTGTCGAAGGCGGGGTGGGTCCGGTTGCGGGGGCGTGAGCGCCATGGATGGCGCGACCGAGCCTCCATGGACGGATTTACGGCGTCCCCCGCAACCTGTCTCTTATACACATCT
>NZ_JCAFWP010000081.1:0-2929 GCF_059295135.1 Stenotrophomonas sp. INTA L402-1
AGATGTGTATAAGAGACAGTGTTGCCAGACATCATGAGGTTGCCGGCCAGCGGCCGGCACTACCATTTCGAATTCGCCGGGCCATGCCCGGCGGATGCGGATCAACCGGTGTTCTGCACACCCTGCGAAACACCGTTCACGCAGGCCACCAGCGCGCGCAGCAGGTCTTCATCCTCGCGCCCGCTTTCGCGCCAGCGCTGCAGCAGATCCACCTGCAGCACGCTGATCGGATCGACGTAGGGATTGCGCAGGCGGATCGAAAGCGACAGCCGCGCATCGTGGTCGAGCAACGTCTGCTGGCCCATCAGCGCCAGCAACCAATGCCGGGTGAGTTCAAGCTCACGTTGCACCTGCGGGAAGAAGCGCCCGTGCAGCTCGCCCGACAACAGCGAGAACTGCTCGGCAATGGTGATATCCCCCTTGGACAGCACCATCGCGATGTCGTCGAGGAAGGTACGGAAGAACGGCCAGTCACGTGCCATCTCGCGCAGGGTCTGCTCGTGACCAGCATCGACCGCCGCCTGCAGGCCGCTGCCCACGCCGTACCAGCCGGGAATGACGGCACGCGCCTGGCTCCAGGCGAACACCCACGGAATCGCGCGCAGGTTACCCAACGCCGCGTCCTGGCCGAGCCGGCGCGACGGACGCGAACCCAGCGTCATCCGCTCGATCACATCGATCGGCGTGGCGGTGCGGAAGTAGTCCATGAAGCCGGCCTGGCCGACGAAGGCGCGGTAGACCTCGCTGCTGGAGCCAGCGACCACATCCATCACCGGTCGCCACTCATCCTCGCGGGGTTCGGCAGCCCGCGGGCGCAGGCTGGCGCGCAGTACCGCGCCGGCGGCCTGTTCCAGCGAGCGCAGCGCCAGCGCACGGATGCCGTACTTGCGGTGGATCACCTCGCCCTGCTCGGTCACCCGCAAGCGGCCATCGATGCTGCCGCGCGGCGAGGCATCGACCGCATGCGTGGTCTTGCCGCCACCGCGGCTGATCGAACCGCCACGGCCATGGAAGAAGGTCAGGCGGATGCCGGCCTCGGCCGCCACCTCCAGCAGTTCCACCTGCGCACGCTGCAGGCCCCAGCGCGAAGCGGCGATGCCACCGTCCTTGCTGCTGTCCGAATAGCCCAGCATCACCATCTGCACGTCATCGCGTGCACGCAGGTGCGCGCGATAGATCGGGTCGGCCAGCAGGTCACGCAGGGTCGCGGTGCCGCGCTTGAGGTCATCCACCGTCTCGAACAGTGGCGCAATATCCAGCGGCACCGAACCGCCCTCTTCCACCAGGCCGCCACGGCGTGCCAGCGCAAGCACCGCCAGTACATCGCTGCGGTCATGCGCCATCGAAATGATGTAGCTGCCCAGTGCATCGCCACCATGGCGCGCACGCGCATCGGCCAACGCCGCGAACACCGCATCCAGTCGCCGGTTGCCTTCGTCGTCGCCCTTCGGCATCGGCGCGTCACCACTGGCATGCGGCGCCAGCAGGCGCGCGCGGCCCAATGCGTCCAGACCGTCCCACGCCGCGTCGCCGCCCAGCACGGTGGCCAGCGCGCGCGCGTGCACGCTCGATTCCTGGCGCACGTCCAACCGCGCCAGATGGAAACCGAACGTCTTCACCCGCCACAGCAGGCGCTGCACGGCGAAGCCACCGGCATGTTCGCCGCGGTTGGCGCGCAGGCTGTCGAGGATCAGCTGCAGATCCTCGATCAGTTCATCAGGACCGGCGTAGGCGCCTTCGCCGTCATCCAGTGTGGCCTGCAGGCGTGCACGCATGCGGTCATTGAGCAGGCGGTAGGGCATGTCGGCATGGCGTGGGCGCGACTGCACCTGCGGCAGCAGCTGCTGGTAGTGCGCCACGCGCGCCTGCAGCGCATCGCTTACGCCCACCCGCTCGGTGGACTGGCTGAGCAGGCTGGCCAGCTGCAGCAGCTCCTTCTGGTAGCGCGCGAGTACCGCCTGCCGCTGCGCATCCAGCGTATTGCGGATGGTGGTGGCATCCACGTTCGGATTGCCGTCCATGTCGCCGCCCACCCAGGTACCGAAACGCAGCAGGCGCGGCAGCGGCAGTTCTTCGCCATAGGTATCGCGCAACGCCTGCTGCAGCGATTCGTACAGCACCGGAATCACCCGGTACAGCACCTGCACCAGATAGAAGCCGACGTGCTCGCGTTCGTCATCGACGGTGGGCCGCACCGGCGAGGAATCGGTGGTCTGCCACGAAGCGGTCAATGCCATGCGGAAGCGCGCGGCATCGGCGGCGGCCTCACCCGGCGTGCGCTGGCCGTCGAGGTTGTCGACCAGGCTGGCCACCATCAACTGCTCTTTTTCCAGCAGCGCGCGGCGTACCGCTTCGGTCGGGTGTGCGGTGAACACCGGTTCAATGTCGATGCGTGGCAGCCACTGCGCCAGCTCGTCCAGGCCCACCCCCTGCGCCTTCAGGTGCTGCAGTGCATCCTGCAGGCCATCGGGCTGCGCCCCTGCGGTACCGGCGCGCTGGTAGTCACGGCGACGGCGGATGCGATGCACGCGCTCGGCGATGTTGACCACCTGGAAGTAGGTGCTGAAGGCCCGCACCATGGTTTCGGCCTGCTGCGGCGTGCGCCCGGCCAGGCCATCGGCCAGCTCCGACAACGGCGCCTGGTTCTCGCGGCGGGCGATGGCGCGGGTGCGCACGTCTTCCACATCGTCGAGGAAGGCGGCGGAGACCTGTTCAACCAGCAGGTCGCCAACCAGCGCGCCGAGCCGGCGCACGTCATCGCGAAGCGGAAGATCGGGGGAAGCAAAATCGATGCTGCTGCGGTACTCGTTCATCGGCGACGCACAGGCCTCGGTCAACGGATCCAGACCCCAAGCCTAAACCAGAACGGGCATCGTGCTGCGATGCAAAAATGGTTTCATCTGGTAGTGCCTGTCTCTTATACACATCT
>NZ_JCAFWP010000082.1:0-3180 GCF_059295135.1 Stenotrophomonas sp. INTA L402-1
AGCGTCCACCTCCAAAGCACGTGCCGAGCGATGTCCCGATATTTCACTTTTGCTGATTACCGCCGCTTCGGCCACCGCCATGGCTTCGATTACCGCGCCGACCCGGAACACCTGCGTGACGACCAGTGGGCCGGCCATGGCGAGGTCAACGAGCAGTTCCTGCGCGGCGGCATGAGCCTGATCGCCTCCGACGTCCATAATCGCTTCCCTTATGTCGCCACCGCCCAGCAGAGTCCCGGCCTGGCCATCCGCGTGATGCTGCAGGGCCAGGTTGATGTGCGCATTCCGCGACGTGGTGGTTTCACCCTGCGTGCTGGTACGGCGATGACCGCGCACCACCGCGAACAGGTTGAGATGACGGGTGCGCATCCTGGCGAAACGCGCATGCGCGGCGTCAGCGTGATGGTGCCCGGCCAGATCGATCCGGACCTGTTCCAGCTGCCACAGTTGGAGACCGCGCTCAACACCCACCTGGAATGCCGCCACTGGGCCATTCCGCATACCCTGCTGCCGGTGCTGGGCCAGCTGTTCGAAAGCCCATGGGAGGACGGCATCGACGCGTTGTGGCGCGAAGGCGTCGCACTGCAGCTGCTGGCCGTTGGGCTGAAGGCCGAGGATCTGCAGACCGACCATGTACGAACGCTGCGGGCTGGCCAGCGCGAGCGCCTGGAGCGCGTGCGTGCCTACCTGCATGACGATCCCAGCCACGCCCATAGTCTGATCGAACTGGCCCAGCTGGCCTGCATGAGCCCAAGCTCGCTGCGCCGTCATTTCGCCCAGCAGTACGGCTGCTCGGTGTTCGACTACCTGCACGAACAACGCATGCGCCACGCCGAGCAGGGCCTGCGCGAGGACGGCTGGACTGTCGAGCAGGCTGCGGCCGCCAGTGGTTACCGCCACCCCAGCAACTTCGCGGCTGCATTCCGTAAGCGTTTCGGCCTGGTACCCAGCCGCTGGCGCACCGGACCCTCAAAGGTCGGATAGCAGCTTCTGCTTCACGCCATCACGGATGCCGGCCAGCGGCCGGCACAACCGCAGCCGCCTGAATCGAACTTCCATGGCTCCGCTCTGGTAGGTGTCGACCTTGGTCGACACGCTCTCACACCATCACGGATGCCGGCCAGCGGCCGGCACGACCGCGCACCGCCGGGTATCGCGCACCCGGCGCACCTCATCAACCTCAATACACCGGCAGATCGATGTAACTGGCCTGCGCCGCGCTGTGCCAGACCCGCTGCGTGGCCTTCTGGTAATCGCCGGGCTTGGCCAGGTAGACGTTCGGCACGTAGGTCTGCGGGTTGCGGTCATACAGCGGGAACAGACTGGACTGCACCTGCACCATCACCCGGTGCCCCTTCTGGAAGGTGTGGTTGGCGTTGGGCAGGTCGAAGCGGTACGGCAGCACCTCGTTGGCGGCCAGCGGCTTCGGATCGCTGAAGCTCTCGCGATAGCGACCACGGAAGATCGCCAGCGACACCGGCAGCTCGTAACCGCCCATCTCCGGCGTCGACGCTTCCTGGTCCGGATACACGTCGATCAGCTTCACCACCCAGTCGCTGTCGGTGCCGCTGGTCGACGCCTGCAGGTGCACCACCGGTGCGCCGCCGATGCGCAGCGGCGCGGTCAGCGGTTCGGTGATGAAGGTCAGCACGTCCGGGCGGCCATCAACGAAACGCTGATCCTTGACCAGCCAGGTGGTCCACATGTCACGGTCACCGAAACGGACCGGGCGCGGCACGAACGGCACCGGCTTGGCCGGGTCGGACACGTATTCCTCGAAGTCGCCCTCGCCCGCCGCCGGTGCCTGGAACGCCAGCTTGCCGCCAGCACGCAGGTACAGCGGCTTGCTGCTGGCAGCACAACCCTTGTCGCAGCTGCGTGGCCAGCCCTTCAGGCGATCCCAGTGGTTCTCGCCGGTGTTGTAGATCAGCACCGGCGGCGTATCCGCCTTCGGCGCACCGTCCACCAGGTACTGGTCAAAGAACGGCTTGAGCACATCACGGCGGAACTGCAGCGCGGTATCACCATCGAACTTCAGCGCGCCCAGCTCGCTGCCACTGTAGTTCACCTGGCTGTGCCGCCACGGCCCCATCACCAGATAGTTGCGGTTGTTGCCGCTGTCGCGCCCTTCCATTGCCTGGTAGGCGTGGTTGGCACCCCACATGTCCTCCTGATCCCACAGACCCTGCAGCCACATGGTCGGCACCTTCAATGGCGTCTTCGCCATCACCGCGTCCAGCGCCTGGCCCTGCCAGAAGCCGTCATAGGCCGGGTGCTCCACCAGTTTCTTCCACCAGGTCAGCTGGTCCACGCCGGTGAAACGCGCGTAGTCGCCGGCCGAACCGATACGCAGGAAGGTGCTGTAGTCATCGTAGCCGAGGCTGGGCAGCGGCGTGCCCTTGCCGCGCTTCTCGGTCTGCATCGCGAAGTAGTTGAAATTGACCTGGCGGAACGCGCCGTAGTTGAGCCAGTCGTCGCCCATCCAGCCATCCACCATCGGGCTCTGCGGCGCGGCCACCTTCAGCGCCGGGTGCGGGTCGGTCAGCGCCATCACCACGGTGAAGCCCTCGTACGACGAGCCGAGCATACCGACCTTGCCGTTGCTCTCCGGCACGTTCTTCACCAGCCAGTCGATGGTGTCCCAGGCGTCGGTGGAGTGGTCCACCTTGGTGTTGTTCAACGGTCCGCGCAGCGGCCGGGTCATCACGTAATCGCCCTCGGAGCCATACTTGCCGCGGATGTCCTGAAATACGCGGATGTAACCGCCATCGACAAATACCTCGTCGCCCTGCGGCAGCAGGTCGCGCATGCGCGGCGAATCACTGCGGCTGGCGCGGCCGGCAGCATCGTAAGGCGTGCGGGTGAGCAGGATCGGGGCATTGCGCGCGCCCTTGGGCACCACGATCACCGTATACAGCTTGGCGCCATCGCGCATCGGCACCATCACCACGCGCTTGTCGTAGTCACGACCGACATCAGGGGCAACGAAGGGCTTGCCGCTGATGTCCGGGGTCATCGGCGGGGTTTCGGCGGCCAGCACTGTGCTGGACAGGCAAAGGGCAATGGCTACAGCGACGGCACGCACACGCATGGACAACCCCTCCCGGCAGGAAAGCCTCAAGCCTACTCCTGCCTTGAGCCGTGAAGTGTGTGCGTGCTTTGCATTCTGCGGTGGATGCA
>NZ_JCAFWP010000083.1:0-2671 GCF_059295135.1 Stenotrophomonas sp. INTA L402-1
GCCCTTCGCTGGGATGGTAATCAGAGACAGGCTAAAATGTTGTCAGCGCGTTTCCGGTGCATTTTTTGGGATAATGGTTGGTTCGGGGCACCGGGAACGCGCTTCAGTCATAAACCTTGCTGAAAACACAGGAACGCGTTAAAACGCATACGGGCGCGATTCTGGTGTGTCTTTCATAGTCGTGTTTTTGCCTCTATTGCCAGATCGCGCTCATTCCCCTGAACTTCTGTTTTCCTGCTCAAATCCCCGTCTTCTTCGCTTCCGAAAGTATGAAAAAAATCCGTTTCAGCGGTCTCTGACTGGCAATTCCTGCGTGATTCACCTGGCTGCATAGGTATGCATGTGGTTAAAATTTACCGGGTGCGATCGCGGCAGTTTTCCGGGTGGTTTGTTGCCATTTTTACCTGTCTGCTGCCGTGATCGCACCGAACGCGTTTCGGCGGTGCGTACAATTAAGGGATTATGGTAAATCCACTTACTGTCTGCCCTCGTAGCCATCGAGATAAACCGCAGAAATCGTGTCAGCCAGCAGCCTGGATTTTTTCGGGGTAAGGTCTTTGCTGCGGTAATCAGTACCCGCAAATTGAGTTGTACCCCGGAGTGAGTTTAAAAATTCCTGGCTGTGAAACTGTTGAATGCGTTGTTGCACATCACTCCGTGATTTTCCTGTCGCTTTATCTTTAGCTCCCATATCCCAGAACTGCCGAAAAAAAGGCACCATCATTCGTGTTGTGTCGGCTTTTTGGGTGGAAAAGTTGGGATCAAAACCGTCATCAGAAGCATATACGTAATGCCGGGTATGTTGTTCCACGCTGCCCTTTGGGGTACAGGCTGTGAGAGCTACTGTTGCTGTTATCATGGCGATAAGACAAAGTTTGTTTCCGGTACGTCTCATGAGTGTCTCCCTACCTTAAAGTATTTATTCTCGGTGAGTTATTATCCGAAGATTATCTTATCATCAGTTTCTGAGCGCGTTCAGTGACCGAACAGCCTGGACCAGAATCCCCGTTTCTTTTCCTGCTCCAGAGCCTGCCTGAGCTGGGCTATCTCATTCTGTAGCTGTTTCCGTTCTGCTTCCTGGCGCCGGCGCTCCGTATCCTGGGCTTGTTTATCCTCAAGCATCAGCGTCAGGCATTGTTTCAGCTCATTCAGTTCCCGGAGAATGCGTTCTGTCTGCTGATCATGAGGTTTTTCTGAGTGTCCTTGAGTGTGCCTTTCTGGTGTCTCATTCCGCTTTAATTCGCCGTATGCCCGGATCAGTTCACTGGTTTCAAACTCCCGTCGTCCGTCCTGGCTGGTACGGTAACTGACAAGACCTGAGCGCATATCACGGTAAAACTGTGAACGCGATCTTCCAGTCATTTTCAGTGCGTCCCGGAGTGTGTGCCATGCCATAAAGTTACAGTGTCCCATAGGTGTCTCATCTCATGGTTTCAGTAAAACATAATGAGGTCTGAGAACGGTAATGTTTGTGCTGGTTTTTGTGGCATCGGGTGGAAATAGCACGTGGTGTGGGTGGCTGTTTTTTTGATCGTTTTCACAAAAATGAAAATCCACAGGGTTGACAGGGAAAATGCAGCGGCGTAATTTTAAACTGTATATAAAACCAGTGATTATATATACAGTATACTGCTTTTAACTATTTGTTTTTAATGTCAAAGAGGATTTTATAATGGAAACAGCTGTAGCGTACTATAAAGATGGTGTTCCTTATGATGATAAGGGGCAGGTAATCATTACTCTTTTGAATGGTAATCCAGACGGGAGTGGCTCTGGCGGTGGTGGTGGAACTGGAGGTAGCAAAAGTGAAAGTTCTGCAGCCATTCATGCCACAGCTAAATGGTCTACTGCTCAATTGAAGAAAACGCAGGCAGAACAGGCTGCCCGAGCAAAAGCTGCCGCAGAAGCACAGGCTAAAGCAAAAGCAAACCGGGATGCGCTGACTCAACATCTGAAGGATATTGTGAATGAGGCGCTTCGCCATAATTCCACTCATCCGGAGGTTATTGACCTGGCTCATGCCAATAATGCAGCGATGCAGGCAGAAGCAGAGCGGTTGCGCCTTGCAAAAGCAGAAGAAAAAGCCCGTAAAGAAGCGGAAGCTGCGGAAAAGGCTTTTCAGGAAGCAGAACAACGACGTAAAGAGATAGAGAAGGAGCAGGCTGAAACAGAACGCCAATTGAAACTGGCTGAGGATGAAGAGAAACGCCTGGCAGCATTGAGTGAAGAGGCCCGGGCTGTGGAGGTGGCACAAAAAAATCTTGCTGCTGCACAATCTGAGCTGGCGAAAGTGGATGAAGAGATTAATACGCTCAATACCCGTTTAAGCTCCAGTATTCATGCCCGTGATGCAGAAACGAATACGCTGTCCGGAAAACGAAATGAGTTGGATCAGGCATCTGCTAAATATAAAGAACTGGATGAAAGGGTTAAACTTTTATCTCCTAGGGCGAATGATCCGCTTCAGAGTCGTCCTTTTTTTGAGGCCACCAGACTACGGGCGAGAGCCTGTCTCTTATACACAACTCCGAGCCCACGAGACCACAGAGGATCGCGTTTTGCGTCGTCGGCGTGTAAACGGGGGGGGGGGGGGGGGGGGGGGGGGGGGGGGGGGGGGGGGGGGGGGGGGGGGGGGGGGGGGGGGGGGGGGGGGGGGGGGGGGGGGGGGGGG
>NZ_JCAFWP010000084.1:0-2371 GCF_059295135.1 Stenotrophomonas sp. INTA L402-1
GGTAGACACCGGCCGACTTGCCCTTGACCTTGCCACGCGTGCCATAACCGCTCAGCGTCGACACCGCCTGCGTGGTTGCCTCGCCGGTGCCGAGCATCACGCCGACCTGGCCACGGCCATCGCCCCAGCGCCAGACATCGCTGCCCAGTTGCAGGGTGTTGATGTGGGTACGGGCATCGACCTGGCCGGCCACGTTCGCCTGCAGCTGGTCACGCCCGGCGCGCACCCAGGTGCCGATGCGGGCGCGGTCGAAGCCGGGCTCGCCGCGGTCATGGCGGCGCAACTGGAACATCTGCACGGCCGCGGCCTGGTTGGCCAGGTAGGCGCCCGGTTCCGGACGCAGCACCGGCACTGGATCGACGGGATTGACCGGCTCAATGGGATCGATGGGATCGATCGGGTCCACAGGATCGACCGGATCCACCGGACCAGTGCCCTGGCACTCCGGCAGTGACGGATTGATATCGCACGGATTACCGGTGTAGGCCGAGGTCAAGTACCAGTTGCCGTTGGTCGCGCCCGGAGTGCCCTTGCGCAGGAAATACTCGTACATGCCACCGATGGCGCGGCCCTGCATGGCGAAGGTTGCGGTGGAGGTGCCATCGACCTGCACCAGCGGAATGCCGTTGATGGTCTGCGCACCGGCGCCATTGATGTTGTTGACCACGATCCGGGTGCTGCCGCTTGCATCGCCGGTGACGTGCACCTTCGAAGTCGGCGCATCGTCGGCGGCCATCACCGTATTGAAGTGCAGCGTGCCGCCCTGGCCGACATAGTTGCCGTTGACGGTCAGCTGGCGGAACTCACCCGGCCCGAGCAGGATGTCGCTGCCTGCACCCAGAGTGAGATTACCGGTGTTGCTGTCGCCGGACAGCATCCAGCGACCGCCCTGGTCGACGATGACGTCGGCCGGGCCGAGGATGCGGCCGGTGAGGTCGAGACCGTTGAGCAGGCTGATCTTTGCGGTGGCTGTATCGGCGATGGTGATGTCGCCGTTGAGCGTGGAGGTGCGGGCGGTGAAGTCGAGCAGGGCGTTGTCGCGCGCTTCGATCATTACGCCGTTACCGCCCGTAAGCGTGGCGCCGTTCTGTGCGGTGATGCGGACGGTCTCGTCACCGCTGCCGCGGGTGACGAGGATCGCGCTGCCGGCGGTTCCGGTGACCGAGGATCCATCGATTGTCAGTCCCCACTCGCTGAAGTTCTCCGCAAATCTTGTATCGCCGTTGTAGTTGACGGAGATGCCGTTGGTATCCCCTTTGACGGACGTCCCGGCGTTGAGATTGACCGTGGCGCCGGTGACGAGAATTCGGCTGTTGAACAGGGTGGCTTCGCTATCGAGGCGACCACCAGCCGATGCGGCGAAAGAGATGCCTCCTGTTCCGGCGACGGTGCTTCGAATCAATGCCACATGAGAGCGCGGAAGCGCAGAAGCACCCACACTCGTGGACAGCGTGATACGGCCGTCAATATTCGAGTCCTGGATGACGGCGTTGCTGTTGACCAGGCTGTTTATGCCTCCGCCGGTGACCGTAGCGTTCTGCAGTGAAACGGAGGCAGGGGCGTTGTTCGCGTAGCGGCCCGTGATCGTGGACGTTCTGGCGTTCTGGACAATCAGCGTTCCACCATTGACGGAGAATGCCTCACCTTCCAGCGCGCTTCCTGACGTGACGGTTACTGTCTGCCCGGGATTGACAGTCGCTGCACCGGTAGAGCCTGCGGCAGTGAAGAGCAATGAGGCGACTACGGCCAGGCCAAGTCGTGACCGCACTGGGGGAGTGGACGCAAGCATTGGCGTGAACTGCATCATGCGCATGGATGTTTCTCCTTGAAGCTTATTGGGGTGGACCCGCATCCGCAGGACCGGAGGCGGCACTGTGCGGATCGGGTCTTGCCTGGGCCATGCAATTGATCTGAAACGCGGGGCGCGTTATGGGATGGACGGAGCAGAATCCAGTCTCTGAATCTGCTCCTTGCAGGGCATTCCGTAGGGGCGCCTACCAAGCGGCGCGCAGGCCGACCTGGGCACCGTGGTTGCGATAGCCGCTGTCGCCACGCTGCACACGCAGGTCACCCCATGCGCTCCAGCGCTGGCCCAGCTGAAGCTGGGCACCGGCCTGCACTTCGTAGCGGTTCTCCGGCGTCTTCGCGCTCAACGACTCACTGTTGAAGCGCATGGCCTCATCGCGCTGGCCACGCAGCCAGTTCGCCGCCAGGAACGGCTGCACGCGGTTGCCCTGCAGCGTTCCCTGGCCAAACAGGCGTACGCCGAGGCGGCTGTTGAGGCCGCCGCCGCGACCATCCTCGACCGTGGTGCCATTGTTTTCGACCAGGCTGTCGCCGTCGTAGTCGGTCCAGGTCAGCTGCGCCTGCG
>NZ_JCAFWP010000085.1:0-2082 GCF_059295135.1 Stenotrophomonas sp. INTA L402-1
AGCCATATAGGTCCTTGAATTTCAATACTTCAGAGTATATTGGCAACAGTATGCTGCGAAGTATTTTGCTCTTTAACAATCTGGAACAAGCTGAAAATTGAAACATGACGGCTGAAACTTGTCCCCCGTAGCAGTTTGGGATGAGGAGTAACCTGTCATAGAGTCTCTCAAATGTAGCAATGCGATGATGTCGAAAGACACCTTCGGGTTGTGAGGTTAAGCGACTAAGCGTACACGGTGGATGCCCTGGCAGTCAGAGGCGATGAAGGACGTGCTAATCTGCGATAAGCGTCGGTAAGGTGATATGAACCGTTATAACCGGCGATTTCCGAATGGGGAAACCCAGTGTGATTCGTCACACTATCATTAACTGAATCCATAGGTTAATGAGGCGAACCGGGGGAACTGAAACATCTAAGTACCCCGAGGAAAAGAAATCAACCGAGATTCCCCCAGTAGCGGCGAGCGAACGGGGAGCAGCCCAGAGCCTGAATCAGTGTGTGTGTTAGTGGAAGCGTCTGGAAAGGCGCGCGATACAGGGTGACAGCCCCGTACACAAAAATGCACATGCTGTGAGCTCGATGAGTAGGGCGGGACACGTGGTATCCTGTCTGAATATGGGGGGACCATCCTCCAAGGCTAAATACTCCTGACTGACCGATAGTGAACCAGTACCGTGAGGGAAAGGCGAAAAGAACCCCGGCGAGGGGAGTGAAAAAGAACCTGAAACCGTGTACGTACAAGCAGTGGGAGCCTCTTAATGGGGTGACTGCGTACCTTTTGTATAATGGGTCAGCGACTTATATTCTGTAGCAAGGTTAACCGAATAGGGGAGCCGAAGGGAAACCGAGTCTTAACTGGGCGTTAAGTTGCAGGGTATAGACCCGAAACCCGGTGATCTAGCCATGGGCAGGTTGAAGGTTGGGTAACACTAACTGGAGGACCGAACCGACTAATGTTGAAAAATTAGCGGATGACTTGTGGCTGGGGGTGAAAGGCCAATCAAACCGGGAGATAGCTGGTTCTCCCCGAAAGCTATTTAGGTAGCGCCTCGTGAACTCATCTCCGGGGGTAGAGCACTGTTTCGGCAAGGGGGTCATCCCGACTTACCAACCCGATGCAAACTGCGAATACCGGAGAATGTTATCACGGGAGACACACGGCGGGTGCTAACGTCCGTCGTGAAGAGGGAAACAACCCAGACCGCCAGCTAAGGTCCCAAAGTCATGGTTAAGTGGGAAACGATGTGGGAAGGCCCAGACAGCCAGGATGTTGGCTTAGAAGCAGCCATCATTTAAAGAAAGCGTAATAGCTCACTGGTCGAGTCGGCCTGCGCGGAAGATGTAACGGGGCTAAACCATGCACCGAAGCTGCGGCAGCGACACTATGTGTTGTTGGGTAGGGGAGCGTTCTGTAAGCCTGCGAAGGTGTACTGTGAGGTATGCTGGAGGTATCAGAAGTGCGAATTCTGACATAAGTAACGATAAAGCGGGTGAAAAGCCCGCTCGCCGGAAGACCCAGGGTTCCTGTCCAACGTTAATCGGGGCAGGGTGAGTCGACCCCTAAGGCGAGGCCGAAAGGCGTAGTCGATGGGAAACAGGTTAATATTCCTGTACTTGGTGTTACTGCGAAGGGGGGACGGAGAAGGCTATGTTGGCCGGGCGACGGTTGTCCCGGTTTAAGCGTGTAGGCTGGTTTTCCAGGCAAATCCGGAAAATCAAGGCTGAGGCGTGATGACGAGGCACTACGGTGCTGAAGCAACAAATGCCCTGCTTCCAGGAAAAGCCTCTAAGCATCAGGTAACATCAAATCGTACCCCAAACCGACACAGGTGGTCAGGTAGAGAATACCAAGGCGCTTGAGAGAACTCGGGTGAAGGAACTAGGCAAAATGGTGCCGTAACTTCGGGAGAAGGCACGCTGATATGTAGGTGAAGTC
The DNA here is from genome assembly GCF_059295135.1 of Stenotrophomonas sp. INTA L402-1. Classification (NCBI taxonomy): domain Bacteria; kingdom Pseudomonadati; phylum Pseudomonadota; class Gammaproteobacteria; order Lysobacterales; family Lysobacteraceae; genus Stenotrophomonas; species Stenotrophomonas sp. INTA L402-1. The sequence continues at coordinate 1,939 of NZ_JCAFWP010000085.1, forward strand.
CCTCGCGGATGGAGCTGAAATCAGTCGAAGATACCAGCTGGCTGCAACTGTTTATTAAAAACACAGCACTGTGCAAACACGAAAGTGGACGTATACGGTGTGACGCCTGCCCGGTGCCGGAAGGTTAATTGATGGGGTTAGCGG
>NZ_JCAFWP010000087.1:0-1801 GCF_059295135.1 Stenotrophomonas sp. INTA L402-1
TTTTTGAGGCCTGCTTGAGAGAATGCTACACAAGGAAACCCACCGACAAGAATTTCATGATCAGGAATATCTTTTTCATCGATTTTTGTTATGTCCCCATCAGGGAAATCACCATAATTTGCATGATATGTCTTTTGAGCAAACTTATCCCATTCGCTGGAAAAAACAACATTTACAGCGTTAGTTTGATGAAATCCAAGTCTGGTTCCACCGATTCCAGCAAATAAATCGATCATGCGATATCTGCCATTCTCGTTGTTTGGGTAAGGTGGTGTGTCTGGAAAGTCTATAACTGCTTTTAGTTCCGCCCCAGTAGGTTTTGTTTCCCCGCGCTCCCATCTTCTTATGGTTCTGTCTCCATATTTTGAAAGACCAAGGGCGTCTGCAAACTCTTTTTGAGTCATATGAAGTCTTTCTCTTTTTTCTTTGATTGTTGCTGCGATATTATCAGTCATGCATGTCTACCAGAATTAAGTGTTGGTTTTAGGACAATTTGTCCTGTTTTGATTCCAATTATGAACGTGCATGAAAAAACTTTCAAGTAGATATAAAAGGTTATTTTTTATGCAAAGATTAAGTCCTGGTGAATTTAAAACTCTAATTTCTAAAGAGAGAAAATCGCATTTTATTACGCCATTTGCTTTGGTTTATAAAACATTTTGTGATTTAGGGTATGATCAAAAAAATAGTGATTATTTTTTGAATAATCCAAGTGAATATATAATTGCAATGAGAAAAAACTGTTGGAAAGAATTTGAACCATTTGAAAAAGAATTCACAACAAGAATGTTATCATATCTTATTGATGAAGAAAGAATAAAAGATATGAGTCCTTATGATGCCATTCGTGATTTTACGATGGAATACCCTACACACATATATGATTTGGCACTGTCTAACACTCAATCCAGACGTAGCAGGGCAGGAAAAGAGTTTGAGTCTATTCTTGAGCTATTAATGATGGGGGCAGGAATTCCTGTTGATGTGCAGGGGGCTATTGGGAAGTCATTTTTTCAAAAAAACCAAATAGGTAAACTTGTAGATCTTGTTATGCCAGGTGTAGTCCAGTACACATCTAACAAAAGAAATACAATGTTGATTTCCGCTAAAACAACGCTGAGGGAGCGATGGCAAGAAGTACCTGAAGAGGTTAATAGAACAGGAATTAGAGAAATGTATCTAGCTACACTAGATGATTCTTTTAGCGAGGAGACAATAAATATATTGTACGAGGCTAATGTGGTCGTTGTAACGACGATAGAAAATAAAAATTTCAAATATAAAAATAATAATAGGGTGCTAACCTTTGAAGATATGCTTCAGTCAGCAATGGAATTATCAAGAAAGTGGAATAATGTAAGTTACACAGACTCTGAAAAAGAGGAAATTCAACGGTCAATATTAAAACAAATAGAAAAATATAGTGATTTCCCTTATGTTGTTAATTATTATAGAAATAGGCTTAGTGCTCTTTTTGACTAAAAAACTAAAAGGATCTCTTGAGATCCTTTTTTTCTGCGCGTAATCTTGGACCTGTAAACGAAAAAACCACCCTGGCAGGTGGTTTTTTCGAAGGTTAGCTAATCCTGGCAGATTATCTAACCGAGGTAACTGGCTTCAGCAGAGCGCAGATACCAAATACTGTCCTTCCAGTGTAGCCGTAGTCGGGCCACTACTTCAAGAACTCTGTCACCATTTGCGCCATCATCGCTCTGCTAACCAAGTTACCAGTGGCTGCTGCCAGTGGCGTTAAGTCGTGTCTTACCGGGTTGGACTCAAGACGATAGTTACCGGATAAGGC
>NZ_JCAFWP010000088.1:0-1634 GCF_059295135.1 Stenotrophomonas sp. INTA L402-1
ACCTGGCGACGGATTCACTTCCGCTTCCTCGCCCACTCGCTCGCTAACGCTCGGTCGCTGGGGCTGCGGCGAGCGGACGATACAATCACTGTCCTGGCAGCGCCTCCAGCTCGTTAATCAGCGGCAGTATTCGCGTCACATCAGCCTGCCGTGTCACCTCTGCCTTCAGGAACTGGAGTAACCAAGCTCGCAACTGCACTTCCTCCGGCTTTCTGACCTTTGCCAGCAATGCTGCACCCACAATGACCTTCTGCGCTGTGTCCAGGCTCCGGCTCTTCGCCTTCAGGCGCTGTAATCTGGCCTCAGCTTCGGCAATCTTCTGTTCGAGTGTTCTGCTCATTTCGTGACTCCGTGCGCGGTGAAAAATCGCATTTTAGCGCGTCACTGGTAGTTTAAAAACTGAGCTGGCATAATGCACGGCAAATCACGAAGTGCGCACTTATACAATCTCCACTCCGTTTCGATTGTGTGCGCCCTGCGGGGCTGAAAGAAAACTGCAAAAAGGCATTACGGCAGAAATGGCGATTTATCATCTCAGTATGAAAATCATCTCCAGAAGCAACGGCTACAGCGCCGTTGCTTCTGCTGCCTATCGTTCTGGTTCACTAATGCTTGATGAGCGTACCGGACTGACTCACGACTACACCCGCAAAAGCGGTGTGGCTGAGGCTGTGATTCTGACCCCCGCGACAGCCCCTGCCTGGTGTACGAACCGTGCCGAACTCTGGAATGCCGTTGAGAAGGCCGAACGCCGGAAGAACTCACAACTTGCGCGGGAAATTGAACTCGCTATCCCCCGTGAACTGCCGCAGGATGCCGCACGGGAAACCGTTCTCGCCTTTGTCAGAGAAAACTTTGTCAGTCAGGGCATGATTGCTGATGTGGCGTTCCATCACATGGATAAAACAAATCCCCATGCGCACATCATGCTGACCACGAGGGCTGTCGGACCTGCTGGGTTCGGCGGAAAGGTCAGGGACTGGAACGACCGGACACATGCCGAGACGTGGCGTGCATCATGGGCTGACCATGCAAACAGGGCACTGGCGAACGCCGGTTATCAGGAAGAGATAGACCATCGTTCATACGAGCGACAGGGGCTTGAGAAAACGCCTGGTATTCACCTCGGAAAGTCTGCCTGTGCGATGGAAACACGCGGTATCGAAACAGAACGCGGCGAACAGAATCGTCTGATTAACAGGCTTAACCTGGAAATACAGATTTCCCGCACCGAACTCAGGAACAGCGGGCTGACAGAGCCTGCCCGCCGTGTGGCTGACCTTCTGAATATCGGGCTTCCTGACAACGCAACTTCGTACACACTACGTGACATCATCGAAGCGTTGCCGGAGGACAGTAACGCGGCATGGAAACTCACCAGTAACGCCATGTCGATGATGGCAGATATGCAGGCGACGCGCAGACGCTGGGAAGAGCTGAACACCGAACGAAAGGAAGCGATGAGCCATGCTGCCAGCCTGAAAAAATCATCGCCGTTTTCGTCCGGTTTTTCCCGTATTCCCCTGATGCAATGGGCTGCACCGGAATACCGTAGTGAGCAGGGAAAAATCCAGTCTCTGAGCCAGCAAATGGAAAAATTGCGACAGCATTACCGCTGTCTCTTATACACATCT
>NZ_JCAFWP010000089.1:0-1704 GCF_059295135.1 Stenotrophomonas sp. INTA L402-1
AAACACACTGCGAAACACGTGCATAGGTGGGGGAATTTAAGGTAACGGTGAGATACTTTAAGGTGCTTGGGTGAGGTAATTTAAGGTAAAGGTGAGGAGATTTAAGGTAATATTCACAGGAAAATGGGGGGTGAAAATATAATTGCTCACCAATGCTAAAGGTGATAGGTTTTTATTTCACCTCATTTTTGGCCTGGTGGTTAAAATGACATCAAACCCTCTGATAGCCTATAAGTCCAATGCGCTGGTTGAGGCCAGTTACAAGCTAACTTTACAAGAACAGCGTTTCTTATTGCTCTGCATAAGCCGACTTAACTCCGGTACTGACGTAGCTTCACCTGAATTGCAAAAGACAATGACCATTACAGCTGCGGAATATTTTGATTCATTCCCTGATATGGGGCGGAAAAATGCCGAGGTTCAGCTACAGGAAGCGATCGATCGTTTGTGGGACAGGTCGATCATTCTCAAGGACGACGAGAAGCGCGAGGAGTTCCGCTGGATTCAGTATCGGGCACAGTACGCGAGGGGAGAGGGGAAAGCACAAATCACTTTTTCTGACGCGGTAATGCCTTATCTGACACAGTTGAAGGGGCAATTCACCAGAGTCGTCATTAAAAATATTTCTAATTTATCAAGAAGTTACAGCATAAGAATATACGAAATTCTCCAGCAATTCCGCAGTACTGGGGAACGTATTATCGCCCTCGATGATTTTAAATCATCACTGATGCTTGATGGTAAATATAAAGATTTCAAAACGTTAAACAGGGATCTAATAAAACCCTGTGTTGACGAACTGAACAAAAAAAGCGACCTGGCTGTAACGGTTGAGACGATCAAAAAGGGGCGCACGGTTGTAGCCCTGCATTTTCGCTTCAAGGAAGACAAACAGATCAAGATGACGATCTAAAATCGATTTTAAGGCACCTAAAACGCTCCCTGCTGCGTTTTTTTTGTGTTAGTAGTGCGAAGGTACTATTGAAGTGAAAAATTGCGTCAAAAACGCTCTGATGCAGCAAAAAAAGAACCCCCAATTTTTGGGGGCGGAAAAACAAAACTATGTTTGCGCTATGTGAGTGTGCTTCTTGCATTCATCCCTGTCGATGAACATCGACGAACATAACACGATGTTAAACAAAACAAAATATTGTTCACATTCCCTGTGACCAACCGCGATCAGGTCTCCTCTCGGTGGCGTGTGTTCGTGCATCTTCCTCGCGCCGCCATTCGTCCCAGGTACGATTGAAACCCAGCGAGCGGAACAGATGATCCGGCTGTTTTTCTGGTGTGTTGACGGCAGCAAAAAGCGGTGCCTCACGGGTTTTCAGATGAAACTCCATAAGTTCCGGCGCAGGTGATATGTGGCTGTCTGCATCGTGATTTACGGCAACACCATACCCTGCATACCGTAACCCCTTATCGGTCAGTGCACTGATGACCAGCTGGCTGTTATCGGCTGAGGGAACGGCAAACGCGGGATACAGCGTACCATTAAGCCGGACAACACCGCCCAGAGAGTCATCCACGCCCATGACCAGCAAAAGCTGAAGCTGGCGGGTTTCCCGGTCGACAGAACTCATTACCGGCATCAGCGTCGGTGGCAGACGTCCCTGCGTAAAATCCACCTTCCTTGCTGCCAGTGATGGCATGGCTGGCTGGCGGTCTTCTCCAAGACAGAAAGACTCCGGCCATGTCTTCGGC
>NZ_JCAFWP010000090.1:0-1514 GCF_059295135.1 Stenotrophomonas sp. INTA L402-1
CCGCGCCCCCCCGGCGCGGTGGGGTTCGCGCTCCCCTGGTCGACCCCCCCCGGGGGTGGGGGCGGGGGGGGCCCCCCCCGCCCCCCCCCCCGCCCCCGCCCCCGCCACTACCGGAATTCCGTTCGCGCCCAGCGTCCTCAACGCTACGGCAGCCATCCCAATCGTCGCTTCATCCGTAGAGTCGAGCTTGCTCGACTGCTGCAGGCCAGGGCCGTCGAGCAAGCTCGACGCTACGACGGCCATCCCAACCCCTTGCGTCAGCAGCAGCGTGCCGTTTCCCCGCGCGCTTACGGCGCGGCCTTGCGCACCACCAACGTCGCGCTCGCTTCGCCACCGCCTTCCAGCTGCAGCCGCAGCGGCAGCGCCTGGCCTTCCTTCAACGCGCCCTTGCCCTGCATCAGCATCAGGTGCAGACCACCGGGCTTGAGCTCGGCGCGTGCGCCCGGTGCCAGCGGCAGGCGCTCGATCGCGCGCATCCGGCTGACCCCATCGACGATCGTGGTCTCGTGCAGCGACACATCGCCGAAGCCACTGCTGGTCGCGCCGGTGATCGCCACTGCTTTGCTGCAGCCGTTGTGGATCACGCCATAGCCGGCGGTCATCGGCATCGCCGGATTCGGTGGCAACCGCGCCCAGCCCTGCTCCACCGTGACGCACGCCGGTTCCGCCGCCGAGACCGATGCTGCGGCCGCACACAGAACCAACAGTACGCCAACGAATGGTTTGGTTATCATCGCCCAGGTTCCTTCTTCGCAACGAGACCGCAGCATGACGACGCTCATCGAGGTGATCAACCATGGCCCCATCCGCGAACTGCGCCTGGCGCGGCCGCCGGTCAACGCACTGGACACCGAACTGTGCCGGCAGTTGATCCATGCCATCGAGCTGGCCATGGCCGAAGACGCGCACGGCATCGTGCTGTCGGGCAGCGAGCGCATCTTCACCGGCGGTATGGACGTGCCGCACCTGCTCTCGCATGGTGATGACAAGCACAAGTTGTTGGACACCTGGAACGCCTTCTTTGGCGCCGTGCGCACGCTGGCCGAGAGCCGGATCCCGGTGGTCGCGGCGATCACCGGCCACGCACCGGCGGGCGGCTGCGTGCTGGCCCTGTGCTGCGACTACCGGGTGATGGCGCGCAGCGCCGATCCGTCGCGGCCGTATGCCATCGGCCTGAACGAAGTGCAGGTGGGCCTGATCGCGCCGGAGGGCATCCAGCGCCTGCTGCGCCGCGCGGTGGGCGTACACCGCGCCGGCGTCCTGCTGACCACCGGCTCGCTGGTGCCGGCCGAACAGGCGCTGCAGATCGGCCTGGTCGATGAACTGGCCGAAGGCGACCTGGTGGTGGCGCGCGCCATCGCCTGGCTGCAGAACCTGCTCAAGCAGCCGCGCCAGCCGATGCTGCTGACCCGCGCCGTTGCCCGTGCCGACCTGCACGAAGCCCTGCACCCGGACCTGATCCAGCTCGACCGCTTCGTCGAGGCCTGGTTCGCCCCTGTCTCTTATACACATCT
>NZ_JCAFWP010000091.1:0-1633 GCF_059295135.1 Stenotrophomonas sp. INTA L402-1
ACTGGATGTTGGGGTGATCTTTGAGGGACCTAAAGTTGGCAGATCAAAAACATACCGGCTGAATGAACAATTTGGTTGGAAAGGCACCGTAACCAACCACAAAAAGGCACTCAAAAACGGCTTTAGTGTCATTCAGGGCGGCCGGATTTAAAGAGCCAGCGGCAGGCGGACAATCAGGGCTACGTGTTAACGTTTTGACCATGATTGTCTATCCTGCATTGCTCTTTTGCCGCATGTCAGTTCGATGCGATGCAGGATAGGGCAAACGCCGCAAAATGACGTCATTGACGTCATTCGCAACCTTTGCCCGATAATCTCCAAAACGTCTGAGCTGCCACGGTTCCGGCAGCGCCTTGAGCGCAACCGGAAACCGTCTGGGGAGAACCCCAGACCCCCATCGCTGTAACATCGACGGTCTACGACCACCAACCAGCTGAATAGCTGCCAGTGCCGTGCAAATGGGCTTTGCAGGGGGCTGACGCGGTTCCTGGCGACCTGAAAGCCCCTGGTTAGGGGTATCGGCGCGCCTGACCTCCTGAAACCCTCTGTAAGCGTTTTTCGCGCCTTCCATGCCCTGACGGGCATTTAAAACCCGTTTCGTGCGCCTGAGAGCTTCTGAGAGCGTTTGAAGAGCTATCTGGCGACTCATCCCCGAAAGAACAACAGCGGAATCACCGATAACATGCGAGAGGTGGCACCGCTCGCCGCAGCCCCAGCGACCGAACGTTAGTGAGCGAGTGGGCGAGGAAGCGGAAGAGAACCGGAAACCACATTGAGCACGTACGCACTGATGCGGGGTGTCGGGGTGAAGCCCTGACCAGATGGCAAACGGAATATCGTCGCGGGTGACGGTATTACATTTGCACATCCTGTCCCGATTTCTGCGGAGTTTAACGGTGAACGGACGGCAAAAAACGTGCAGGAGCTGTTGAACGTGAAAACCTCGAAATCTGGCAAAAATCACGGCTGACGAGGCTTGCAGAGGATTAAGCCAGTATACACTCCGCTATCGTTACGTGACTGGGTCAGGGCTTCGCCCCGACACCCCAAAGAGTAGCTAGGATAAATATCTAATGGAATCAATGCGTTAGACGCCTAATATAAAGATACAGAAAGGAGAATAAAAACATTAACAAAATCTAAGGGTTACAGTTGACATAGTTATCAATAATGATAACACTGTTATCATTATTGATAACTCAAATAGGGTTCAAAGATGAGTAAGGATGTCGAGAGAATCACTCAGATAAATGACCAGGGTGAGATTATCGGCGGCTTCGTTGCCGTTATCCGCCCTAAACAAAAATCAGCATTTCAGAGGCATTTCACCATGAATCAAGACGCATTACGGATCTTGGCTAAGGAATTAACCGGGGAGCAATTCAAGGTCTTAATGCTGATGCTTGCAGATCTGGATTACGAAAACTTCATTCAGATCGCCCAAGCAGATATTGCTGAAACTTTAGGGATGCAGAAAACGAATGTTAGTCGCGCCGTTCGCGCGCTACTGGATGTTGGGGTGATCTTTGAGGGACCTAAAGTTGGCAGATCAAAAACATACCGGCTGAATGAACAATTTGGTTGGAAAGGCACCGTAACCAACCACAAAAAGGCACTCAAAAACGGCTTTAGT
>NZ_JCAFWP010000092.1:0-1278 GCF_059295135.1 Stenotrophomonas sp. INTA L402-1
AGATGTGTATAAGAGACAGCATAATAAGCTTTTTCTGCTTCTGCCGGAGGAGTATGGCCCAGCCTTTCCAGCAATCGTCGATTGTTATACCAGTCCACCCACGTGAGTGTGGCCAGTTCCACTTCTGCACGGTTTTTCCAGCTCTTACGGTGTATTACCTCCGCTTTGTAAAGACCATTGATGCTCTCCGCCATCGCGTTGTCATACGAGTCGCCTGTACTTCCTGTTGATGCCAGTAATCCGGCTTCCTTAAGCCGCTGTGTGTAGGCCAGCGATACATACTGAGAACCTTTATCACTGTGATGGACCGTGCCGGACGGTCGACGGGCCCATAACGCCTGCTCCAGTGCATCCAGCACGAATGTCGTTTCCATGGACGATGAGACCCGCCACCCCACGATGTATCCGGCAAACACATCAATGATGAACGCCACATAGACGAAGCCCCGCCATGTGCTGACGTAAGTAAAATCAGCCACCCACAGCTGGTCAGGTCGTTCTGCCACGAACTGACGGTTTACGCGGTCGCCTGCGGCAACGGCTTTCCGGCTGATGGTCGTACGGACCTTTTTACCCCGGAGAACACCGGCAAGTCCCATAACCGCCATGAGACGTGCCACAGTGCATCTGGCCACTCTGATACCTTCCCGTAACAACTGACGCCAGACTTTACGCACACCGTATACCTTGTGATTTTCATCGTATACGCGCTGTATCTCTTTCTTCAGCCAGTCATCGCGCTGCGCACGGGCACTGCGTTTATCCGGATGATGTCGCTGTTGCTGACAGTGGTAATACGTTGACGGGGCAATATGTAGTTCGCTGCATACCGGTCCGACCCCGTACTGCTCACGCAGCTTATCCAGCAGTGGCATCATTTTTTCCAGAGGCGGTCGAACTCCGCCTTCGCAAAATAAGCGGAAGCCTGGCGAAGGATATCGTTACTGCGGCGCAGTTCACGATTTTCACGTTCCAGCTCTTTCAGACGCTGACGTTCAGCGGTGGTGAGCCCTCCATCACCGCCCCCGGTATCCCGCTCATGCTGGCGAACCCAGACACGCAGAGTCTCCGGCGTACAGCCAATCTTTGGAGCAATGGAACAAATTGTCGCCCATTGTGAGTCATATTCGCCCTGACTTTCCAGAACCATACGGACTGCCCGTTGACGGACTTCGGGGGAAAAACGAGTATTTTTAGTCATCCTGTTTACCTCTTTCTCAGGAAGTTTAGTCTCCAGGATTCCCGGGGCGGTTCAATACCTGTCTCTTATACACATCT
>NZ_JCAFWP010000093.1:0-1109 GCF_059295135.1 Stenotrophomonas sp. INTA L402-1
AGATGTGTATAAGAGACAGCCTCAGGATCCCTGCAGCTGCCGGCCAGCGGCCGGCACTACCACAGGTGGGTCAGTGACCCGATTCGACCTTGCGCCATTCCACGGCGGCACGATCCAGCACGCCGTTGACGTAGGTATGGCCATGCTCGGAACCGAAGCGCTTGGCCGATTCGATGGCTTCGTTGATCACCACGCGGTACGGCACGTCCAAGCGGTAGCGCAGCTCGTACGCCGCCAGGCGCAGCACCGCGCGTTCGATCGCGTCCACTTCTTCGATGCCACGGTCCAGGTACGGGCCGAGCGCTTCGTCGATGTCGCGGCGGTTGTCGAGCACGCCGTGCAGCAGCGCCTCGAAGTACGCCAGGTCGGCGATTTCGCGGGCCTGCTCGTGGGCGAACTGGGCGATCAGCGACTGGGCGTTGCCGCCGGAGATCTGCCAGGCGTAGATGGCCTGCACAGCACGACGGCGGGCGCGCGAGCGCAGCACCGGATCGACGCCATCACGGCGGACGGGTTTACCGGAGGGCTTGCCCTGGGTGTTCTTGTTCATGGCAGCTGCTCCAGAAGATTGACCATTTCCAATGCGGCGAGTGCGACTTCCTCGCCCTTGTTGCCGTGGCTGCCGCCTGCGCGGGCCTCGGCGTCTTCAACGCGTTCCACCGCCAGCACGCCGTTCAGGACCGGCACGCCGAAGTCCAGCTGCACGCGCATCAGGCCCTCGGCGCAGCGATCGGCCACGTGCTCGTAGTGACGGGTATCGCCACGGATCACGCAGCCCAGGGTAAGGATGGCGGCGTGTTCGTGGGCGGCGGCCAGGCGCGCGGCCACCAGCGGCAGTTCCCAGGCACCCGGCACGCGGATCACGTCGATGTTGGCTTCGGTGATGCCGTTGCCAGCCAGGCTCTGGCGGGCGCCAGCGACCAGCGTGTCGGTGATGCGGGCGTTCCAGCGGCTGGCCAGGATGGCGAAGCGCGCCGATTCGGGAGTGCGAAGATCGCCTTCGAAGTGGCTCATATGCGGCTTGGGGGACTCGATAAGGGGGTAATTCTAGCGTGGATGGGCCCCGGCCGTGGCCGATGGGGGCCCGGGGCTGTCTCTTATACACATCT
>NZ_JCAFWP010000094.1:0-1204 GCF_059295135.1 Stenotrophomonas sp. INTA L402-1
TCGCCGGGGAGCCATTAACCGTCACAATAACGTTGCGGGATGAGTTTGGTAACCCTGCTTTAGGGCTGACATCAGAAGTCATCGAGTCTTATATTGATAGTTTCGCGGTAGGCGGCGCAACTCCCGATTCTATGCGGTGGGTCGAGCAGAATAATGGTGAATATACCATTGTCTGGACAGCATGGGTTGCCGAGGAAAATCTGGTTGCCAGTCTGAAATTAAAAACATGGGCAACGGAGATTAAGTCCTCGTTATACGGAATACAACCAGGTGCAGCGGCAAAAAATCAATCCACGATTGTCGCGGACAAAACGATATATATCGCTGGGGATAGCATAACGGTGACCGTTGTTCTTAAAGATGCCCAGGGTAACTTTATTACTGATGGTGTTGTTCAGCTTAATGAGGAAAACGTACAAGTCAGGAATGCGGATCCTATCCAGGGCAATAATTGGGTTTACAACGGCAATGGGCAATATCAAAGACAGTATATGGCGCATTTTGCGGAAGCGAATTTGAATGCGCAACTGAAGATGGCTGGTTGGAGCGATGCCAATTATTCAAACAATTACACTATCAAACCAGGTGAAGTGAGTCCGCTTGGTTCACAGCTTCGTATACGAGAAGTTATAGGAGAGGAAGGGGCGGATTTACCTCTCAGTGTTTTATTAGTTGAAGATTTTGGAAATCCGGTCGATAACGGTCTGGATTTGCTGGAAGATACAGTGTACTTACAAAATGAAGAAAAAAAAGAAGGGGAAAAATGGAGATATGTGGGTGATGGCATATATGAACGTACATATATGGACTACCAAGAAGGAGAAAATTTAACTTCATTTATGGAGATTAAAGGTTGGCGTATATACGGACAACCATCCTATACCATCCTTCCTTTTGTGGAAGTCGAGTTGCTGAGTGTTAATGGTGTAAAATTCAGGGCGACAGATGGTTTTCCGGAAACAGGGTTTGATGGTGCAAAATTCACGCTGTTACTAACCCATAATATGAAAAATACGGATTATAATTGGACGGCTGGGATTTATGGAATTAATGTTGACAGTAATGGAGAAGTAACATTATCTGTGCTGATAAGAAGTGAAGTTACTATTACCGGGAAACCCAAGAATGGTAAAGGGAATGATGTTGTATTTAAATTCAAGATTAAAAAATGGTTTACTAGTTTAGGTGCTACCAGTAGTAATAC
>NZ_JCAFWP010000095.1:0-1112 GCF_059295135.1 Stenotrophomonas sp. INTA L402-1
AGATGTGTATAAGAGACAGTGGTAATGCTGCCAACTTACTGATTTAGTGTATGATGGTGATTTTAAGGTGCTTGCGTGGCTTCCATTTCCATCAGATGTCCTTCCTGCTCCGCTACTGAAGGCGTGGTGCGTAACGGCAAAAGCACTGCCGGACATCAGCGCTATCTCTGCTCTCACTGCCGTAAAACATGGCAACTGCAGTTCACTTACACCGCCTCTCAGCCCGGTACGCACCAGAAAATCATTGATATGGCCATGAATGGCGTCGGATGTCGCGCCAGTGCACGCATTATGGGCGTTGGCCTCAACACGGTTTTACGTCACTTAAAAAACTCAGGCCGCAGTCGGTAACCTCGCGCATACAACCGGGCAGTGATGTGATTGTCTGCGCTGAAATGGACGAACAGTGGGGCTACGTCGGTGCTAAATCACGTCAGCGCTGGCTGTTTTACGCGTATGACAGGATACGGAGGACGGTTGTTGCGCACGTATTCGGTGAACGCACTATGGCGACGCTGGGGCGTCTTATGAGCCTGCTGTCACCCTTTGACGTGGTGATATGGATGACGGATGGCTGGCCGCTGTATGAATCCCGCCTGAAGGGAAAGCTGCACGTAATCAGCAAGCGATATACGCAGCGAATTGAGCGGCATAACCTGAATCTGAGGCAGCACCTGGCACGGCTGGGACGGAAGTCGCTGTCGTTCTCAAAATCGGTGGAGCTGCATGACAAAGTCATCGGGCATTATCTGAACATAAAACACTATCAATAAGTTGGAGTCATTACCAAAAAGGGGAATTTAATTCCCCTTTTAACGCATGGCAGGTACTTATTCAATATCCAGCGGATCTTCTGAAAGAATAATCCCGGTATTGTCGGCATAAAGATGGTCGCCGGAGAAGAAGGTGACACCGCCAAAATTGACGCGGACATCGCTTTCGCCAATGCCTTCGCCAGCAGCACCAACCGGAATTGCCGCCATCGCCTGGATGCCGATATCCAGCTCTTCCAGGTCATCTACCTGACGCACCGCGCCGTAAATGACCAGACCTTCCCATTCATTTTGTACTGCCAGACGCGCCAGTTCAGCATCGACCAGTGCGCGACGAAC
>NZ_JCAFWP010000096.1:0-1117 GCF_059295135.1 Stenotrophomonas sp. INTA L402-1
CCCCGTTTTCACGGACACTTACAAGAAGGCCGATTCAGGCCATGAGGAGTGTTCATGTCAAAGCGTAGGAAGTTCAGTGCCGAGTTCAAGCGCGGTGCGGTTGAGCAGGCGAGCCAGCCCGGCATCAGCTGCGCCCAGGTGGCCCGGGAGCTGGGAATTCGCGACAGCCTGCTAACCCGCTGGAAGCGCGAGGCGCAGAATCCAGAAGCGGCCGCTTTCGGCGGCGCCGGAACGCCACGGGACGAAGAGTTGGCTCGACTCAAGCGTGAATTGGCGCGGGTGAAGAAGGAACGGGATTTTTTGCGAGAAGCGGCGACGTTCTTTGCAAAGGGATCATCCTGAGGTATCAGGTGATCGAACGTTGCCGCGATGAGTTTCCGATCCGGCTGATGTGCCGGTGCCTGAAGGTATCGGCCAGCGGCTACTACGAGTGGAGTAAGCGCCCTGCGAGCGCCCGGCAGGTCGACAATGAGCGCCTGGTGGTAAGGATGCGCGAACTGCATGAAGACAGCCGGGGTACTCTGGGAGCTGGCCGCATGCGCGAAGACTTGGCTGAGGAAGGCGAGATCGCCAGCCTGAACCGGGTCGCGCGCCTGATGGCGGCCGACGGCCTGCAGGGCTGGCCCCGGCGGAAGCGTCGCGGGAAGCGTGGCAGCCCGTCCGTAACGCCGCCGGGCGTGGGCAACCTGCTTGAACGCGATTTTCTCGCGCTGGAGCCGGAAACCAAGTGGGTCACGGACATCACCGAGATCAAGACCCAGCAGGGCAAGCTGTATCTGTGCATCGTGCTGGATCTTTACGACCAGCGCATTGTGGGCTGGTCAATGCACGATCGACAGGATCGCCATATGGTGATCCGGGCGGTGCAGATGGCGGTCTGGCAGCGTCAAGGCAGCGATGAGGTGATCCTGCATTCGGATCGTGGCAGTCAGTTCCGCAGCGGTGACTACCAAGGATATCTCGCGGCTAACGGGCTGATCTGCTCAATGAGCGCCGTTGGACATTGCGGCGACAACGCCGCCTGCGAAGGCTTTTTTGGGCTGCTCAAGCGTGAGCGAGTCTATCGAACGAGCTACCCGACACTGGATGCAGCAAGAGCGGATGTGTTTGACTACAT
>NZ_JCAFWP010000097.1:0-1064 GCF_059295135.1 Stenotrophomonas sp. INTA L402-1
GAACTCGTCGGTCAGCAGGGTCTCTGTAGATTCGGCTCTCTCTTTCCGCTTTTTCTCGCACTCCGCGCCCGTCTGTAAAAGATTGCTCATAGCAGGCTCCTTTCAGTCTGATATTCTTCCCGCCGTTCGGGTCTGCAATGCTGATACTGCTTCGCGTCACCCTGACCACTTCAATCCCTGCTTCCGTGAGCGCCTGAATCACATCCTGACGGCCTTTTATCTCTCCTGCATGGTAAAGAGCATCTATCCCGCGTGTGACGCCCTCAGCAAACGCCTGTTTCGTTTCCGGCAGGTTATCAGGGAGAGTCAGCGTCCGGCGGTTCTCCGGGGCGTTCGGGTCATGCAGCCCGTAATGGTGATTCACCAGCGTCTGCCAGGCATCAATTCTCGGCCTGTCTGCCCGGTCGTAGTACGGCTGTAGGCGTTTTCCGGTCTCCAGCTCCATGTTCGGAATGACAAAATTCAGCTCAAGCCGTCCCTTGTCCTGGTGCTCCACCCACAGGATGCTGTACTGATTTTTTTCGAGACCGGGCATCAGTACACGCTCAAAGCTCGCCATCACTTTTTCACGTCCTCCCGGCGGCAGCTCCTTCTCCGCGAACGACAGAACACCGGACGTGTATTTCTTCGCAAATGGCGTGGCATCGATGAGTTCCCGGACTTCTTCCGGATTACCCTGAAGCACCGTTGCCCCTTCCCGGTTACGCTCCCTTCCCAGCAGGTAATCAACCGGACCACTGCCACCACCTTTTCCCCTGGCATGAAACTTAACTATCATCCCGCGCCCCCTGTTCCCTGACGGCCAGACGCAACCGGCGCAGCTCATCCCCGATGGCCATCAGTGCGGCCACCACCTGAACCCGGTCGCCGGAAGACCACTGTCCGCTGTTCACCTTACGGGCTGTCTGGTTCAGGTTATTCCCGATGGCTGCCAGCTGACGCAGTAACGGCGGTGCCAGTGTCGGCAGCCTCCCGGAACGGGCAACCGGCTCACCCAGGCAGACCCGCCGCATCCATACCGCCAGTTGTTTACCCTCACAGCGTTCCAGTAACCGGGCATGTTC
>NZ_JCAFWP010000098.1:0-1063 GCF_059295135.1 Stenotrophomonas sp. INTA L402-1
GTTAGCTTTTTTGGGAGGGAATGGGGGTGTTGGTGTGTTTGTTTCCCCTGACGGGAATGACCCGGCCGGTGCGGGGGGGTTTCGTTGGGGGTTCTACCGGCGGCGCGTGTGTTTGTGCGGGCGGGGGGCCGGCAACCTCCTGTTGTATCGCGGAGGCCGGCCAGCGGCCGGCACTACCAATCCAATTCAAAGGACTGACATGATCCACCAGACTGAACTGAGCGACCTGCTGCCCGGCATGGTCGCCTTCCCCACCGATGTCTTCCCCGCCGACCAGGCCTGGCTCGGCCAGCACCTGCTGCCGCTGCTGAAGATCGACCTCGGCGTGCTGCGCCCGGAACTGGCCGGCCAGGTGGCAACGATGCTGTGCCCGATCGAGCCGTATGACGGCTGCATCGGCGAGACCACCGAAGAACACCACAACGATTTCATCGGCACCAACTGGATCGCTTTCGA
Organism: Stenotrophomonas sp. INTA L402-1; assembly: GCF_059295135.1. NCBI lineage: Bacteria > Pseudomonadati > Pseudomonadota > Gammaproteobacteria > Lysobacterales > Lysobacteraceae > Stenotrophomonas > Stenotrophomonas sp. INTA L402-1. Next base: position 457 of record NZ_JCAFWP010000098.1, read on the forward strand.
ACTGACCGCCGGCAACGAGATGCGCTTCCTCGGCAACGCGGGCTATTTCATCGGTGATGCGGTGCAGGACAAGGATGCGCAGGAGCACATCGTGCAGATGCGCGAGAGCTACGCCAAGGCCCGCGATTACCATGCCACGCATGGCCGTCTCGCCTGCTACTCGCGCTACGGCAAGGGTGAGGCCAGCGAGCGCGATTATCTGGATACGCTGGGCGGCCCCATCGGTTTCGGCAACTGGACCGAAACCGCAGAGATTCCCGCGGCATTCGAGCTGGGTTTCACCGAAGCTGCCGATGACCCCAACGCTGCGGACGATGCCGAAACAGTGATCATCACCCGCAATGGCAACAAATTCTTCGCCGTGGCCGACGTGGCCGGCTACAACTGGTGCGCCACCGGTGCCGATGCGATCGTGATGCTGTACGAGCCGGAAAGCCGCACGGTGCTGTTCTCGTTCGACTGGTCGTAAGCCCCCTGGTAGTGGCCGCGCCCGGGCGGCCCGTGGAGGCGTGGCCGGGCCCGCCCCGGCCCACCCCGAATGCCAGGCCGACCCCCCGGCACAAACCCTACGCCACCCAGCCCCACCGCGGCGCAGACCCACTCTGGC
>NZ_JCAFWP010000099.1:0-960 GCF_059295135.1 Stenotrophomonas sp. INTA L402-1
GTTATCAGCTCAACCCACGGTGCCGGAGATATTCCGGACAACCTTTCTCCTTTCTATGAAGCATTGCAGGAACAGAAGCCCGATCTTTCTGCGGTCCGCTTTGGCGCAATCGGTATTGGTAGTCGTGAATATGACACCTTTTGTGGGGCTATCGATAAACTCGAGGCAGAACTCAAAAATTCCGGTGCAAAACAGACAGGCGAAACACTGAAGATCAACATTCTTGATCACGACATTCCGGAAGATCCGGCAGAAGAATGGCTGGGATCGTGGATTAATTTACTCAAATAAGTATACAGATCGTGCGATCCACTGTGGATAACTCTGTCAGGAAGCTTGGATCAACCGGTAGTTATCCAAAGAACAACGGTTGTTCAGTTTTTGAGTTGTGTATAACCCCTCATTCTGATCCCAGCTTATACGGTCCAGGATCACCGATCATTCACAGTTAATGATCCTTTCCAGGTTGTTGATCTTAAAAGCCGGATCCTTGTTATCCACAGGGCAGTGCGATCCTAATAAGAGATCACAATAGAACAGATCTCTAAATAAATAGATCTTCTTTTTAATACCCAGGATCCCAGGTCTTTCTCAAGCCGACAAAGTTGAGTAGAATCCACGGCCCGGGCTTCAATCCATTTTCATACCGCGTTATGCGAGGCAATCACCATGTTTTATCCGGATCCTTTTGACGTCATCATCATTGGCGGGGGTCATGCAGGCACCGAGGCCGCGATGGCCGCGGCGCGTATGGGTCAACAGACTCTGATTTTGACACACAATATCGACACTCTGGGGCAGATGAGCTGCAACCCGGCGATCGGCGGTATTGGGAAGGGACATCTGGTAAAAGAAGTGGATGCACTCGGCGGTCTGATGGCGAAAGCGATCGATCAGGCGGGTATCCAGTTTAGGATACTAAACGCAAGCAAGGGACCGGCGGTTCGCGCTACCCGAGCT
>NZ_JCAFWP010000100.1:0-899 GCF_059295135.1 Stenotrophomonas sp. INTA L402-1
AAGTTGAGATTGTGATTACCGCGGCGGTGTAAAATACAAAACCTTCTAACAAAGCGAATACAGTTTAGTTATAACGCTAATTCCACCAGCAAGGGGTTATGATCGGAGCTGGTAGTTTTTATCGTGCGGGCGTTTTTCACCTTGAAGCCTCGCACGAAAACCCAATCCAGCGGGTTTGAAAAAAATCGCAAACGATCATCAGGCTGAAACTGCACGGGGGTTAAACCATAAAGTGCGGTCAGTTTTTGGATTAAATCTATCCGCCCACGATTCCACGCATTAAAATCGCCCGCCAGAATAATCGGGCCTTGATGGGCTTGCAATAATTGAAACATCGCTGTGAGTTGCTGTTGATAGTGGGTGGGATTCCATTCAAAATTAACTAAATGCACATTGATGATTAACAGCCTTTGCCCGTCTGCCAGAGGAAATGCCATCGCGTTTCCTACTTTGGGAATGCGAATCCAAGGCTCAACAGAAGCCCCCGCACAATAAAAACGCGGTGTAAAACGGCTGAGCAAATCCACGCCAGATTGCTGCCCTAAATAAGCAAAACTGCTGGTATAAAGTGCGGTAGGAAATTGTGATGAAAATTGCGAATCTAGATGTTGCCCGCTGGACACTTCTTGCAAAAATAAAAAATCCTTGCCCTCGGCGAGCGTTTTCAACTGTTCCTGCCAGCCTCGATCTTGCCCTTTGTGCATATTCCACACCAGCAAGCGAAAATCCCGCTGTGCAATGGGGTCAATGTTCCCATTGGTGTGAAAACAAGCCACAGATTGATCTAAGGCTTGCCGTTGATAGGATAAAGTGCGAGCTGTTTGAAACTGAGTTTTTGGCACAGGGAAAATCGCTAAGCTGTACCAAAGATAGCCTCCCCCTGTCTCTTATACACATCT
>NZ_JCAFWP010000101.1:0-907 GCF_059295135.1 Stenotrophomonas sp. INTA L402-1
CTTGAGTTTAGCGGGGTATGTCAGTACTATAACGCGTCATTTTTCAGCCGACCTTTAACACGTTCCTTGCCTCCCCGGGATTCGGCTGACCCAGACAGGAGGCTGAATAATCCGTAAGGAGCAATTCGATGCGTCATTACGAAATCGTTTTTATGGTCCATCCTGACCAGAGCGAACAGGTTCCGGGCATGATCGAGCGCTACACTGCTGCCATCACTGGTGCAGAAGGCAAGATCCACCGTCTGGAAGACTGGGGCCGCCGTCAGCTGGCTTACCCGATCAACAAACTGCACAAAGCTCACTACGTTCTGCTGAACGTTGAAGCGCCGCAGGAAGCGATCGATGAGCTGGAAACAAACTTCCGCTTTAACGATGCCGTTATCCGCAGCATGGTTATGCGTACCAAGCACGCTGTTACCGAAGCATCTCCGATGGTTAAAGCGAAAGACGAGCGCCGTGAGCGTCGCGATGATTTCGCAAACGAAACCGCTGATGATGCTGAAGCTGGGGATTCTGAAGAGTAATTTCTGATGACCAACCGTCTGGTGTTGTCCGGCACCGTGTGCAGGACTCCCCTTCGAAAGGTCAGTCCATCAGGAATTCCTCACTGCCAGTTCGTGCTTGAGCATCGTTCTGTGCAGGAGGAAGCCGGTTTTCACCGGCAGGCATGGTGTCAAATGCCCGTTATTGTTAGCGGACACGAAAACCAGGCCATTACTCACAGTATAACGGTCGGCAGTCGCATAACCGTTCAGGGGTTCATTTCATGCCACAAGGCAAAGAACGGACTGAGCAAAATGGTTTTGCATGCCGAGCAGATTGAATTGATAGATTCTGGAGACTAGCCATATGGCACGTTATTTCCGTCGTCGCAAGTTCTGCCGTTTCACCGCGGAAGGCGTTCAAG
>NZ_JCAFWP010000102.1:0-900 GCF_059295135.1 Stenotrophomonas sp. INTA L402-1
GAACCAATCCAGAACGGTCGCCAGCAACGTGGCGGCGGCGGTCGTGGGCAAGGTGGTGGTCGCGGTCAACAGCAACCACGCCGTGGAGACGGTGGCGCAAAATCTGCAAGCGCTAAACCTGGAGACAAACCGTCTCGTCGCCTCGGCGATGCCAAACCGGCAGGCGAACAACAACGTCGCCGCCGTCCGCGTAAACCTGCCGCTGCGCAGTAATCTTTTGATGCCGGGCTATGCCCGGCAACTGAGCCTGATGGCAAACGCAAAACTGCCTGATGCGCTACGCTTATCAGGCCTACGTGGTTTATGCAATATATTGAATTTGCATGATTTTGTAGACAAAATAAGGCGTTCACGCAGCATCCGGCATAAACAAAGCGCACTTCGTCAACAATCTGACCTACTTTTTGATTCAAGGAATTACCGCAAAGCCCACGCAATCATACCCAACGTAACAAAACTCAGACACATTACCCACTCGCCCCACTTCTTCCTCTGACTTCTATTTTTGCTACGCCACTGGCAATAATATCCCAACGCAAAACCAAGCTGGGCGCTTATCGGACCGATAAAGTCAGTCCACGGCTGAGACCCAAATTGAAAAAATTCAGGGGTAACCAGACAATGGTCAGAAAGAAATTGCGCATATTTTCCAGCAAAGCACTTTGCGCTGGCGCGACATAGAAAATGATATTCCACAGGAGCAACCAGAAATAAACTGGTGCAAATACCAACCAACAATGGAGTCTGCTTTTCAGTTCAGATTGAGCTCTGCAAGAAAATTGCCAACCAACGCAACACATGGCACAGAAAAAAAAAGTGCATATTCAGCCAATAACCCAAGTTGGAATTCCAGAAGTGAAATACGCCTGAACATGAGCGGGATAGAGAACAGTATTTCTC
>NZ_JCAFWP010000103.1:0-892 GCF_059295135.1 Stenotrophomonas sp. INTA L402-1
ACATTGCTGATTGGTCTGCTAATGGTGCGTAAAATCCTCAAACTACGCGGAATCTCCGGCGAAATGCTGAAAACTGCCTGGCGAGGAAACTTCCGTCGCTTGCTGGCGCTTAACCGCGATATCATGCTGCGCTCGCTGTTGTTGCAACTCTGTTTCGGCGCGATCACCGTACTTGGCGCGCGACTGGGGAGTGACATTATCGCTGTTAACGCGGTTCTGATGACGTTACTCACCTTTACCGCCTATGCGCTGGATGGTTTTGCCTACGCGGTTGAAGCACATTCTGGTCAGGCGTACGGTGCGCGCGACGGTAGCCAGTTACTGGATGTCTGGCGGGCAGCGTGCCGCCAGTCGGGGATTGTAGCGTTACTGTTTTCGGTGGTTTATTTGCTGGCAGGGGAACACATCATTGCGTTGCTGACGTCGTTAACCCAGATTCAGCAGCTGGCTGACCGCTATCTTATCTGGCAGGTGATTTTGCCGTTGGTTGGCGTCTGGTGTTATCTGCTGGACGGCATGTTTATAGGCGCAACGCGTGCCGCCGAAATGCGTAACAGTATGGCGGTGGCCGCCGCAGGTTTTGCGCTGGCGCTCCTTACGCTGCCGTGGCTGGGGAATCATGGTTTGTGGCTGGCATTAACCGTCTTTCTGGCTTTGCGCGGGCTTTCTCTGGCGGCTATCTGGCGGCGTCACTGGCGCAACGGTACCTGGTTTGCCGCAACGTGACGGTTAAAAATTCTGAATAAATAATCCTAAGCCAAATTGCTGACTACACTTAATCTCACGTTCAGAAGAAAAGTGAACGTACTCTCATTCACAACCTAACGATGAGGTCTTGATTATGAATAAAGATGAAGCCGGCGGTAACTGGAAACAGTTTAAAGGTAAAGTG
>NZ_JCAFWP010000104.1:0-850 GCF_059295135.1 Stenotrophomonas sp. INTA L402-1
CTTCATAGCTCATGGCGAACTCTTCCAGGTCACGTCTGACAGCTCGCGTCAGCTCATCGACCTCGGTTCGCGTTAACTCCCCTGTTTTTATTACGCGCTCGCGCGCCTGTTCCACCAGTGCGTCGATATCACGTTCGCCATTGCGCAGACGTTCGCTCAGTGACGCGACCAGTTCACAGTAATATTGAGCAACCTTGTGCATCGTTTCATCTCCCGGGTCGTTAACTGACTATAATAATAGACGTTCTTTGTTCCTTGCTTTGCTAATACGCCCACAAACTCTGTAAATTAATGTATGAATAATCCGGGTATCATTTCAACGTCGAGTGCGCGAAAGGCTGTTTTGACGCGGACGTTTGGGCTATGCTATGCGGATCTGAAAAACCACCTCAACGCTACATTTGTAGCCGTATTGAAAACAGGACCACTGGCTGCCATGCAAGAGCAATACCGCCCGGAAGAGATAGAATCCAAAGTACAGCTTCATTGGGATGAGAAGCGCACATTTGAAGTAACCGAAGACGAGAGCAAAGAGAAGTATTACTGCCTGTCTATGCTTCCCTATCCTTCTGGTCGACTACACATGGGCCACGTACGTAACTACACCATTGGTGACGTGATCGCCCGCTACCAGCGTATGCTGGGCAAAAACGTCCTGCAGCCGATCGGCTGGGACGCGTTTGGTCTGCCTGCGGAAGGCGCGGCGGTGAAACACAACACCGCACCGGCACCGTGGACGTACGACAACATCGCGTACATGAAAAACCAGCTCAAAATGCTGGGCTTTGGTTATGACTGGAGCCGCGAGCTGGCAACCTGTACACCGGAATACTACCGTTGGGAACAGAAA
>NZ_JCAFWP010000105.1:0-841 GCF_059295135.1 Stenotrophomonas sp. INTA L402-1
GTGGGGCGGCGGCTGACAGTTGACCAGCCCCTGTTTTTTCATGAGCCTGCCAGCAAGCCAGCGTCCCATCTGGTAATCTCTCCGGGTTGCCATTGTGGCAATGCTCCTAGCTCCGCCATGCAAGTCAATTACCTAGCCCATCTGCCGTCTGTTTTTTCAGGACGGGTTTTCCAATATCTGTAGCTGCAGCGATGAACTGCGAACACATGACAGAGTGTGAACACAGGATAATGCGCTCTGAGTTTCCCGATTATTGAGACTGTTCAGGAATCTGACATCAAGAGCGCGGTAGCCTTTTTTAATATTTCATTTTCCATTTCAATACGTTGTAGCTTTTTCCTGAGCTCACGGATTTCAAGTTGTTCCGGGGTAATGGGGGAGGCTTTTGGTGTTTTTCCCTGCCGCTCATCACGTAATTGTTTCACCCATCGCGTCATTGTGGAAAGGCCGACATCCATAGCGCTGGCTGCCTCAGCCACGGTGTAATTCTGGTCAACGACCAGTTGAGCGGATTCGCGATTAAACTCTGCGCTGAAATTTCTTTTTTTCCTTATGGCACCTGTGTTGTTCTGAGGTGAGCATATCACCTCTGTTCAGGTGGCCAAATTCAGTAAACCACTTCACTTCAAACAGCCAGTCGATAAACAGATCTTCTTTCCAGGCTTCGATCAGACCATCAAAATTTTTACCGATGTTATATGGTGGGTCGGCAAAGATCAGATCGACACTTTCGGCGGGGATCTTTTTAAGTTCGGCAAGCGCATCACCGTGAATAATGGTCTTAGCTTCATTACCAAACCGGGTCGGTTCACATCCTGTTCTCATGGTCACTCCCTTTGTG
>NZ_JCAFWP010000106.1:0-816 GCF_059295135.1 Stenotrophomonas sp. INTA L402-1
TGATAGTGCTTTTGGCTTCAGTGGGATGGAGATTGAAACGATTTGTCGATATAACCTGCCGGTGACGATCGTTATTTTTAATAATGGCGGCATCTACAGAGGAGACGGTGTTGATCTCAGTGGCGCTGGTGCACCATCACCAACAGATCTATTGCACCATGCAAGGTATGACAAATTAATGGATGCGTTTCGTGGCGTTGGCTATAACGTCACCACGACAGATGAACTTCGTCATGCTTTAACTACCGGTATTCAGTCGCGCAAACCGACCATTATTAATGTGGTCATCGACCCAGCAGCAGGAACTGAAAGTGGCCATATTACCAAACTTAACCCAAAACAAGTCGCTGGTAATTAAATACTGACATCGTCTCCTCTTGCCAACTCATTATCGATGGTGAGGGGACCCTTATCGGAAATACTATTATGCTAACATTTTTTATTGGCGATTTATTGCCCATTATCGTAATCATGCTGTTGGGTTATTTTAGCGGCAGACGAGAAACTTTTTCAGAAGATCAAGCCCGGGCATTTAATAAACTGGTATTAAACTACGCTCTTCCTGCGGCCCTATTTGTTTCTATTACCCGGGCAAACAGGGAAATGATTTTTGCGGACACTCGCCTGACCCTTGTATCACTTGTGGTTATTGTCGGATGTTTCTTTTTCTCCTGGTTTGGTTGCTACAAATTTTTTAAACGTACTCATGCAGAAGCAGCAGTATGTGCATTAATTGCAGGTTCACCTACCATCGGATTCCTGGGATTTGCAGTTCTCGATCCTATTTATGGCGATTCCGTATCAACAGGTTTAGTG
>NZ_JCAFWP010000107.1:0-794 GCF_059295135.1 Stenotrophomonas sp. INTA L402-1
TCCTCGGCTTCTTCATCATCGCCATTCTGGCCTCGCGCAATATTCACGCGGCGGTGCTGGTTTCCATCGTGGTGACAACGCTGCTGGGCTGGATGCTGGGGGATGTGCACTACAACGGCATCGTTTCTGCGCCGCCGAGCGTAATGACTGTCGTGGGTCATGTAGATTTAGCCGGGTCGTTTAACCTCGGGCTGGCAGGGGTGATTTTCTCTTTCATGCTGGTCAACTTGTTTGACTCCTCCGGTACGCTGATTGGCGTGACCGATAAAGCAGGTCTGGCTGATGATAAAGGTAAATTCCCGCGCATGAAGCAGGCGCTGTATGTCGACAGCATCTCTTCCGTGACCGGTTCGTTTATCGGGACTTCTTCTGTTACGGCGTATATTGAATCTTCTTCTGGCGTTTCCGTTGGCGGTCGTACCGGTCTGACGGCAGTGGTTGTTGGTCTGCTGTTCCTGCTGGTTATCTTTCTGTCGCCGCTGGCGGGGATGGTGCCAGGCTACGCTGCAGCTGGTGCGCTGATTTACGTTGGCGTGCTGATGACTTCCAGTCTGGCACGCGTGAACTGGCAGGATCTTACTGAATCTGTTCCGGCGTTTATTACCGCCGTGATGATGCCGTTCAGCTTCTCGATTACCGAAGGTATTGCGCTGGGCTTTATCTCCTACTGCGTGATGAAAATCGGTACCGGACGGCTGCGTGATCTAAGCCCGTGCGTAATCATCGTTGCGCTGCTGTTTATCCTGAAGATTGTGTTTATCGACGCGCACTAAAATCGATATCGCGTTATAATC
>NZ_JCAFWP010000108.1:0-765 GCF_059295135.1 Stenotrophomonas sp. INTA L402-1
AGATGTGTATAAGAGACAGGAGATGACGCGTTATTTTATTGAGCCAAGTCAAAAAACGCTAGCTAAAACGGTGATCGAACAGTTTAACAAGCTCAATTTAAAAGAAGAACGTGAGAATTTGATTGGTACAACCGCAGAGATTATTCTTGATACGATGATGGCGAAAGATAAAGAAGGGATTGACGATTTCGCAACAAAAACGCTTTATACTGTTCAGGTTATCGCTCGTTTAATTAACAACCAGATAGAATTAACCACGACGGATTTTGAAAATCAGAGTAAATTTTTGAAACTTGCTGAAAAAGCGGGGTTAGCACTTGATGTAAAACTCGGTTCAAAAATGGCCGCACTTTTAGAAAACGTTAATCTTGAGCGGGCTAATCCGAAAGCCACAGGGGGCGTGTGTAAGCAAATTATTTTTTGCGATATGATCGGCTCACATAATAAATTAAAGCTCGCCCTCGTCAATAAAGCCAATATCCCAGCACATAAAATTGTGATTTTTAATGCAAAATCCGTGAAAGACAGCGGAGAGGTGCAAGAAATTCAAGATGGCTTTAATGCGGACACCGTTATTGATGAAAATGGCACAACGCTTTCTGAAAACAAATATGAAATCATTATTGCCAATAAGAAAGCGGAAGTGGGAATCAACCTACAAAAAGGCACACAAGCTCTTCATCATTTAACGGTAGGCTGGACACCCGATAGTTTGCAACAGCGTAATGGTCGTGGTGCTGTCTCTTATACACATCTGACGCTGCC
>NZ_JCAFWP010000109.1:0-788 GCF_059295135.1 Stenotrophomonas sp. INTA L402-1
TTTCACATACTGTGCGAAAGTTTCCGGCGTGAAGTTCCTGTGCGTGTATTTCGCAATGCTCTTGCCAATAGCCCGACATTCAGCCAGTGAAAGCGGAACGGGAAGCGATGCATTGTACATTTCGACACGCTGGATCACCGCTTCAAGCCACTGTGAGAACGCTGGCCAGCCCTGACGAATCGCCCTGTAAGCCCATTTGCGCGTCATTTCGAACAGGTGGCAGTTTCGCCCCATCCCGTAATGTTTATCGATGCTACGACGCTCTGAGGCGCTCAAATCGAGATAATCAGCCAGTTCATCGAGGGTATAGGCTTCCTCGCGCCACTCCATCACCAGCCATTCCAGGTGGAACGGATTTTTGCAAATCAGGCCGCTGTAGTTCACATCCGCACAAAGTTTCTCACACAGCGAACGTTCAACCGCTGCGGCATATTTCAGCGCCTTAACCGAGGCATCAGGCGCGGTTCTCACGGCGATGTTGAGTGCGTAGAGCAGGTGAGCGTGTCCGTTCACAGGATTTTTAACGGTGATGTTCGGCGCGGGAGCGTTCCGGTCGCTCCAGTCAATCGCAGCCCCCTCGCGGTCAACGTCAAAAACCAGCCAGAACTGCGCATGAGGCTGGTTCTGCTGTATGTACCGCGCAAGAAGCGCACGCCCTTTGCCGGAGATGCGAAGACCAAAAGCGAGATCATCCGTGTGATAGGGACGATGGGGTAAATTTTCGTCGAAGTATTGAAGCGCGGCGCTCATGTGTTACGATTCTCTCCGGGTTATGCGACCTACACGCC
>NZ_JCAFWP010000110.1:0-785 GCF_059295135.1 Stenotrophomonas sp. INTA L402-1
GGGTAAACACTACCGAACGCACGGACGATGCGACGCTTATCCAGACGCGCCATCGCATCCCCGAAACGCCGCTCACCGAAGATCAGATCATTATTTTCCAGGTGCCGATCCCCGAACCGCTGCGCTTTATCGAGCCGCGCGACACGGAAACCCGCACCATGCACGCGCTGGAGGAGTACGGCGTGATGCAGGTGAAACTGTATGAAGATATCGCCCGCTTCGGTCATATCGCCACCACCTATGCCTATCCGGTGAAGGTGAACGGGCGCTACGTGATGGACCCGTCGCCGATCCCGAAATTCGATAACCCGAAAATGGACATGATGCCCGCCCTGCAGCTGTTCGGCGCAGGGCGCGAGAAGCGCATCTATGCGGTGCCGCCGTTTACCCGCGTGGAAAGTCTCGATTTCGACGATCACCCGTTCACCGTTCAGCAGTGGGATGAGCCATGCGCCATCTGCGGATCGACCCACAGCTCTCTTGATGAAGTGGTGCTGGATGACGCCGGAAACCGCATGTTTGTCTGCTCCGATACCGATTATTGCCGCCAACAGAGCGAGGCAAAAAACCAATGAAGCAACCGTTACTTTCGGTCAATACCCTGACCCACCGTTACGCGCCGGGCAAAGGCTTTAGCGATGTCTCTTTTGATTTATGGCCGGGGGAAGTGCTGGGCATTGTCGGGGAATCCGGCTCCGGGAAGACCACGCTGCTGAAGTCGATCTCCGCGCGCCTGACGCCGCAGCAGGGGGAAATTCACTACGAGAACCGTTCGCTGTATGCAA
>NZ_JCAFWP010000111.1:0-610 GCF_059295135.1 Stenotrophomonas sp. INTA L402-1
AGATGTGTATAAGAGACAGGTACCACCCCAGCCCCTTAAAGATAGCTGGGAGCCGTACAAATGTCTGATTCTCTCGATATTGGCGTGGACGTGGACTCCAAGGAGTTCGTACCGGCAGTGGCCGACCGCAAGGCCGGCGACAGGATCGCCAACACCCGGGCCGGCATAGCCCAGTGGCTCAACACCTTGCCCCAGCGATGCCGGATTGGCATGGAGGCGACGGGGCGGTACTACGAGTTGTTGGCTCGGATGGCTGGCCAAGCAGGCCACGTTGTCTATGTGATCAATCCACGTCTGATCAAGCACTACGGCCGGGCGACGGGCTCGCGTGGCAAGACGGACGCCATGGACGCCGAAGCGATCGCCCGGTACGTGAAGAAGGAGAACGATCGCCTGCGTGAATACGTACCGCGTACCGATGAGCAGCAGCAGATGCACGATTTGCTGCGCAAGCGGCAGACGCTGGTAAAGACACGCGCGCGCCTGGAGCAATCCTTCGGGGTAAGCAAAAGTGCCCCCGGGGAGCTGTCAGATCTGTTCTGCGCTCTGGCTGGGACGCTGTCCGAGCTGGAAAGCGAACTGCAGCGCTTGGGTCGCGATGGAGAGCATG
>NZ_JCAFWP010000112.1:0-769 GCF_059295135.1 Stenotrophomonas sp. INTA L402-1
CCCCCCCCCCCCCTGTTTTTCAGCCCCGGCCCCCCACTAATTAAAAATTATTTTTTTGGGTGGCTGGGTTATTTTTTTATAAGCCGCGTGTGACTGGGTTGTTTTTATGGGGTGGGGGGGTTGGCCCCCCCCCGGCCCCCCCCCCGCCACAGTGATCTTCGAGCGTATGTCATGCGTGATGTTGCGTTGGTTCTGTCATCACCCTGCAAAAAAATGCTTGACGAAATCCGCAGGATCTCTAGAATTCGCTCCCTTGCTGCAGCGCACCGCTTCTTCGGAAACGGCACGCAGACAGCAACGCCACCACCGCCGAACGAGATGATCGAACGAAGGTGTTGACGGACTCGAAAAGTCCGGCATAATAGGCGGCTCGCAACGACGAAAGACCTTCGGGTCCAACGACGAAGCAGCATCGGCAACAACGTCCACTCCGGTGAGGCGGCCTTGAAAAAAGGTGTTGACGAAGCGGAAAAGCCGGCTATAATGGGCGGCTCGCTACGAAGGAAACTTCGCAGCACACGGGAACGGCGCTGAGGCCACTTCCCAGGATCTTTGAAAGTATGCGCAGGTATCTTGTGAAGGCGCCTGCAGGAAGGATGATTGTCCATCTTGCAGACGTTTGATCAAGCAACTATTAATTGTTTTAAAGCAAGCGATACGTTGCCAGAATCAATCATCTGCAGCTTTAAATTTTGATCTTCGGATCATGTCGTTTTAAGTGAAGAGTTTGATCCTGGCTCAGAGTGAACGCTGGCGGTAGGCCTAACAC
>NZ_JCAFWP010000113.1:0-762 GCF_059295135.1 Stenotrophomonas sp. INTA L402-1
GCATTACGGTCGTCAAAACTGACGCCAATCCAGCTACCGGTGACCTGCCAGTACGGCACCATTTTTTGCAGCGACTCGAACCACACGCCAACCATCACCACTTTTTCCAGCTCGGTACGCGCCATGCCGTACAACCACGGACTGGCGCCATGCACCAGCCCCTGCGGCGCCTGATCGAGAATGCTCTGCAACTCCTGCTGCGGCATACTGGAACCGTGCCCCGGCCCGATGTAAAAATTCGCGCCGAAGGTGCGCAGTTCTTCGCTCATTTTGGTGTTAATGTCGAACCAGACGGCAGAAAGCGCCGTCACGATGGTCGCCCCCACCATCAGCGCGGCAAACACCACGCTGACCCGCTGAAAACGCAGACGCAGCGCCCGCCACACCAGCAGCCAGAGCATGGTACGATTAGCGGCCATACAGCACCTCCACAGGATACAGCCGGGCAATCCGACGGGCCGCGAACCAGGTGCCGATCAACGCAAACAGTACCGCAATCACCAGTACGCACGGCACCACAATCCAGCCAAAATTAAGCGGCGCGTCGAAGAGCATGACGCCAATCGCTTTCGCCAGCCCCCACCCGGCAATACATCCCAGCGCACCGCCAGCCAGCCCGCTGGACGCCGCTTCCAGGTAGAACAGCAGCATAATTTGCCACTGTCGCGCACCCAGCGCTTTCATCAAACCGATCTCTTTGGCGCGTTCCATAATGGTGCTGGTCATCAGCGAGGCGATCCCCATTGCGGAAGCCACCAGCGC
>NZ_JCAFWP010000114.1:0-754 GCF_059295135.1 Stenotrophomonas sp. INTA L402-1
GTTGAGCAATGGTCGTATTTCGCCGGAGCTGTTGGTATTGGCGGCGACGTTAGGTAATACGCTCGGCGGGGTAACCAATGTAATTATCGGGCGCCTGCTACCGGCGATGAAACCACAACGCGGGCTGGCAACGGCGCAGCGCTGGTTGCAACGCTTTGGCCCGGCTGCGTTATTACTCAGCTGGATGCCGGTGGTGGGCGATGTGTTGTGCGTGTTGGCAGGTTGGCTGCGCATGCCGTGGGGTCCTGTTGTGCTTTTTCTGTGTATCGGAAAAGCACTGCGCTACATCGTTTTGACTATGATAACGCTACAGGGTATCGCTTGGTGGCATTAACGAAGTGAATATAACTCAATATTCTATCGGGTGCGGTTTCAGTATGCTTACGAATTATCGTTTTAGAAGCGGGAGGTCAATTTGATCCCGGACGTATCACAGGCGCTTTCTTGGTTGGAAGCCCACCCTCAGGCATTAAAAGGCATCCGCCGCGGTATTGAGCGCGAAACGCTGCGCGTTACTGCAGACGGCAAACTGGCTACCACCGGGCATCCGGAACATCTGGGGGCGGCATTAACGCATCATTGGATTACCACGGATTTTGCCGAGGCGCTGCTGGAGTTTATTACGCCGGTTGATGAAGATATCGATCATTTATTGACGTTCCTGCGCGATATTCATCGCCACGTGGCGCGCAATATCGGTGATGAACGCATGTGGCCGCTGAGTATGCCGTGCTTTATCGGCGCGGAGCAGGAT
>NZ_JCAFWP010000115.1:0-750 GCF_059295135.1 Stenotrophomonas sp. INTA L402-1
ACGATATCCTGCGTCGTGCTAATGTGGTGACGGTGGGGATTGACGGCGGAGGGCTGGATGATCTGCTGGGGATGTATGTGATTGGGCGTGACCGGGAGACCCGCGAATGGCTGGGCTGGGGCCATGCCTGGGCGCATGAAACCGCGGTGGTCCGACGGAAGAGCGAGGCGTCCCGGTTTCAGGATCTTGTTGCCTGTGGAGATATGACCATTGTCCGGCGTGTCGGGGATGACACGGCGGAAGTGGCGGAATATGTGCGTCGCATTCATGAGGCTGAGTTACTGGACCATATCGGGATTGACCCGTCAGGGGTGGGGCAGATTCTGGATTCACTGGCGGAAGCCGGGATCCCCGACGGAATTGTGGTGGGGATAAGCCAGGGCTGGAAACTGGGCGGGGCCATTAAAACCACCGAGCGCAAACTGGCTGAAGGGGTGCTGGTGCATGGTGACCAGCCCCTGATGGCCTGGTGTGTCGGCAATGCCCGGGTGGAGCCTAAAGGTAACGCCATTCTTATCACCAAACAGGCCAGTGGACGGGGAAAAATTGACCCGCTGATGGCGCTGTTCAATGCGGTCTCCCTGATGTCCCTTAACCCGGAACCGAAAAAGAAAGAATATGCGGTTTTTTTCATATAACCCTGTTCACACTGTAACCATCACGAACCGCTCCGGCGGTTTTTTTATTTTCAGGAGGCTGATGTGACTCTTAAACGGGCCTGTTCCCTGCTGACGGTGAAATCCTTCAGTG
>NZ_JCAFWP010000116.1:0-732 GCF_059295135.1 Stenotrophomonas sp. INTA L402-1
CAGCCAGGAAGCCCGATGCACCCGCTGTCATTGCCACGCGTACGGCACGCGGGAACAGTTTTTCGTCGACACCGGAAGAAAGTATCACCCACGGCATATTGATATGGTCATTCAGACGTTGTGAAGCACTGAGAAGCTCTTGTTGCGGACCTTTACCGTAAAGCGGCATTTCAACTTTGTAGAGGTCAGCGCCACTGTCGCCCAGCTCTTTGGCAGCATCGATGATCGCTTGTTCGCGATCGAATTTATCGCCACGACGCGGCGGACGAACGACTGGCTCAATGATGCTCACCAGACCGTGTGAGTGGCACAGTTCATTGAACTCTTTCACCATATCCAGGCGTTGCTGCGCATCTTCATCACTACGCCACAGCACCAGCAGTTTTAAGGCTTTGCCACCGTCTTGGTTGATTTGTTGCGGGTTGATTTTGCGGTCAATGACTACGCTATCTACCGGAATACCGTTGCCAGGAATGAACTCATCGGCGGCGACAATCATGGCGCAACTTTTGGCAATCGCGTTTTGCTCAACCACCTGGCGGTAGCAGAATTGTTGATCTACCAGAATCGCCGATGCATAAGGTGAAAGAGTCTTCGCGGCGTTAACTTTGAAATCAGTTAAAACGCTATCGGCTACTGGAGCGGGTGCGCCAGCCGCGGCAAACATCATGCGCATGGCTTCGCGCTGATCGACCGACAGCATGGCAAAACCGCCCGATGCACGCGTAATGT
>NZ_JCAFWP010000117.1:0-716 GCF_059295135.1 Stenotrophomonas sp. INTA L402-1
CAGATCCTGACCCACAGTTGCTCAATCATCTCACACAGGATGGGCATATTTGAACGATGATAAATTGCTAAGCGAAATAGCCTGTTCGCATTAATGATTTGTTCCATGTCGCCCTTTTCTTGCGCCTGCTGTAATTTCTCGAGCAATTCCTCGAGTTCCGCCAGGTCTTGCGAGGTGAGGTTTTCAACAGCCAGAGTAACTGCCATTAATTCCAGCTCGTAGCGGATCCGATTGATTTCGTCTAATTGACGTTTCCCCACTTCCGGAACTGTAAATGCTTGTGCAGGTGCGACAGAAAGCGCATTCACCGAAACCAGACGTAATAATGCTTCACGCACAGGTGTAATACTCATACCTAATTGCTCCGCCAGATTTTTAGTAATCAGGCGTGCGCCAGGTTTTAATGCGCCAATACTAAGCTGATGTTTCAGGTCGTTCTCAACCTGCATAGTCAAACTGATATGCGGTATTTTTTCCGTTCCAGGCATGTTATTTCCTTCACGTGTATTCGTTCTAACTCTGCCGGTATAGCAGAAGTTGTTTACCTGGCGTATGAAGCTGAATAATCATTATCCACTCATCTTTATTGTTATTAGCCGTCGAACAGTGATGTAGTTAGTTAATTAAAGCTGAAAATAAGCTTTTTGCCTGGATTTTTATGGCGGCTTTACGCCGCCGTCGTATCTTTAATCATCACCCACCACGCGGATCACCAC
>NZ_JCAFWP010000118.1:0-705 GCF_059295135.1 Stenotrophomonas sp. INTA L402-1
GGGATAGGTGGTATAGAATGCCGCAGCAAATGCCGAGGCAATGCCCCAGAATAACGCGGCAGGAGAGATCGATAATGACGTCGGATTACCGTGTGTCACCAGTAAAAAAGTCCCGACCAGCGATGTCAAAATAGCGCAAAAAACCAGAATGCCCGGGCGCGATTTACGTACCAGTGAGAACCAGGCGACGATAATCGTCGGTGAGAGGAATTGCAGCACCGTTGCCGTGGCTGCGTTCGATTTTTCGATGGTTAGCAAAAAAGTGAGCTGTACGGTTAGCGCGCCAACCACGGAAAAAATCAGCAGACTAATGGCATCTTTGTGATTGTTAATAATAGAAAAGATTTTATCGCCATGAACAAATGACAGCGTCAGCAGAATCAAACCGGCGAATATCAAACGCGTCATAGTCAAAAACTGCGACGACATCTGGCTTTGCTCCATGATGTATTGCGCGCAGACCCCTGAACTTCCCCACAACACGGCGGCAATCAGAACGATCAGCATCCCCTATCTGGTGGAACCCATTTTTCACTCTGCATACTGTTTTGTCGTTTATGTATGCAGGCATGATAGCAAAAATGGCGAGGATGGCTCTGTTTGCGCCACGCCGATTTTTCTTAGCCCAGACTGGTGAGCTAAATATCTTTAATAAACAGCAGGCAAATCATCGCAATACCCAACATCCCTATCGCCAGCCAGAAC
>NZ_JCAFWP010000119.1:0-702 GCF_059295135.1 Stenotrophomonas sp. INTA L402-1
CCTGCCTGTCGGTTGAAACAGGCGCTTTCTAAGGCCGTGCAAAGTTTTCTTACGGAACTGGATAACTACACGCTTGCCGATTTGGTTGAAGAGAATCAACCGCTTTATAAATTATTGATGGTGGAGTGACGAAAATCTTCATCAGAGATGGCAACGGAGGAACCGAGATGTCACAAGATCCATTCCAGGAACGCGAAGCTGAAAAATACGCGAATCCCATCCCTAGTCGGGAATTTATCCTCGAACATTTAACCAAACGTGAAAAACCGGCCAGCCGTGATGAGCTGGCGGTAGAACTGCACATTGAAGGCGAAGAGCAGCTTGAAGGCCTGCGTCGCCGCCTGCGCGCGATGGAGCGCGATGGTCAACTGGTCTTCACTCGTCGTCAGTGCTATGCGCTGCCGGAACGCCTCGACCTGGTGAAAGGTACCGTTATTGGCCACCGTGATGGCTACGGCTTTCTGCGGGTTGAAGGGCGTAAAGATGATTTGTATCTCTCCAGCGAGCAGATGAAAACCTGCATTCATGGCGATCAGGTGCTGGCGCAGCCGCTGGGCGCTGACCGTAAAGGTCGTCGTGAAGCGCGTATTGTCCGCGTACTGGTGCCAAAAACCAGCCAGATTGTTGGTCGCTATTTTACCGAAGCGGGCGTCGGCTTTGTGGTTCCTGACGACAGTCGTTTGAGCTTCGATATCTTAATCC
>NZ_JCAFWP010000120.1:0-702 GCF_059295135.1 Stenotrophomonas sp. INTA L402-1
TCCACGCTCAGGGATGAGCCGACTGATACCCCGTCATGAAACGCGCCCCTTTTCTCTGTAAGCAGTCTCCGGACCGCACGCTCGAAGTGGTGATCCTTGCCGGAAGCCTGGCATGGGAGACCTCACACGTGTGGCGAAAAGATCCCGACCGGGAAGATGATGTTCCCCCGATGGTACTCGGCCCGGATGAACTGGCCGATCTGAGCAATCTGACCATTATCAGGCCCGACACGCTCTACGTCCGGGTACTTCGCACCGGCGATATCAGTGAAGAAGAGCTGCTGAAAATTGCCGTAAAACTGGCGCACGCGGGCGTGCAGATGGCCCGGCTGATGACCCCTGACGGTGAGTTACTGGAGAACTGGACCGGACAGCTTGAACGCCTGCGACAGGAAAGACCTTCTGACATCCTGCCGGATCACTTCCGCCTCGATGAAGAAGCACTGTGGTTTGATAAGCTCACCGAACGGCGCGACGGTGAAAGCGATGTCCAGCCCCAGCGCATCTGTTCCCCTCTGCGCGTCACTGCCATCACCTGCGACAGCCATGACGGCAGCTATGGCCGCCTGCTGGAATGGCACACCACCACCGGGCAATTGCGGCGCTGGGCCATGCCGATGGCGATGCTCAGCGGCAACGGCGAGGAGCTGAGGCGCATTCTGCTGGAGAACGGCCTGACCTATATCTCCACCCGCCCTGCCC
>NZ_JCAFWP010000121.1:0-696 GCF_059295135.1 Stenotrophomonas sp. INTA L402-1
GTCGCTACCTGATCATTACGGCTACGCCCGGTGTGCAGTTTTTTGCCTAACTGACCCACTTTGTCGATCAGTTTGCCTTCCACCCAGCTATGGATATCTTCGGCGTCGCTTTCAAGGATTTGTTGTGGCCTGGCGCGAACATCTTCCAGCAGCACGTTCAGCGCCTCTTCCAGTTGCGCCTGTTCTTCTGCGGTCAGCACACCGACCGTTACCAGGGCTTTGGACCAGGCCACAGAGCCAACAATATCCTGCTCCGCCAGACGGTAATCAAAACGCAGTGAGTCGTTGAATTGTTTGAACCGTTGATCTGCTGCCTGGGTAAAACGCCCGCCCCAAAGTGCCATAACTCTGTTTCCTTATTTTGAAATTCAATGCCGGAAAGCTGCGCCTCCGGCCAACAAAACTTAAGCTACACTCCGCGTACCCATCGGCATACCGTTAAACAGTGCCGGAAGCTGTTCCGCATGACGCCAGGAGGCGATATCCACCGGGCGGCCCAGCGTGCGCGCAGCATCCAGCGCCGCGTTCACTTTCACTATCATGCCGTCAGTAATAATGCCCTGCTCAATCAGTTGTTCTGCTTTCGCGGCGGTCATTTCGGCAATACGTTGCCCTTTGCCGTCGAGAATGCCGCTGACGTCGGAGAGCAAAATCAGATCCGCGCCCAGCGTTGCCGCTGTCTCTTATACACATCTG
>NZ_JCAFWP010000122.1:0-695 GCF_059295135.1 Stenotrophomonas sp. INTA L402-1
GCGCAATCGCTTGCCCCTTTGGCGTCGTTGAGATGGTCGATACGATTGCACAGAAATGCGACCTTTGTAACCAGCGCAGTTCCGGCACGCAAGCCTGTATTGACGTCTGCCCAACACAGGCGTTACGGCTGATGGACGATAAAGGGTTGCAGCAGATAAAGGTGGCCCGCCAGCGCAAAACGGCAGCAGGAAAAGCGTCATCAGACGCTCAGCCATCTCGCAGTGCAGCGTTGCTCCCCGTTAACTCGCGTAAAGGCGCAGATAAAATTTCAGCGAGTGAACGGAAAACCCACTTTGGCGAAATCTATTGCGGGCTGGATCCACAACAAGCGACTTATGAGAGTGACCGCTGTGTTTATTGTGCCGAAAAAGCTAACTGCAACTGGCATTGTCCGCTGCATAACGCTATTCCGGATTACATCCGTCTGGTACAGGAAGGAAAGATTATTGAAGCGGCAGAACTTTGCCACCAGACCAGTTCCTTACCCGAAATCTGCGGCAGGGTATGTCCACAGGACCGTCTTTGTGAAGGCGCATGTACTTTGAAAGATCACTCTGGCGCAGTCTCTATCGGGAATCTGGAACGCTACATCACCGATACCGCGCTGGCGATGGGCTGGCGTCCCGATGTCAGCAAAGTTGTTCCCCGTATCGAAAAAGTGGCGGTGATTGGCGCAGGGCCTGCAGGGTTAGGG
>NZ_JCAFWP010000123.1:0-691 GCF_059295135.1 Stenotrophomonas sp. INTA L402-1
GGGGATCGTCGATGTAGGCAAGCTAACGTCGGTGCGGTACCACCCCAGCCCCTTAAAGATAGCTGGGAGCCGTACAAATGTCTGATTCTCTCGATATTGGCGTGGACGTGGACTCCAAGGAGTTCGTACCGGCAGTGGCCGACCGCAAGGCCGGCGACAGGATCGCCAACACCCGGGCCGGCATAGCCCAGTGGCTCAACACCTTGCCCCAGCGATGCCGGATTGGCATGGAGGCGACGGGGCGGTATTACGAGTTGTTGGCTCGGATGGCTGGCCAGGCAGGCCACGTTGTCTATGTGATCAATCCACGTCTGATCAAGTACTACGGCCGGGCGACGGGCTCGCGTGGCAAGACGGACGCCATGGACGCCGAAGCGATCGCCCGGTACGTGAAGAAGGAGAACGATCGCCTGCGTGAATACGTACCGCGTACCGACGAGCAGCAACAGATGCACGATTTGCTGCGCAAGCGGCAGACGCTGGTAAAGACACGCGCGCGCCTGGAGCAATCCTTCGGGGTAAGCAAAAGTGCCCCCGGGGAGCTGTCAGATCTGTTCTGCGCTCTGGCTGGGACGCTGTCCGAGCTGGAAAGCGAACTGCAGCGCTTGGGTCGCGATGGAGAGCATGGCACGCTCTACAAGCGCCTGTTGACCATCCCTGGTATCGGCCCCGCTGTCGCCGCTCACCTGAT
>NZ_JCAFWP010000124.1:0-685 GCF_059295135.1 Stenotrophomonas sp. INTA L402-1
GGATTGTAGAAGTCGTGGGTAAATTGCAATTCATTTACGGGTTACAAAAACCTGAGCCTGTAGATAAACGGTACCAGCTGCGTATCGACACCCGTAATGACGGGATGTGTTTCAACGCTTTTGTGGAGGTGCCCGTTGAAAAGTAAATTGCTGATATTTGCAATGGTGCTTGCCAGTTCTGCTGCCCAGGCACAAGAAGTCGATATTAACCCTAATGCTCGCCTGGCGTTGGCTGTTAGTAACACTGATCCCAATTATATCTCTGTCATGGATGACCGGGTCATCGCTATTCAGGCAACTCAGGGGGTACTTTCGGACAAGCGGACAACGGCAGGCGGGGCGGTGTTGTTTTCAACCGTCTCGGATAAACCTTTTACGTTGTTTGTTCAGACAGAGTCAGGGTTTGCCTTCTCTGTTATGGCTTCTCCGCGTAAGCAGGCAGGACTGTCACTGGTGGTGAATAATCGTGAAGTCCGTGGAACTGAAGCTGCTCGCGAATGGGAGGGGTCACAAAATACATATAGCGCGCTTGTCACAAGTCTGATCACTAAGTTCATCAATAACGATAAGCCCTCTGGGTTTGTTTATACAAAAAATCGCGATGTCCCATTATCCCCCTCAACCGAAACCTATTTTTCAGTTCGACCTGTCACAGCATGGCAGGGAGATAAACTCCGTATTGTGC
>NZ_JCAFWP010000125.1:0-684 GCF_059295135.1 Stenotrophomonas sp. INTA L402-1
GGTTACAGCTACTGGCATTCGCATCAGGTTGCCGCTGACGACAAAGCGCAGCAACGCGTCGTGCCCTCCCCGGTCTTCTATGAGCTGGATACCTTTACGGTCAATTTGTGCGATGCGGATAGCGTGCTTTATATCGGCATAACCCTGCGACTGAAAGATGAAGCTACCCGCTCGCGGCTGAGTGAGTATTTGCCGGAAGTCCGTAGCCGTTTGCTGTTACTGTTTTCGCGTCAGGATGCTGCAGTACTGGCGACAGAAGAATGCAAGAAAAACCAGATTGCCGAGATTAAAACCACACTTTCCACCCCGCTTGTTGCCGGGCAACCGAAACAGGATGTCACCGACGTGCTGTATACCGCTTTTATTCTGCGATAACGACATGGGCGATAGTATTCTTTCTCAAGCTGAAATTGATGCGCTGTTGAATGGCGACAGCGAAGTCAAAGACGAACCGACAGCCAGTGTTAGCGGCGAAAGTGACATTCGTCCGTACGATCCGAATACCCAACGACGGGTTGTGCGCGAACGTTTGCAGGCGCTGGAAATCATTAATGAGCGCTTTGCTCGCCATTTTCGTATGGGGCTGTTCAACCTGCTGCCCCGTAGCCCGGATATTACCGTCGGGGCCATCCGCATTCAGCCGTACCATGAATTTGCCCGCAACCTGCCGGTGCCGACCAACCG
>NZ_JCAFWP010000126.1:0-661 GCF_059295135.1 Stenotrophomonas sp. INTA L402-1
AGATGTGTATAAGAGACAGATGCAGCGTGGCGTACTGATTGTTCCGGTGAATACGCTTATGCAGCGCGTTTGCCCGCACAGTTTTCTCCACGGTCATGCGCTGGTGATGAAAAAAGGTCAGCGGTTATCTCGCGATGCATTGCGAACCCAACTGGACAGCGCAGGTTATCGCCATGTTGACCAGGTAATGGAGCACGGCGAATACGCCACGCGCGGCGCGTTGCTGGATCTCTTCCCGATGGGCAGTGAGCTGCCTTATCGTCTTGATTTCTTTGATGATGAAATCGACAGCCTGCGAGTGTTTGACGTCGATAGCCAGCGCACGCTGGAGGACGTAGAAGAGATCAATCTGCTGCCCGCGCACGAATTTCCGACCGATAAAGCGGCAATTGAACTGTTTCGCAGCCAGTGGCGCGATACCTTCGAAGTGAAGCGCGATCCGGAACATATTTATCAGCAAGTGAGTAAAGGCACATTACCTGCCGGGATCGAGTACTGGCAGCCGCTATTCTTCAGCGAACCGCTGCCGCCACTGTTCAGTTATTTCCCTGCCAATACGCTGTTGGTGAATACTGGCGATCTGGAAAACAGTGCCGAACGTTTCCAGGCTGACACGCTGGCGCGTTTTGAAAATCGCGGCGTCGATCCGATGCGCCCACTG
>NZ_JCAFWP010000127.1:0-680 GCF_059295135.1 Stenotrophomonas sp. INTA L402-1
CCCTCGGGCATTCTCAAGACGGATCCCCATTTCCAGACGATAAGGCTGCATTAAATCGAGCGGGCGTAGTACGCCATACAAGCCGGAAAGCATTCGCAAATGCTGTTGGGCAAAATCGAAATCGTCTTCGCTGAAGGTTTCGGCCTGCAAGCCGGTGTAGACATCACCTTTAAACGCCAGAATCGCCTGGCGGGCATTCTCCGGCGTGAAATCTGGCTGCCAGTCATTAAAGCGAGCGGCGTTGATACCCGCCAGTTTGTCGCTGATGCGCATCAGCGTGCTAATCTGCGGAGGCGTCAGTTTCCGCGCTTCATGGATCAACTGCTGGGAATTGTCTAACAGCTCCGGCAGCGTATAGCGCGTGGTGGTCAACGGGCTTTGGTAATCAAGCGTTTTCGCAGGTGAAATAAGAATCAGCATATCCAGTCCTTGCAGGAAATTTATGCCGACTTTAGCAAAAAAAGAGAATGAGTTGATCGATAGTTGTGATTACTCCTGCGAAACGTCATCCCACGCGTCTGGAGAAAGCTGGCGACCGATCTCCGGATAACGCAACGGATCAAACACCGGGCGCACGCCGAGTTTACGCTGGCGTAGATAATCACTGGCAATGGTATGAACCACAGGCGAGAGCAGTAATATGGCGGTCAAATTGGTAATAGCCATGCAGGCCATTATGA
>NZ_JCAFWP010000128.1:0-680 GCF_059295135.1 Stenotrophomonas sp. INTA L402-1
TCGAAAGGGATTGCTGGCGTGCCGGGCGTGTCGTTTGTGGTGCTGCTGGCAACGCTGGGTAGCGTAGGTATTCCGCTGGAAGGCCTGGCGTTTATTGCTGGTGTTGTCCGTATCCTCGACATGGCGCGTCCGGCGCTGAACGTGGTGGGTAATGCGCTGGCGGTGCTGGTGCTTGCCAAGTGGGAACACAAATTTGACCGCAAAAAGGCGCTGGCTTATGAGCGTGAAGTGCTGGGCAAATTTGATAAAACTGCGGATCAATAATTGAAGATTGCCGGGGTTATCCACCCGGCAATGTGTGGATGCCTGATGCGACGCTGGCGTGTCTTATCTGGCCTAACCCAATGAAATAACCACGCACCTCACTGCGCTATTCTGGGTTGAACTGCGGATTCGCCAACATAAAGCCGCCATCCACTATCAACGACTGCCCAGTGGTGTAATTTGCGCCCTCCGAACAAAGCCACACCACCAGGCTGGCAATCTCATGCGTTGCGCCAAAACGCCGCAAGGGAATCGAAGGCTCCGCGCCGGGCTTCACGTCGCCATCATCCATGCCGTTCATTGGCGTGGCGATCGCCCCAGGTGCGACTGCGTTCACCAAAATTTTATGCCTGACCAACTCCAGCGCCATTGCTTTGGTTAACCCGCCGAGCGCATGTTTAGCGGCTGTGTAGGCG
>NZ_JCAFWP010000129.1:0-679 GCF_059295135.1 Stenotrophomonas sp. INTA L402-1
GGATTTATTCGATAAATTACCGTCTGGTTAGTGATATGCACGCCCTGCACGGTGAGGTCCAGCACCAGGATGCCGATAATCAGCGCCAGTACGGAAGTGTGACCAAACCAGATTGCCAGCCATGAAAGTAACAGCAGAAGCAGACCGAAAGTTGTTGTGTGGTGCGATTTGCCCTTGTCGGCAAAACCGCCCGCCGGACGAGCGCCCAACGCTCCGGCAGCTCCCGCAAGTCCAAACAGACCAATTACACCATCGCTGTAGTTAAAAGGTGGAGCGGCAAGCAAAAAGGCCATTGAGGTCCAGAGAATGCTGAAGTTGGCAAAGGTCAGGCAGCCCAGCAACGCGCGGGTGCGCAGAATTTTATCGCTGATAAACATGCTGACAACGGAACCAAGCAACTGTGGGTCGTGGAGGTGGGTTTCTGATTTCATTTGTGGCAGACCACGCCATAATGCCAGCGCCATCAGTGCCATTAACACCGAGGCACCCCAACAGACGGTGCGCCAGCCGCCGAGGTTTGCCAGCAACCCGGCAACGGTTCGTGCCAGCAAGATCCCCCACAGCCGCCCGCTCATAATGGTGCCGACCACTTTGCCGCGTTTGTCGGGTGAAGCCAGCGTCGCTGCCAGCGTAACCAGAATTTGTGCCAAGACCGAGAAGAAACCGGTCAATGCCGTAC
>NZ_JCAFWP010000130.1:0-678 GCF_059295135.1 Stenotrophomonas sp. INTA L402-1
GGACTACTCACGTCGCCTCCACGTCTTTGCGGTGCCGAGCCAGGACGCGGAGCACACATATGAGTCTCTGGTGCGGGCCTTGCGCTACTTCGGTGGCGGAGTGAAAACCGTTCTGGTCGATTGATCTTACCCAGCAATAGTGGACACGCGACTAAGTGAGTAAACTCCGAAGCCTGCAAACTGGCCCGGATCTCTGATTTATCCTGGCACCGATATTGGGAAGGGATCAGATCTCTCTGCTGATAACCTGAAGGAGCTGTTGGCAGAATGGCAGCATTACTACAACTGGGAACGTCCTCATAGCGCTCACAACGGTAAAACTCCAATGGAGCGCTACTTTGAACTTGCTGAGAAAACGCCATACTCCGATGCCGTTCAAGAAAACTATCAGCCCATGAAGAGCATATACAGGAACAGAATTACAAGCTAGAACTTGAGCTGAGAAAATTGAAACTAAGTCTATGAATCACACATTATAAAAAAGGAAAAGATGTTGTGATTGTGTAATCACATTAATAATTGCACCTTTTTTATATTGAGACAAGATATCACATGTCGAATATAAACCTAAACGTTCTTACTGCCGTTTTCTATTGGTTTACGCCAAAATGCGATGAAATTTTTTCGGTTTGTGCTTCCTGTTTTACCCCATCAATTAAAATGGTTGATGGTTAGAAG
>NZ_JCAFWP010000131.1:0-672 GCF_059295135.1 Stenotrophomonas sp. INTA L402-1
TAACAGGGTGGATTTCAAACATGGCTTATTGTCCTGCGAGTTGCTGAAGGGCTGTGATGACATGGTCGGCATCGGCGGTAGTCATATCCGGGAACAGCGGCAAAGAACAGATGCGTTCGCTATTCCATTCGGTATTCGGTAACGACAGCGTGGGAAAACGCTCGCGATAATATTTTTGTGTGTGAGCGGCGCGGAAATGTAACCCGGTACCAATGCCTCTTTCTTTTAACGCTTCCATCAACGCATCGCGACTGATACCACAACGTTGTTCATCGACACGAATAATAAACAGATGCCAGGCGTGAACGTGCGGCCAGGCGGGAAGGCTTAATGGCTGAAAGGGGAGAGCTGCCAGTGCTTGCTGATATTGCTGGGCAATTTCGCGCCGACGGGTGTTGAGGTGCTCTAATTTGGCTAACTGGGTCAGGGCAATCGCGGCGTTAATATCGGTCAGATTATACTTATAGCCCGGCGTTAAGACTTCAGCTTGCGGTGCACGGCCCCAGGTTTGTCTGTCATAGGCATCGACACCCAGACCGTGAAATTTCAGCATCCGTAGCAGGCGGGCAAGGTTTTCATTATCTGTAACAACTGTCTCTTATACACATCTCCGAGCCCACGAGACCAGACTGGATCGGGTGTGGCGGCGTCTGGTTGATCCGGGGGGGGGGG
>NZ_JCAFWP010000132.1:0-671 GCF_059295135.1 Stenotrophomonas sp. INTA L402-1
GTGCAACAAGGTGTTGCACAGATGTGTCATGATGGCTTAGATTTGAACCAACGTTAGTGCATGGGATTTTCAGAGGGAAAAAATCATGTTTATTGATTCAGAAAAACGACTGAAACAACTTTCAGATGAGGCAAAGAAAAACACCGAGGATCTCGAAGAAGCAAAGAAAAATTCAAGGTTTACACAGGTATCCCCAAAAGGTTGGGAACGTGTTCGAGAGCTGCTGAAGGATAGCCAAGGCATATCAGCACTGAAGCTGTACTCATTTTTAGCGGAGCATATCGATCCTACGTGTGGCGCTGTCGTTGCGGATCAGCAATTCCTAGCTGAAAAACTTGGAGTTAGCAGAAGCACAATTATTCGGTGGCTCAATTACTTAGAATCAAAAAATGCATTAGTTAGAATCCCCGTTGCTGGTAAGGTTTGTGCGTATGCCCTCGATCCACATGAAGTCTGGAAGGGATACAACACTACGAAAAACCATGCAGCGTTTGTCACTAAAACACTGGTCAACAAAGACGGTGATATTCAGCGCCGAATCATGGCCATGTTTTCAAATTGAGCTAGCGGCAGGCGGACAATCAGGGGCTACGTGTTAACGTTCTGACCATGATTGTCTATCCTGCATTGCTCTTTTGCCGCCTCAAAATCCTTTGCGTGTTTTTGCTCCC
>NZ_JCAFWP010000133.1:0-671 GCF_059295135.1 Stenotrophomonas sp. INTA L402-1
CTTGACGTCAGCTTTACTGACGGTTAAGGTGCCTCTTGTGCGCCAGAAGTGCATATGAACGATAACATTGACTTGTAGACTTGATTATCATGGACAAATTCGACGCTAATCGCCGCAAACTGCTGGCGCTTGGTGGCGTTGCACTCGGTGCCGCCATCCTGCCGACCCCGGCGTTTGCAACACTCTCTACCCCACGCCCGCGCATTTTGACACTCAATAATCTTCATACCGGAGAGTCAATCAAAGCGGAGTTTTTCGATGGCAGAGGCTATATTCAGGAAGAATTGGCAAAACTTAACCATTTTTTCCGCGATTACCGCGCGAACAAAATAAAGTCCATCGACCCAGGATTGTTCGATCAGTTGTATCGCCTGCAAGGGTTATTAGGCACCCGCAAACCGGTGCAACTCATTTCCGGTTATCGTTCCATTGATACCAACAATGAACTACGCGCCCGCAGCCGTGGAGTAGCGAAGAAAAGCTATCACACTAAAGGCCAGGCGATGGATTTCCATATTGAAGGTATCGCGTTAAGCAATATTCGCAAAGCCGCGTTATCTATGCGCGCAGGTGGTGTAGGATATTATCCACGTAGTAACTTTGTGCATATTGATACCGGGCCAGCACGGCACTGGTAGTAATTGATTAACGAAACCGGGGCAGTATGAACT
>NZ_JCAFWP010000134.1:0-670 GCF_059295135.1 Stenotrophomonas sp. INTA L402-1
TTGCTATATCAAGTACCAGATGGTTTTCACGATGAGGTATAATCGGGTCGTAAACAACCTGGCCTTTGCTGTTTGTTCGGTTGTATTTTTGTCCATTAATATGCGCGCCTTCTAATCCAGGCGCATCCAGAATTGCAAATGTATCGGATAACTGGTTAGTGATATTAATACCACCGGACCAGACAACTAATCCACTACTAATACTTCCACCACTTTGCCAGGCGTTTTTAGAATGACTATAGCTGCCATCTATTATGGCGATGGGAGTTCTCCAGCTTAAATTCGTACCAAGCGAGGTATCATTATTTTGTTGTTGCTGATTAACATATATACCATAATTTAACTGATCATGTTCACCGGCTATGCCAGTAATTCCAGTATTGTTGGAGGAATAGCCATCTTTGGAAAATGAGGTCGAATTCGATAAGTTAATTTGGTGACGTGTTTTGGCAATATCATCCCCCCAGTGGAAAGGAATGGAGATAAACAGATTAAAACGCTCCTCTTCTTTGTCGTTTTCATCATAGGATTGGCTGGCAGAGAAAGTATAACTGATGCGTTGCCAGCTATTGGAATAACTGAATTGGTAATCTTTAGCATTTCCACTTCGCCCCCAGTAATTCCGCCAAAGCGCACTTAATGATACATTTCCCAGATTATTGGATAAAGG
>NZ_JCAFWP010000135.1:0-669 GCF_059295135.1 Stenotrophomonas sp. INTA L402-1
GACCAGACGTTAGGCACCGGATTCAGCCAGGAGGCCTCTTCAATCTGAAAGCCGAGGTCTGAAAGTTTTTGCTGGAAGCGAGCGATGGAATCTTCCAGTGCGGCATCTTTGCCGGGGATAAATGTTTGCGTCATGAAAATCACTTTAGTCGTACGGAAAGCGCGCAATAATACGGGTTTTATCTCAAAGGCGCTATCACCGCCGCCATGCCGATGAACTGTTGACTATGCTTTTAGCGGATAAACCACGTTAAGAGCATAAAAATGAAGGCGTTCGATCTCCACCGTATGGCATTTGATAAAGTGCCTTTTGATTTCCTTGGCGAAGTTGCACTACGTAGTCTTTATACCTTTGTACTGGTCTTTTTGTTCCTCAAAATGACCGGACGACGCGGTGTGCGGCAGATGTCGCTTTTTGAAGTGTTAATCATTCTGACGCTGGGTTCAGCGGCGGGAGATGTGGCGTTTTATGATGATGTGCCGATGGTCCCGGTACTTATCGTCTTTATCACTCTGGCGTTGTTATACCGCCTGGTAATGTGGTTGATGGCGCACAGTGAAAAACTGGAAGATCTTCTGGAAGGCAAGCCGGTTGTCATTATTGAAGATGGCGAGCTGGCCTGGTCAAAACTCAATAACTCCAACATGACGGAATTTGAGTTCTTTATGG
>NZ_JCAFWP010000136.1:0-662 GCF_059295135.1 Stenotrophomonas sp. INTA L402-1
ACACAAGGAGTATAGTAGGAAGCTTCAGATGTGTATAAGAGACAGGTTTTGCAGTTATTCGCCGGACTGATTGCACAATATATTCAAAAAGAGGCGCTGGTAGAACAGCTGCGCGAAGCCAATGCCGAACTGATAGCGCAATAGTATACCGACTCGTTAACCGGGCTACCGAATCGGCGGGAGATTTTTGAAAATCTGACGACGCTGTTTTCTCTAGCCCGGCATCTTAACCATAAGATAATGATCGCGTTTATCGACCTGGATAACTTCAAATTAATCAACGATCGTTTTGGTCATAATAGTGGTGATTTGTTCCTCATTCAGGTTGGCGAGCGCCTTAATACGCTCCAGCAAAATGGCGAAGTTATTGGTCGTCTCGGCGGTGATGAGTTTTTGGTTGTTTCACTGAACAACGAGAATACGGATATTTCGTCGCTGCGAGAACGTATTCAACAGCAAATACGTGGAGAATATCACTTAGGTGATGTTGATTTGTATTATCCCGGTGCCAGTCTTGGCATAGTAGAAGTCGATCCTGAAACGACCGATGCAGACAGTGCCCTGCATGCTGCCGATATCGCGATGCATCAGGAGAAAAAACACAAACAGAAAACACCTTTTGTCGCGCATCCAGCGCTACATTCCTGAGGCGTATTCACATC
>NZ_JCAFWP010000137.1:0-660 GCF_059295135.1 Stenotrophomonas sp. INTA L402-1
AGCTGGAGCAGGGACTGCAAAATTACGCCCGTGTTTTACAACAGCAAACTGAAATCAACGTCTGCCAGATGGCGGGCGGCGGCGCGGCGGGCGGGATGGGCATTGCGGCGGCGGTATTCCTCAATGCGGATATTAAACCGGGTCTTGAGATTGTACTGCGGGCGGTCAACCTGGAGCAGGCGGTGCAGGGCGCAGCGCTGGTGATCACCGGGGACGGGCGCATCGACTCGCAAACGGCAGGCGGTAAAGCACCGCTGGGCGTGGCGTCGGTGGCGAAGCAGTTTAATGTCCCGGTGATTGGGATTGCTGGCGTATTGGGTGATGGCGTGGAAGTGGTGCACCAGTACGGCATTGACGCGGTGTTCAGCATTTTGCCACGTCTGGCACCTTTAGCCGAAGTGCTCGCCAGCGGTGAAACCAATCTCTTCAACAGCGCACGAAATATTGCCTGCGCCATTAAAATAGGTCAGGGACTTAAAAACTGACTATTACCTTTAAAGCGGATGCGATTTATATCGCATCCGTTTTTTACCTGAATTTACCGCAAAAAAAGCCACGGAATAAACCGTGGCAAAATCCAACATAGCTAAAAATAATCAGGCGAGTGGTATGACTTAAATCTCTACGTCGCGGTTGCAATCTTTCGAGTAAATATAGCTG
>NZ_JCAFWP010000138.1:0-659 GCF_059295135.1 Stenotrophomonas sp. INTA L402-1
CCTCCATCCGCGCTGCAATATCGAAAAAATGGCGTCTGGTGAACCGCTGAATGACGACGATCGCAAGCCGTGGTTGCAGGCGCTGAACGACGCCGCGTTTGCCATGCAGCGTACCAATAAAGTGTCGTTGATCGTCTGTTCTGCACTGAAAAAACACTATCGCGACCTGCTACGCGCGGGTAATCCGAATCTCTCTTTCATCTACCTGAAAGGCGATTTTGATGTGATTGAAAGCCGCCTGAAAGCGCGCAAAGGCCATTTCTTTAAAACCCAAATGTTGGTGACGCAGTTTGAAACGCTGCAGGAGCCGGGTGCGGACGAAACCGATGTACTGGTGGTGGATATCGATCAACCGCTGGAAGGTGTTGTGGCAAGCACCATTGAGGTTATTAAAAAAGGCAAATAAGTAGTGACTACATTAACGCTTGTTTTAACAGCAGTAGGGTCTGTTTTACTGCTGCTGTTTTTAGTCATGAAGGCGCGTATGCACGCTTTCCTGGCTTTGATGGTGGTGTCCATGGGGGCTGGCCTTTTTTCCGGTATGCCGCTCGATAAAATCGCAGCGACGATGGAAAAAGGGATGGGAGGCACCCTCGGCTTCCTGGCGGTGGTTGTCGCCCTGGGAGCTATGTTTGGCAAGATCTTACATGAAACTGGCG
>NZ_JCAFWP010000139.1:0-658 GCF_059295135.1 Stenotrophomonas sp. INTA L402-1
GGTGAAGGCCGCCTCAAGCTCAACTTGCCCTTCCAGATCCTGACTCTTATAGGCTACGCTGGCCCCTTCATCTGCAGAGGATGCAGCGGCGGCAAGCTCTTTCAGTTTGGTCATAAAGGACTCTGCGTCTTCGCGGGTGGCAAAATAGCGCGTAAACTTACTGGTACAGTTGTCGTTATCAATCACCGTACCGATATCAATCGCACATCCTTTAGTACTGCATTTATCTACGACATCTTTCATAGGGCACCTCTGTATATTCTCCTCTCTGTCGATTACGACTTAAGAATAATGCGCCGTTAAGGGAAGAACAAACAAGTAATGATCTTATGGATTACCATTTTTTTTGATATTGCTTAATGTGAAGAGTTCAGAAGGATTTTCCGGGTATTGTCATTTGCATCGTGGAAATAACAATCCCGGAAAAAAATAGCAGTAAGAGATATATTAAAGGTTAATTACTTGATTTATTGTCGGCTTTATACTTCACATCCTGGGTATCTTTACCATATTTATTTTCGCCTTGTGTGCCAACAAACGCACCAAGATCGATAAGCATCATCACCAGAATCAATGTCGGGACAAAACGCCCCACCGCCCATTGCCAGACACCCGGTAAAATCGCCCAGTTACCCGCCAGCAGCATCCACGCCACAAT
>NZ_JCAFWP010000140.1:0-656 GCF_059295135.1 Stenotrophomonas sp. INTA L402-1
GCGCAGGACGGGTACCTTCTTTGTTGATGAAACCAGATTTGCCGAAACGTGCAGCCAGGTTGCGTTCATGATCAACTTCAAAGCCCAGCACGCCCAGTTTGCCCAGAGACAGCTCACGAACCATCGCGGCATTTTCACCGATACCACCGGTGAATACAACAGCGTCCAGACGACCATCCATCAGCGCAGTGTAGGCACCGATGTATTTCGCCAGGCGGTGGCAGTAAACGTCCATTGCGCGCTTCGCGTCTTCTTTCGTCGCGTAGTTGTCTTCAACATAGCGGCAGTCGCTGGTCACTTCGGTCAGACCCAGCAGGCCAGACTCTTTGGTCAGCAGTTTGTTGATTGCGTCAACGCTCATGCCCAGGGTGTCGTGCAGGTGGAAGATGATCGCCGGATCGATATCACCAGAACGGGTACCCATGACCAGACCTTCCAGCGGGGTCAGGCCCATAGAGGTGTCAACGCATTTACCGTTGCGGATAGCAGAAACGGAACCACCGTTGCCCAGGTGGCAGGTGATGAAGTTCAGTTCTTCTACCGGTTTGTTCAGCATTTTTGCCGCTTCCTGGGTTACATAGAAGTGGCTGGTGCCGTGCGCGCCGTAACGACGGATGCCGTGCTCTTTGTACAGGTTGTACGGCAGGGCGTAGAGG
>NZ_JCAFWP010000141.1:0-654 GCF_059295135.1 Stenotrophomonas sp. INTA L402-1
GTGATGATGTCTTCAGTCACTGGCGATATGGTGGCCGATCCGGGTGAAACGGCGTATGCCTTAACGAAAGCGGCGATTGTTGGCCTGACTAAATCGCTGGCGGTGGAGTACGCGCAGTCTGGTATTCGCGTTAACGCCATCTGCCCGGGATACGTACGCACGCCAATGGCGGAAAGCATTGCCCGCCAGTCGAACCCGGAAGATCCAGAATCGGTGCTGACTGAAATGGCAAAAGCAATCCCGATGCGTCGCCTCGCCGATCCGCTGGAAGTCGGCGAACTGGCAGCCTTCCTCGCATCGGATGAATCAAGTTATTTAACCGGTACACAGAATGTGATTGATGGCGGCAGCACACTGCCGGAGACGGTTAGCGTCGGCATCTGATTCACCTCTGTTTCCTCCCTGCATTTGTGGGGAGGATTTCGTCTTATTCCCTTTTCAACTTACAAATCACCAAACGGTATATAAAACAGTTACTCCTTTCACGTCCGTTATAAATATGATGGCTATTAGAAAGTCATTAAATTTATAAGGGTGCGCAATGGCCGTTAACTTACTGAAAAAGAACTCACTCGCGCTGGTCGCTTCTCTGCTGCTGGCGGGCCATGTACAGGCAACGGAACTGCTGAACAGTTCTTATGACGTCTCCCGCGA
>NZ_JCAFWP010000142.1:0-613 GCF_059295135.1 Stenotrophomonas sp. INTA L402-1
AAAAAAAGGGGGGTGGGGCGGTGTGGGGGGGGGGGCCCGGGACAAGGGTGGGGGGGGGCGGGGGGCGTGTTGTTTCCATCAGGGTTGTAAGGGTGGTTGGTCGTCTGCGGCTGGCGGTGGTGGAGCTGGAAGAGGAAAAAGCGAATCTCTTTCAACTTTTACTGATGCTGGGCCTGACGATGCTTTTCGCTGCATTTGGTCTTATGAGCCTGATGGTGCTGATTATTTGGGCGGTTGATCCGCAATATCGCCTGAATGCGATGATTGCCACCACCGTGGTGTTGCTGCTACTGGCACTGATTGGCGGTATCTGGACGTTACGTAAATCGCGTAAATCCACCTTGCTGCGCCATACACGCCATGAGCTGGCAAACGATCGGCAGCTGCTCGAGGAGGAGTCCCGTGAGCAGTAAAGTCGAACGTGAACGACGTAAGGCGCAACTGCTTAGCCAGATCCAGCAACAACGGCTGGATCTTTCTGCCAGTCGTCGTGAATGGCTGGAGGCAACAGGCGCTTACGATCGTCGCTGGAATATGCTGCTAAGTCTGCGCTCCTGGGCGCTGGTTGGCAGTAGCGTGATGGCGATCTGGACGATTCGCCATCCTAATATGC
>NZ_JCAFWP010000143.1:0-651 GCF_059295135.1 Stenotrophomonas sp. INTA L402-1
CAACATGACATATACAGAAAACCAGGTTATAACCTCAGTGTCGAAATTGATTCGTGACGGCTCTTTCACTTTATAGTTGAGGATATTACGATGAAAAAAGTATTAGGCGTTATTCTTGGTGGTCTGCTTCTTCTGCCAGTTGTGAGCAATGCAGCGGATGCGCAAAAAGCAGCCGATAACAAAAAACCGGTCAACTCCTGGACCTGTGAAGATTTCTTGGCTGTGGACGAATCCTTCCAGCCAACTGCAGTTGGTTTTGCTGAAGCGCTGAACAACAAAGATAAACCAGAAGATGCGGTTTTAGATGTTCAGGGTATTGCAACCGTAACCCCAGCTATCGTTCAGGCTTGTACTCAGGATAAACAAGCCAACTTTAAAGATAAAGTTAAAGGCGAATGGGACAAAATTAAGAAAGATATGTAATTCCGGGAATGCGTTACATCGTATTTCCTTGCATATTGAACAGGCCGGAATATCTTCTTTAAAAGCAGCTATTCCTCCTGTTTGTATATAATCTCTATATTGAATGGGTTACAAAATGAACATTGCATCTCTCCGTAAAGCGTTTATTTTTATGGGCGCTGTAGCGGCTTTGTCACTGGTGAACGCACAATCTGCGCTGGCAGCCAATGAATCCGCTAAAGATATGAC
>NZ_JCAFWP010000144.1:0-651 GCF_059295135.1 Stenotrophomonas sp. INTA L402-1
ACGCTGCCCTCTGGCAACCCACGGATGTGAAGTCCGGCAATCATTAGCAATAAGGGAGGACGGACGTGAGATCCGGTGCTGGCGGGCGCTGTAGAGATGCTAACAACGCATCAGGCAATCACGCGCCTGACGCGTCATTCGGCAACGCTTTACGATTTCAACTGGTAATCCAGCGTAATTTCAGCTTTCAGTACCTGAGAAACCGGGCATCCTGCTTTTGCTTTCTGGATAATGCCGTCAAAAGTAGAGGCAACAATACCCGGCACCGCAACTTCGCTCTTCAGTGCGATTTTAGTAATCGCAAAACCTGCATCCACTTTATCCAGCGACACATCGGCGGTGGTATCAATCGATGTTGGCGTGAATCCCGCTTCCCCCAGCATTAATGAAAGCGCCATTGAGAAACATGCGGCATGCGCTGCGCCAATCAGTTCTTCAGGGTTGGTTCCTTTTTCGCCTTCAAAACGCGTGTTAAATCCATACGGCTGTTGGTTCAGCACGCCGCTCTCGGTGGATACAGTTCCCTTCCCGCGTTTGATATCGCCTTCCCAGTGTGCCTGACCTTTCTTATGGATTGTCATTGTTGCTCTCCTGTGGGCTTAAAAAGGAAATTATAGACTACGTGAGAAACCGCACGAGGATAAGCAGGAT
>NZ_JCAFWP010000145.1:0-649 GCF_059295135.1 Stenotrophomonas sp. INTA L402-1
GCGCCTACCAGTTCGGCAGCACTAAACTTTGGTTTTCCGG
This sequence comes from Stenotrophomonas sp. INTA L402-1, assembly GCF_059295135.1. NCBI lineage: Bacteria > Pseudomonadati > Pseudomonadota > Gammaproteobacteria > Lysobacterales > Lysobacteraceae > Stenotrophomonas > Stenotrophomonas sp. INTA L402-1. The sequence goes on from NZ_JCAFWP010000145.1 coordinate 41, forward strand.
TTTTGCTGTCCACCAGTCCTGCCACAATCATGAGGCCTGCGGCCTTGTAGAGTTCATGATCCCGCGCCTTTCGTTCCGCCCTTGCGGCTGCCTTCCGTTCTGCCGCTATTATTGCCGTTACCCTGGCTTTTGCTGCGGCTGCTTTCTCTGCGGTTTTTTCTGCCCGTATCAGTGCGGACAACGTTTTTTCATCCGTCGTTGTTCGGTTTTTTTTCTCTGCCAGTAACACAAGTAATCTTTGCTGCTCTGACGGTGATTTCAGTCCGTTGATATAGGCAATTTTTGCACTTAACCACTCTTCACGATTTGTCATTCTTACCTCTGCACTTTTGCCGTTAATGTGAGTTGTTATTGTGCATAATATCACCTTGTCTGCCTGCGTGTGAGACCTTAAAATCATCCCTGATTAATTCAGGGATGCGCACTTAGACGTTTCTCTCCTTCGTCGAGAAACAGTGCGCTCCTGCGGAGGGCTTAACGGCAGATGGCAAGCTCCCATTGTACAGTTAAAACTGGAGCAAAAGGCGTAGCCTTAAAACAGGCTGTGTATATTTCTAGATCCGGCGAATATTAGCACTACAACTCGCGGGAGGATCTGGAATGTTCGTC
>NZ_JCAFWP010000146.1:0-649 GCF_059295135.1 Stenotrophomonas sp. INTA L402-1
CCTCGGGGCAATCGCTGTAGTCGCACTTCTTGGTGCTGATTCGGACCTGCGTCCATCCTTCGGTGGCAAACCGCTGTCGATGGTACTGGTTATTCAGATGTTTATGCTGCTTACCGGGGCGCTGATTATTATCCTGACCAAAACCAATCCCGCGTCTATCTCAAAAAACGAAGTCTTCCGTTCCGGTATGATCGCCATCGTGGCGGTGTACGGTATCGCATGGATGGCTGAAACCATGTTCGGTGCGCATATGTCTGAAATTCAGGGCGTACTGGGTGAAATGGTGAAAGAGTATCCGTGGGCCTATGCCATTGTTCTGCTGCTGGTTTCCAAGTTTGTAAACTCTCAGGCTGCGGCGCTGGCGGCGATTGTTCCGGTCGCGCTGGCGATCGGCGTTGATCCGGCATACATCGTGGCTTCAGCACCGGCTTGCTACGGTTATTACATCCTGCCGACTTATCCGAGCGATCTGGCAGCGATTCAGTTTGACCGTTCCGGCACCACCCACATCGGTCGCTTCGTCATCAACCACAGCTTTATTCTGCCGGGGTTGATTGGTGTGAGCGTATCGTGCGTCTTCGGCTGGATCTTCGCCGCGATGTACGGGTTCTTATAAATGCACTTTGCGTGCCGCCCGTGACTACGCGGG
>NZ_JCAFWP010000147.1:0-647 GCF_059295135.1 Stenotrophomonas sp. INTA L402-1
TTACTATTTACACTCGTAACGATTGCGTTCAGTGCCACGCCACCAAACGGGCGATGGAAAACCGGGGCTTTGACTTTGAAATGATTAATGTCGATCGCGTTCCTGAAGCGGCAGAAGCGCTGCGTGCTCAGGGCTTTCGTCAGTTGCCGGTTGTGATTGCAGGCGATCTTAGCTGGTCTGGTTTCCGCCCGGACATGATCAATCGTCTGCATCCAGCGCCACACGCTGCCAGTGCATGAGCCAGCTCGTCTACTTTTCCAGCAGCTCCGAAAATACGCAGCGTTTTATCGAACGTTTAAGGCTGCCCGCGGTGCGCATCCCGCTCAATGAGCGGGAACGGATTCAGGTAGACGAGCCTTACATCCTGATCGTGCCCTCTTACGGCGGCGGCGGTACGGCTGGCGCGGTGCCACGACAGGTAATTCGCTTTTTAAACGACGAGCACAACCGGGCGTTGCTTCGCGGCGTTATTGCTTCTGGTAATCGCAACTTTGGTGAGGCGTATGGCCGCGCCGGAGATGTGATTGCCCGGAAATGCGGCGTGCCGTGGCTGTACCGTTTTGAACTCATGGGTACGCAAAGCGATATCGAAAACGTTCGTAAAGGAGTAACCGAATTTTGGCAACGACAACCGCAGAATGCCTGAC
>NZ_JCAFWP010000148.1:0-645 GCF_059295135.1 Stenotrophomonas sp. INTA L402-1
GTCTGGGGGATCATGCACGCCTTTATCGCCCTCGGGGCGGTAAAACAAGCAACACTGCAAATGGTTGCACCGGGCATCGCCGAAGCGTTGATTGCGACGGCAATTGGTCTGTTCGCCGCAATTCCGGCGGTAATGGCTTATAACCGTCTCAACCAGCGCGTAAACAAACTGGAACTGAATTACGACAACTTTATGGAAGAGTTTACCGCGATTCTGCACCGCCAGGCGTTTACCGTTAGCGAGAGCAACAAGGGGTAAGCCATGGCCAGAGCGCGTGGACGAGGTCGTCGCGATCTCAAGTCCGAAATCAACATTGTACCGTTGCTGGACGTACTGCTGGTGCTGTTGCTGATCTTTATGGCGACAGCGCCCATCATCACCCAGAGCGTGGAGGTCGATCTGCCAGACGCTACTGAATCACAGGCGGTGAGCAGTAACGATAATCCGCCAGTGATTGTTGAAGTGTCTGGTATTGGTCAGTACACCGTGGTGGTTGAGAAAGATCGCCTGGAGCGTTTACCACCAGAGCAGGTGGTGGCGGAAGTGTCCAGCCGTTTCAAGGCCAACCCGAAAACGGTCTTTCTGATCGGTGGCGCAAAAGATGTGCCTTACGATGAAATAATTAAAGCACTGAACTTGTTACAT
>NZ_JCAFWP010000149.1:0-645 GCF_059295135.1 Stenotrophomonas sp. INTA L402-1
GCGCAACCGCCACCACAAGCGTAGCGGCGCTTACACCTGGAATTAACCAGCCGGGAATTAACGGCTGACGGCGCGTTGCCATTCGCTAATCCATGCCTGACGTTGTGCCGCCACTTCGGCTGGAGTGAACTCCAGCGTGGTTGCCGGTTTGGTCAATTGTTCAAACCCGGCAGGCAGCGTGACATTTGCCACCGGATACATCCAGTTGCCGGTTGGGATCGCATTCTGGAAAGCCGGAGAAACCATAAACTGGAGGAATTTTTGCGCCAGCTCTGGCTGCTTGCTGGCAGCGGTGCGGGCGGCGACTTCCACTTGCAAATAGTGACCTTCGCTGAAGTTCGCGGTGGCGTAGTTATCTTTCTTCTCTTCGAGAATGTGATAAGCTGGAGAGGTGGTGTAACTCAGTACCAGATCGCTTTCACCTTTTAAAAACAGGCCGTAGGCTTCGCTCCAGCCTTTGGTGACCGTGACCGTTTTCTTCGCCAGTTTCTGCCAGGCTTGTGGGGCGTCATCGCCATAGACTTTTTGCATCCACAACAGCAGGCCCAGCCCCGGCGTACTGGTGCGCGGATCCTGATAAATCACCCGCCAGTTTTGATCGCTCTCAACAAGCTCTTTCAGGCTTTGCGGCGGGTTTTTTAGTTT
>NZ_JCAFWP010000150.1:0-644 GCF_059295135.1 Stenotrophomonas sp. INTA L402-1
CATTAAGGGTGGCAAAATCAAGCGTCGAACGGATCGCGCAGCACCATCGTTTCGCTACGATCTGGGCCGGTAGAAATGATATCAATCGGCACACCAGTAATTTCTTCGATACGTTTGATGTAGTTCAGCGCAGCCTGCGGCAGTTTGCTGTGATCTTTCACGCCAAACGTGCTTTCAGACCAGCCTGGCATCGTTTCGTAAATCGGCTCAAGACCTTCCCAGCCCTCAGCAGCCAGCGGAGTCGTATCCACTTCGGTGCCGTTCGGCAGGCGATAGCCTACGCAGATTTTAATCTCTTTCAGGCCGTCCAGAACATCCAGCTTGGTCAGACAGAAGCCGGACAGCGAGTTGATCTGCACCGCGCGGCGTACCGCAACCGCATCCAGCCAACCGGTACGACGACGGCGACCGGTGGTCGCGCCGAACTCGTTACCCTGCTTGCACAGGAACTCGCCGGTGTCGTCGAACAGTTCGGTTGGGAACGGGCCAGCGCCAACGCGGGTTGAGTAGGCTTTCACGATACCGAGCACGTAGTCCACGTAACGCGGACCAATGCCGGAACCGGTCGCTACGCCACCGGCAGTGGTGTTGGACGAGGTAACGTACGGATAGGTACCGTGGTCGATATCCAGCAGCGTACCCTG
>NZ_JCAFWP010000151.1:0-640 GCF_059295135.1 Stenotrophomonas sp. INTA L402-1
GCCAGATATACGCCAGGAATGGGGAATTGTTTAGCGGCAGAATATGTAAACAAAAGCGGCAATAAATGTTGCCGGGAGAGATGGTAGGGCGGATAAGATGCGTCAGCATCGCATCCGACACCAACCCGCACGCTAAATATAAAAGGGGAGCGGTTTCCCGCTCCCCTTTGGTGCGACTTGAATCTGAATTACTTCAGGTATTTCAGAACAGCATCAAGCAGTTGCAGTGCTGCAACAATGAGTTTGAGGATAAGAATGGCGATATCCACCAGGCTCATACGCGTCTCCTGTGGTTCAGGAGCACTGCCAGCTGACGTACCTTTCCGCTGCCTGTTGCCAGCTGTTGTGCACGCGGTATCTCAAGGAGAAACGTTGTGCTCGTTGACATAACACAGTGTGCTCACGCGGGGTTAAGGCGCTGACGGCACCACCCGTTTCAGCCAGGACTTAGTGCGCCGGGTAACGATGCGGCCCCCGCATAACACATTGCGTACAGTGATATTATAGAAGTTTACTGTATAAATAAACAGTAATATTTGGACAAAACGCAAACTGTGATCGATACTCAACTATGCACTAAATACGTCAAAATTCGTGCCGAAATTGCGCGTTTTGCGCGGAACACGTATACTTTCTGTGT
>NZ_JCAFWP010000152.1:0-640 GCF_059295135.1 Stenotrophomonas sp. INTA L402-1
CCTCTGACCAGCTGGTGATTAATGGTGGTCAGGCAACCGGCAAAACCTGGCTTGCGTTTACAAATGTCGGAAACAGTAACCTCGGGGTGGCAACCTCCGGACAGGGTATCCGGGTTGTGGATGCACAGAATGGCGCCACCACAGAAGAAGGTGCGTTTGCCCTGAGTCGCCCGCTTCAGGCCGGCGCCTTTAACTACACCCTGAACCGTGACAGCGATGAAGACTGGTACCTGCGCAGTGAAAATGCTTATCGTGCTGAAGTCCCCCTGTATACATCCATGCTGACACAGGCAATGGACTATGACCGGATTCTGGCAGGCTCCCGCAGCCATCAGACCGGTGTAAACGGTGAAAATAACAGCGTCCGTCTCAGCATTCAGGGCGGCCATCTCGGTCACGATAACAACGGCGGTATTGCCCGTGGGGCCACGCCGGAAAGCAGCGGCAGCTATGGCTTCGTCCGTCTGGAGGGTGACCTGCTCAGAACAGTGGTCGCCGGTATGTCTCTGACGACAGGAGTGTATGGTGCTGCAGGCCATTCTTCCGTTGATGTTAAGGATGATGACGGCTCCCGCGCCGGCACGGTCCGGGATGATGCCGGCAGCTTGGTCGGATATATGAACCTGACACACACCTCCTC
>NZ_JCAFWP010000153.1:0-638 GCF_059295135.1 Stenotrophomonas sp. INTA L402-1
GGCCACCCTCTTGATCGAGAATAATTTTTTCCGCGCGATGGCCTTCCAGTACACGCAGGTTACCGCCATTTTCCAGCAACAAACCGCAGGCATAACCTTTATCAACGCTGAATTCACCTTCGGGATGGCGGCCATTAACCGTAGCGAGCGTAGAGAGACTAATTGCGCCTCCCTCGGACTGAACAATATCTGTGGCAATGGCACCGTCGCTGACCGATAGCGTGCCATTGTTGCCGTACTGTGTGCATTTGGCGATCCCACCGGTTGCCACTTTCAACCAGCCAGCCCCCGTGACCACGGTATTTTCGGCTCTTCCGCCAGCTTCAACAATCAACTCGCCTTCAGTAAGTTGCGTCGCGCCAATGACCTCGCCGGTCTTAACAATTTGCACGTTCCCGTCGCTCATCAAGTTTTTCGCATCAGATCCCATGATTTATTCCTTTGCTGCATCTGTGTGCCTTTATTGCTACCTAAGTGTAAAGGCTACGGAGGATTTATCCACGACAGATTTGAGATGGTGGCAAACAACTCTGTTTAAACTCTGATACACGAATTATTGGGTTGTATCAGATGTAAATGCGATCCTGAATAAAAATCACCCTTGCAAATCAACAACATATAGCCAATTTGCTTAAAAG
>NZ_JCAFWP010000154.1:0-636 GCF_059295135.1 Stenotrophomonas sp. INTA L402-1
GTTCTCCGGTTAACTTCTCCGGTAAACTGTACAACATCGTTCCTTACGGTATCGATGCTACCGGTCATATCGACTACGCCGATCTGGAAAAACAAGCCAAAGAACACAAACCGAAAATGATTATCGGTGGTTTCTCTGCATATTCCGGCGTGGTTGACTGGGCGAAAATGCGTGAAATCGCTGACAGCATCGGTGCTTACCTGTTCGTTGATATGGCGCACGTTGCGGGCCTGGTTGCTGCTGGCGTCTACCCGAACCCGGTTCCTCATGCTCACGTTGTTACTACCACCACTCACAAAACCCTGGCGGGTCCGCGCGGCGGCCTGATCCTGGCGAAAGGTGGTAGCGAAGAGCTGTACAAAAAACTGAACTCTGCCGTTTTCCCTGGTGGTCAGGGCGGTCCGTTGATGCACGTAATCGCCGGTAAAGCGGTTGCTCTGAAAGAAGCGATGGAGCCTGAGTTCAAAACGTACCAGCAGCAGGTCGCTAAAAACGCTAAAGCGATGGTAGAAGTGTTCCTGGAACGCGGCTACAAAGTGGTTTCCGGCGGCACTGATAACCACCTGTTCCTGGTTGATCTGGTTGATAAAAACCTGACCGGTAAAGAAGCGGACGCCGCTCTGGGCCGTGCTAACA
>NZ_JCAFWP010000155.1:0-635 GCF_059295135.1 Stenotrophomonas sp. INTA L402-1
CTGTTATGTAGTTTAATTGCTGGGGTTATGCAACCAGTATTAATGCACTTTCATTTTGATATTTCTTTAATAACGCCTGCTGGAGCTGCGATAGGGTTGGCTGGAACGAGTGCGGTAAGGCAACTTTTACTAGGTTTTTTTAAAAGTAAAGCTGGTATAAAAAATGAGTAATTTTAAACTATCAACAATGAGTAAAAAGCGACTCTCGGGAGTGCATTCAGATTTAATTCTCGTAGTAAACAAAGCCCTTGAATATAGCACGGTAGATTTTGCGGTGATTGAAGGAGTGAGAACAAAAGCACGCCAAGCCCAACTCTTTAAGCAAGGGGCAACTAAAACAATGAATAGCCGTCATTTAACCGGTCACGCGGTGGATTTAGCCCCGCTGGTTGAAGGAAAAATCCCTTGGTCAGAACGGAATAAATTTAAGGAAATTGCGAAGGCAATGTTTCGAGCGGCCAAAGAATTAAATGTCACCATTCGCTGGGGTGGAGATTGGAACGGTAATGGGAAAAGTGAAGATGAACGTTTTTATGATGGCCCGCATTTTGAATTACATCGTGCCGTTTATCCGTAAATATTCCTCGCTGTTGTGGTTATGCGTAATTTTGGGCTTGTGTGGTTGGGTTTGGTAT
>NZ_JCAFWP010000156.1:0-633 GCF_059295135.1 Stenotrophomonas sp. INTA L402-1
GCGCCGATCAGTAGTGCAATTATAATCAGCCAAAAAGCCATTAGGGTTTCTTCCTGTCAGTCTCTTTCAGCAGCGCCGCCAGACGCCGTTGCTCCTGCTCGGAGAATTGATCATTTCTCCCGACGCCGCCTCGACGACGGCTGCGCATAATCACCACCGCGCAGCCAATCAGCACAAACATCAACGGCCCTAGCCACAGGATCAGCGTTGCCGGCGTCACCGGCGGTTTATAGGTGACGAAATTGACATATCGATCCACCATATAATCAATGATTTTCTGTTTGCTTTGCCCTTGCATCATCAATTCATACACTTTGGTACGCATATCCGCCGCGATGATGGCGTTGGAATCGGCAATGCTGTTGTTCTGGCATTTCGGGCAGCGCAGTTCTTCAGTGAGTTGGCGGAACTGCTGCTCCTGCGCTTCATCCTTAAACTGCAACACGTCGATGGTCGCCAGCGCTGAGCCGGAGATCATCAGCATCAGCACGCCCAATAAAAACCTCATTGTGCGGCCTCCTTACTGTATTTCTCCCACAGCGGCTTGATCTCTTCTTCCCAGACGCGAGGATTGAGATCGCCCGCATGGCGATAGCGACTGATGCCGTTGCCGTCGATGAGGACCGTGTCTGG
>NZ_JCAFWP010000157.1:0-630 GCF_059295135.1 Stenotrophomonas sp. INTA L402-1
GAATACACTCTGCCTGAATTGGAGATGGTTTTTCGTAACCCAGATCGTTAAGGGCTTCAAGGATAGGAGCCTTCAGGCCCAGATCTGCAAAAGTGGTTTCGAATTCAGCCATGTAGTACGTGTGCCTCAAAATTAATGGCGGCCAGTCTACATAACTCATCATGAAATTGATCAGCAATTTTCATTGAAAAGTGTGAACCGGCTCAAAGTAGGTGTATTAACGAACAACAACGCCCTCACCCGTTAAGGTGATGGCAATCAAAAAAGATTACGGGCTGATGTGTACGTCAGCTATTGCTGGTCCGATTCTGCCAGGTCATCTTGGTCCTGGCCCAGGAGCGATAATTCCAACAATGCGTATCGGTGCTCAACAAAGTTATGAACGTTGTTGGCAACCGCCAGTTTGAACAGTGCCGTGGCGCTGTCCAAATCCCCCAGACTTAGGTAGTACTTACCTAAATAGAAGTTGGTTTCACTGAGATGCTCAGCGAGCGAGGTGTTATCCGTTGCGTCCGCCTTGAGCCTTTCCATTAACGTTTGTTCGCTAATGTTGCCCAGGTAGAACTCGACAATGTTCCATCCCCACTGTTCCTTATCCGATTTTTCGAAGTGCTGTTTCAACACTTCTTT
>NZ_JCAFWP010000158.1:0-627 GCF_059295135.1 Stenotrophomonas sp. INTA L402-1
AGATTCAGGTGGAGATTCAGTTATGCAAATAGTCATGTTTGACAGGCAGTCAATATTTATTCATGGAATGAAAATCAGTTTACAGCAACGTATTCCAGGAGTGAGTATTCAGGGGGCCAGTCAGGCAGACGAGTTATGGCAAAAGCTGGAAAGTTACCCTGAAGCCTTAGTGATGCTCGATGGCGATCAGGATGGTGAGTTTTGCTACTGGTTGCTGCAAAAAACCGTGGTGCAATTTCCTGAGGTTAAGGTGTTAATCACGGCGACGGATTGCAACAAACGGTGGTTACAGGAAGTTATCCATTTTAATGTGCTGGCCATTGTGCCTCGTGATTCAACCGTTGAGACATTTGCGTTGGCGGTAAATAGTGCGGCGATGGGGATGATGTTTCTGCCGGGAGACTGGCGAACGACGCCGGAAAAGGACATTAAAGATCTCAAATCGTTAAGCGCCCGCCAGCGGGAGATTTTAACCATGTTAGCGGCGGGCGAATCAAATAAGGAGATCGGCAGGGCGCTGAATATCAGTACCGGAACGGTAAAAGCGCATCTGGAATCCCTGTATCGCCGTCTGGAAGTGAAAAATCGCACCCAGGCGGCAATGATGTTAAATATCTCCTCCTGAAG
>NZ_JCAFWP010000159.1:0-627 GCF_059295135.1 Stenotrophomonas sp. INTA L402-1
CGCCGAATTGCCCGTCAAGGTTACCGCCGTTAACCACGGTATCGATATGCGAACCGCTCAGAACCACTTCCTGTGGATATTCGGTGCCATTCAGGCGACCGTATAAATTCCCCACTTCATCGAAACGTGTTTCCAGCCCGCTTGCTGCCATTCTTTTTTTAAATTGCTGCTGGGTTTCCAGCCATTCCGGCGAATAAAGTAAACGGGTCAAACCGCCGGTTGGTACAGCGCCAAAAGAGGAAAGCCACGGAATCTATTATTCTATAGCTTGACGGAAATGTGAAATCATAAGAAAGTCCTGTCTCAATAATTATTCAGCAAAGGGATTTTTCGTTTCTAATTACGTGTTATAAAGCGCGTCGGAAATCAAATACTGGTAAATATCATCAACAATTTCGATGCCTTCGACGGCGGCTTTGCGTTGTTTAATATCCTGATCTTGCCCGGGATAATAAACCTGATTAAAACCGGGCGCGGGGGTAATGGCATTTAATTCGCGCATGGTCTGGCTAAGATGTTGACTGAATAATTCGCTGGAGGAGAAAAAGCTCGGATTAATAACTACATGTAATTGCCCCAAATTACGCCCTGCGTGTAAATCGTCATACATCGAACTAACCTGTCGCC
>NZ_JCAFWP010000160.1:0-622 GCF_059295135.1 Stenotrophomonas sp. INTA L402-1
GATCAAGCGGGCGTTTGTTATCGCTACGGGAAAACTCTTCGATGTTCACACCAGCAACGGCGCGGTTTTCCAGTTCCAGAATGTCAGACTGAATGTTATGCAGCAGGTTATCTGGCGTGACATCGACAAAGGCGTCCAGCTCCTGGCTGCTCTCCAGGTCAGAAAGGAGATAAATGTAGTCGCGCCCAAGCTTACCCCATGAAGCCAGCAGCGGGTTGCCGACATCCTGTTCACCATCGCTGTTAAAGAGCTGCCCGGCATTTTCGCTGTCGCGAAATAGCGGTAATTCGCGATCTTCAAAACTGTGTCGGCGCTGGCGAGTCAGCAGTTTCGCCAGATAAGCAGGATCTTTAATGTCGCCCCAGTAATAACGGCAGGGGTTGGTAAACAGGAGATGGATTTCAATATGTTTACCCAGCGCCTGTAGCGCCTGGAGATAAACAGGCGGTAACGCGGAAATACCGCATATAAAGACGCGCGAAGGTAGCCCCGGCGGGCAGGTCGTCGCGGACTCCAGCGTTTCGATAAAGCGCTGATAGAGATTGGCGCGGTGCCAGCGCGGTTGCCCGAGTTGATGGGTATATTCCACCAACGCCTTCCACAACGGCGCTTGCCAGGCCCT
>NZ_JCAFWP010000161.1:0-622 GCF_059295135.1 Stenotrophomonas sp. INTA L402-1
CCCCGGCACACGAGACCCTCTCGGGTCGCGGGCGCTCGGAGAGGTGTAGAAGAGACAGCGCCCTGCTTTACCCGGTTGTGGACCACTTTGCGCTGGCGGCACCTGCTTTTCGAGGTCGCGTTTGTTGTAATCCTCCAGCAGCGCCAGCAGCGGGTCCTGCATATCCTGTGCATTGGCCGGATAGAGGTCCATCACCAGACGCTCTTTAAACCCGGCGACCGGCGCAAGGGCAAACAGCTGCGGTTTTACGTTTTGCTTTAATTCAAAAACCATACGTACGGTTTGCGGGTCAAATTGCCCGACGCGCGCCGACTTGATGAACGGGTCGTCAGCGCGGATTTGCGCAGCCATCCCCTTGAGCACCGAGTTCAGGTTTACATCTTCGATATCCACCACCACGCGTTCAGGATTACTCAACGCGAACTGCTTATATTTCAGCTGACGATTAGATTCTACCGTCACGCGGGTGTAGCTGGACGCAGGCCAGACGCGCACCGCCACGACCTGGCTGACCGCAGCCAGGCTGACCTGACTTACGCTCAATAGCCACATGGCACCCGCGCCTTGCAGTAAACGACGACGGCTGATTGCAGTGTTGGATCCTGACATGCCTCTCCCGAGC
>NZ_JCAFWP010000162.1:0-619 GCF_059295135.1 Stenotrophomonas sp. INTA L402-1
ACCTCTGGCTGGCCGAGCAGATGGATCACGGTAGCCTGGTGCTGGAGCGAGGCGTGATGAATGCCTCCCCCCTGACGTTGCAGTTTGACCGCGTGTTACGCCGGGAAAGCACGCAGTGGGCCAACGTGGTGATCATGTTGCTGAACGAGCTTTCATTACCGGTGACCACTTGGACGCTGAGCCATGCCCTGCCGGTGCGCTGGCAGATGGGCGATTTGGATGCCGGCAGTAACCAGGTGCTCATCAACACACTTGAGCTGCGCTACCAGGATATGCGCATGCTGGGGATAAAACTATGACCGTCGAAATTCGTGAGTTGATCGTCCAGGTTGAGGTTACCGAGCCGGCCCCTCCTGCTCCGTCCTTGCCGTTTGCGCAGCACCGTGAGTGGGACGACGAGCGGTGGGTGGAGAGGATTAAACAAGAGGTGCTGGAACAGCTGCTTGAAAGGGGGCGTCAGTGAGCTTACTTGAACGGGGGCTGTCAAAGCTGACCCTCAACGCTTGGAAAGATCGCGAAGGGAAAATCCCTGCGGGCAGCATGAGCGCGATGTATAACCCAGAGAATATTCAGCTGGATTATAAGACGCAGTTTGACACCGAAGACACTATCAACACGG
>NZ_JCAFWP010000163.1:0-617 GCF_059295135.1 Stenotrophomonas sp. INTA L402-1
GTTCGCGCCTGTTCAAGATGGCGGGAATAGTCCGGTTCAGACCGTTTTTGCATGATGTCATGACGCTGGGCATCATCAAGCCGTCCGGCAGCTTCAAAACCCAGATGCACTTCGGGACGTCGTTCAATGCCCTGTTCTTTCAGCGTCCGGCAGTCAATGAAGCCCCTTTCAAAGCCATGCTTTCTCATATGTTCGTTGTGCTTCACCTCCCAGCGTTTTCGCAATTCCCGCAACTGCTCTTTTTGCTGAGTGAGAGTCAGGCTTCCGGAATCCTTTTTCGCACCTCCCCGCTCGGGATACCTGGCGTTATAGCGCCGGAAATACTGTTCCGGTGTACGTTCAATGCCATCATTCACACGCTGACTCATCATGATATGCGCATGAGGCTGTTCGCCGCCGTCAATGCTCGCTTTCGGATTGTGAATGGCAAAACTCCAGGCGTGCCGTTCGCCAGCTTCCTGACGTACAAAATCCTGCACCAGTTCAAGGCGCTGTTCCGGTGTCAGTTCACGGGGTAATGCAATTTCAAGTTCCCTATAGGTCGAACCGTTCGCACGTTCAAACTGGTCAGCCGCCTGCCAGAAATGGGAAGGATTATCGCTGTCTCTTATACACAT
>NZ_JCAFWP010000164.1:0-617 GCF_059295135.1 Stenotrophomonas sp. INTA L402-1
GTTAATCCTGCCCAGATCGTCGTATAGCTGCAACGTCTCAGGCTGCGCAAAATGGCCCCTCCAGAGCAAAATATCCATACCTTCCTGCAACGAACAGCGCAGCAGTTCACACTGAGCAGGAATATTGCCATTGTTTGTAGGTTTCCCGACCACCAACTGGTGAATAGAGATTTCAGAGTGCGTGTGCGCTGACTCCGTCATGACCTGGTTATCTCCCTGTGGCTTAGACCAATGCGGGTATAAATAGAACCGAATGGGGTAGATGAGTTATTGATAATGGTTATTATTCACATTAATTCTCAGAACGCCACCCTGAATTGTCGTTTTTGGCGTCCGTAAAAATTCATCAGGAAATTCAGTTACTCCCATGTCATCTCAATCATCCAATACTGAATCGCTGTCCCGATTTCCTCTCTGGCAGGTGATTACACCGGTTCGCAGGAAGGTTATTTTAGCTATGGCGCTGGCGGGGCTGGCGGCATTAACCAGCCTGGGGGCGCTCCTTTTTCTGGCGTGGAGCCTGCGTGACATTCGCGCGACGCCTGACGCTATTCCGGCCTGGCCGCTGGGCGGCGTGATCGGCTGCGTGGTCTTAACTTTTGTTCTGCGCTTACAGG
>NZ_JCAFWP010000165.1:0-617 GCF_059295135.1 Stenotrophomonas sp. INTA L402-1
GTGTTGATCATTACCCTGTGCGTACTGCTGCTGAACATTCTGGCGCGCGTTGTTTTTGCGAAGAATAAACACGGTTAACACTTCGCCGGATGCGGCGTGAACGCCTGATCCGGCCTACGGTAAGCCTGATTAGCGAAGTGCATCAGGCACGATGAGGAAAAGATTGCAATGAGTATGGTTGAAACTGCCCCGAGTAAAATTCAGGTTCGTAATTTGAACTTCTACTACGGCAAATTCCATGCCCTGAAAAACATCAACCTGGATATCGCTAAAAACCAGGTAACGGCGTTTATCGGGCCGTCCGGCTGCGGTAAATCGACGCTGCTGCGTACCTTCAATAAAATGTTTGAACTGTACCCGGAACAGCGTGCGGAAGGTGAAATTCTGCTCGATGGCGACAACATCCTGACCAACTCTCAGGATATCGCCCTGCTGCGTGCGAAAGTGGGCATGGTGTTCCAGAAACCGACGCCGTTCCCGATGTCCATCTACGACAACATCGCCTTTGGTGTGCGTCTGTTTGAGAAGCTCTCCCGTGCCGACATGGACGAGCGCGTGCAGTGGGCATTGACCAAAGCCGCATTGTGGAACGAAACCAAAGATAAATTGCATCAGAG
>NZ_JCAFWP010000166.1:0-614 GCF_059295135.1 Stenotrophomonas sp. INTA L402-1
TAATTACAGTAATCATTATAAAAAAACGATTGATCTTATTAATCAATCATTAAATATTTCATACAAAATTTTAAATATAGAGGCTTCAAGTACTTATGATATTATTTAGTATTATGAAAAAAAGGAATACATATTGGATAGTGATTTAAATTTATTGTATTTTTATCTTATGAAGTGTAATGATGAACTTGTTACAATAAATATTATATCTTCATTAATTAAGAAAAAATTCCCTCGTAATTATGAAGTTTATTTTGAAAATTTATTTATCTTAATTCAGAGACTGAATCTATCTCAAGATCTGAAAATTAACTTACTTACACTTAATACGCTTTATTCAACAGATGGTTGGATGAATATGTGTGTATATAAAGAGCCTTTAAAGCTGGCAGTAGAGCTGGATTACCATTTGGCAAAAAATGAAATTTTCAGACATCTATGCGAGTATCTTAAACTGGATAGTTATAGAACCCTACCGATTGCAAACTTGGTAACTGCTTTTGAATTTTCTGGTATAGAAAAAGGAATTATATTTGATTTGTATAGTAATGCTTATACATATATTGAGAGTAGATTGCCAGATACTAACGATTTTAATTGGAATTCTGTAGAAT
>NZ_JCAFWP010000167.1:0-610 GCF_059295135.1 Stenotrophomonas sp. INTA L402-1
ACGAGGCGAACATGCTGGATAAAATTGTTATTGCCAACCGCGGCGAGATTGCATTGCGTATTCTTCGTGCCTGTAAAGAACTGGGCATCAAGACTGTCGCTGTACACTCCAGCGCGGATCGCGATCTAAAACACGTATTACTGGCAGATGAAACGGTCTGTATCGGCCCTGCTCCGTCAGTAAAAAGTTATCTGAACATCCCGGCAATCATCAGCGCCGCTGAAATCACCGGCGCAGTAGCAATCCATCCGTGTTACGGCTTCCTCTCCGAGAACGCCAACTTTGCCGAGCAGGTTGAGCGCTCCGGCTTTATCTTCATTGGCCCGAAAGCAGAAACCATTCGCCTGATGGGCGACAAAGTATCCGCAATCGCGGCGATGAAAAAAGCGGGCGTTCCTTGCGTACCGGGTTCTGACGGCCCGCTGGGCGACGATATGGATAAAAACCGCGCCATTGCTAAACGCATTGGTTATCCGGTGATTATCAAAGCCTCCGGCGGCGGCGGCGGTCGCGGTATGCGCGTAGTGCGCGGCGACGCTGAACTGGCACAATCCATCTCCATGACCCGTGCGGAAGCGAAAGCTGCTTTCAGCAACGATATGGTTTACAT
>NZ_JCAFWP010000168.1:0-604 GCF_059295135.1 Stenotrophomonas sp. INTA L402-1
GATATTGCCTGCAAATTCATCATCCTGAATCAGCGACAAATGGGCGCTGAGGATAGTTTTGCTTTCGCCGTCACGCTCACGCAGCTGCTGGTTCAGTTGCTCGGCAAGCGTTGCCAGGCTGTACTCCAGCCGGGTGGAATCTTGCGCACTGGCGGGGATTGCCCGATAACTGTCGAGGCTGTCGCTTTGTAACAGGGTCAGTGTACCCACGCCGACGCCGCTTGCCAGCACATTGCCGTACAGTAAATCAGGATTCAGACGGCTTAATGAACGCGGCAGCGGATGCGCTGTCAGTTCTGCCTGCGTTGGCTGGACGCTGTCGCTGTCGATAAAGCGCACCTGGATGTACTCTTCCAGCACGCGCCGCGCCTGCTCTTCATCGCTGCCGCTAATGTTCAGGCTGCAACTGTCATTAAATAGGGTGCCGGTGCCAATCAGCGCCAGCGAGCTTTTCGCATCTGCCTTTGCGTTCTGGCGATGGTTGATGAAGGTGATTTCGCTTTGCCACTGGCTGCACTGTTCTTTAAGGTCCCACGCCGGACGGGCATGAAGACCGTTAGGCAGAGGACAGAGAAATTGAATCGTTAGCATAACCGCTCCGGGT
>NZ_JCAFWP010000169.1:0-603 GCF_059295135.1 Stenotrophomonas sp. INTA L402-1
TTTCGGCCCGTGAGCAATCACTTCTTCACTCGCGGCCAGAATACCGTTATGCGCTTGCTGGAAACGCTCATCGCCATTGCCGAGAAAATCGAGCATCATTGCACCGGCCCAAATTGTGGCGATAGGGTTAGCAATGTTTTTCCCGTAGATATCCGGCGCGGAACCGTGGACTGGCTCGAAGAGCGACGGGAAAGTGCGTTCCGGATTCAGGTTGGCGGATGGGGCAATGCCAATGGTGCCGGTGCAGGCCGGGCCAAGATCGGAAAGGATATCGCCAAACAAATTGGACGCCACTACCACATCGAAGCGTTCCGGCTGCATCACAAAACGCGCGCAGAGAATATCAATATGCTGCTTGTCCCAGCAGATCTCCGGGTAATTCTCGGCCATTGCTTCCACTCGCTCATCCCAGTACGGCATGCTGATGGCTAAACCGTTCGATTTAGTGGCAGAAGTTAGCGTCTTACGTGGGCGGCTTTGTGCAAGTTCAAAGGCATAACGCAAAATGCGATCGACACCACGACGCGTAAATACCGATTCCTGAATGACGACTTCATGCTCTGTACCTTCATTCACTCTACCGCCGAGCGAGGAATATTCGCC
>NZ_JCAFWP010000170.1:0-581 GCF_059295135.1 Stenotrophomonas sp. INTA L402-1
AGATGTGTATAAGAGACAGGGTGCGTTGGGGTTACTGAAGGGGCGATTCCTTTCGCCGCTGCCGATCCGCTGCGTGTTATTCCTTCCATCATGGTCGGTTCAGTTTGTGGTGCGGTAACTGCGGCACTGGTCGGTGCACAGTGCTATGCAGGCTGGGGTGGTCTGATTGTGCTGCCGGTGGTTGAAGGCAAGCTGGGTTATATCGCAGCAGTGGCTGTCGGGGCGGTTGTGACGGCAGTCTGCGTGAACGTGCTGAAAAGTCTGGCGCGTAAAAATGGGTCTTCGACTGATGAAAAAGAAGACGACCTGGATTTGGATTTTGAAATTAATTAATTGAGGAACGAGCCATGACGAAAATTATTGCAGTAACCGCGTGTCCATCTGGTGTTGCCCATACTTATATGGCGGCAGAGGCGCTGGAAAGTGCCGCGAAAGCGAAAGGCTGGGACGTGAAAGTAGAAACCCAGGGGTCGATTGGTCTGGAAAATGAACTGACTGCGGAAGATGTGGCGAGCGCCGATATGGTGATTCTGACCAAAGATATCGGCATCAAGTTTGAAGAGCGTTTTGCTGGCAAGACC
>NZ_JCAFWP010000171.1:0-599 GCF_059295135.1 Stenotrophomonas sp. INTA L402-1
CTATAGCTCTCTGTTGGGGCAGATCGTACAGCCGTGGTTCTACAATCAGTTGCGTACCGAAGAACAGTTGGGCTATGCCGTGTTTGCGTTTCCAATGAGCGTGGGGCGTCAGTGGGGCATGGGCTTCCTGTTGCAAAGCAATGATAAACAGCCTTCATTCTTGTGGGAGCGTTACAAGGCGTTTTTCCCAACCGCAGAGGCAAAATTGCGGACGATGAAGCCAGAAGAGTTTGCGCAAATCCAGCAGGCGGTAATTACCCAGATGCTGCAGGCACCGCAAACGCTCGGCGAAGAAGCATCGAAGTTAAGTAAAGATTTCGATCGCGGCAATATGCGCTTCGATTCGCGTGATAAAATCGTGGCCCAGATAAAACTGCTGACGCCGCAAAAACTGGCCGATTTCTTCCATCAGGCGGTGGTCGAGCCGCACGGCATGGCTATTCTGTCGCAGATTTCCGGTAGCCAGAACGGGAAAGCCGAATATGTGCATCCTGAAGGCTGGAAAGTGTGGGAGAACGTCAGCGCGTTGCAGCAAACAATGCCCCTGAGGAGTGAAAAGAATGAGTGATGTCGCCGAGACACTAGAGCCTGTCTCTTAT
>NZ_JCAFWP010000172.1:0-598 GCF_059295135.1 Stenotrophomonas sp. INTA L402-1
CATCCATGTCAGTCTGAGACAGGCCTGAATCCTGTCAGCAAAGTATAAAACCTTACTTGCCTATGAATATCTACTGACTTTTCAGGAAAAAAGTCATGATTTGATAAAAATCATCAAACTCAAAAAAAAACCGCTAGTATATTCTGAATATTCCGAATAGTTACGTAGATGAAAATACTTGTCACCGCTGCTACTTAATTCCGGTGGGAAATTATTTATTTCCGCATAATCAGCCATGTATTATTTGAAACAATTAGTTTGTAAATAATATAAATTGATAACATATCAAATACATCAAAAATACCATTCACAGGCATTATTAATATAGACCTCAATATAGCAACATCAAATTCCAATTAGTAATAAGATATGCTTTTAAATTGCATGCAAATAATTTTAAATGAGCGTTTTTTGATACTTTAGAGTGTTTCCTACCCTTTAATATCACCGTGTAGAGTTGATATCACTACAACAGAAACATGCATGTCATTTGTTTACTTCTCTTTTTACTACAGAAAAATTTATCTATTTTTCTAAACATCAGTGAAATACTCATAAAAGGTAACTATTATGTCTATGCCATTAAGCAATGCCCTTC
>NZ_JCAFWP010000173.1:0-598 GCF_059295135.1 Stenotrophomonas sp. INTA L402-1
GTGAAGAGTCGGATACACTACGTAAGATTGTCCTTGAGGAATGTTTGCCCAATCAACAGCAAAATCAAAATCCTTCGCCATGTGCGGAAGTCAAACCCAATGCCGGATACGTGGTTTTAAAAGATCTTAATGGCCCACTGCAATATCTGTTGATGCCAACGTATCGTATTAACGGCACGGAAAGTCCTTTGTTGACCGATCCTTCAACGCCGAACTTCTTTTGGTTGGCCTGGCAGGGGCGTGATTTTATGAGCAAAAAATACGGCCAGCCGGTTCCCGATCGCGCGGTTTCTTTGGCGATCAACTCTCGCACCGGGCGTACGCAAAACCATTTTCATATTCATATTTCTTGTATTCGTCCTGATGTGCGCGAACAGCTGGATAACAATCTGGCGAACATCAGTAGCCGCTGGTTGCCACTGCCAGGTGGTTTGCGTGGGCATGAGTACCTGGCGCGTCGGGTAACGGAAAGCGAACTGGTACAACGCAGCCCATTTATGATGCTTGCAGAAGAAGTGCCTGAGGCGCGGGAACATATGGGAAGCTACGGGCTGGCAATGGTACGGCAGAGTGATAACTCATTTGTATTGCTGGCGAC
>NZ_JCAFWP010000174.1:0-598 GCF_059295135.1 Stenotrophomonas sp. INTA L402-1
GTTCGACAAACAGGATGCGGCGTACCGCGAATCGGTGCTGCCGTCGGCGGTCGCCGCGCGTGTGGCCATCGAAGCGGGCATTGCCGATTACTGGTACAAATACGTCGGGCTGAACGGCGCGGTGGTGGGCATGACCAGCTTCGGCGAATCGGCACCGGCCGAGCAGCTGTTCAAGACGTTCGGTTTCACCGTCGACAACGTGGTGGCGAAGGCCAGGGCGTTGTTGAAGTAACCGCCAGGCGGGCGAGCAGACTCGCCCCGCGTGATGGAAAACCCGGCTACGTGCCGGGATTTTTTATGCCAATAGGCGATTGATCTGCAGATACTGCAACAGCATGATGGTCTTGCCGTCCTTGATGCGCCCATCGGTAATCATCGCCACCGCCTGGTCAAACGGCAACTCCACCACTACAAGATCTTCGTCTTCCACCCCACCGCCACCGGTATGGCGTTGGCTATCGTCATATTCGGCAATAAAGAAATGGATCAGCTCGGTGACGCCGCCCGGCGACATATAGGCTTCAAATATCTTCTTCACCTCGCCAACCTGAAAGCCGGTTTCTTCTATCGCTTCCCGACGTGCGCACTGTTCCGGCGC
>NZ_JCAFWP010000175.1:0-597 GCF_059295135.1 Stenotrophomonas sp. INTA L402-1
GTAAAAACTGATGCATGGCAATATCGGCAGCATACGCACGTTCATCAGCCCGCAGGATCCAGATAATCAGATCCAGTTCCGGCAGTAACTGACGGTAAAGCTCCCGGTATTCCTGATCATGCTGCGGTGTCTCACCAATGCCGGGCAGATCGACCAGCGTCATTCTGCGTTCACCAATCTGCAGGGTGAGGCGATGAGCCTGGCGGGTGCAGCCGTTCAGGGGATGCGTGGCGCAGATACGGGACTGAAAAATGGCATTACACAGACTGCTTTTGCCGGTGCCGGATTTACCCATAATGCCAATCACGGGTTCGTGGCCGGTGAGTTTACGCAGATGTTCCAGGATGTGACGGGAAAGCGAATAAGGCAGGGAGGCCAGTGGTTTTTCAATTGCCTCAATGGCATCAGACGGATTCATACATGTATTCCCGGTGAAAAAAGACAAAACCCCGCACACCGGAAAGGAGGCGGGGGATTCACGGAGATAATATATGTCTGAAATTATCTGGAATCGTTCTGGCTGTTCTGCCTGGTTGCCTCCAAATCCCGGTGCGCCTGCTCAATCATTTCATTCAGCATTTTTTTGGGGGGGACACC
>NZ_JCAFWP010000176.1:0-596 GCF_059295135.1 Stenotrophomonas sp. INTA L402-1
GTGCCGACCAGTCTGAAAGTCTTTTTGCTGGCGCTTGCCATCATTGACGACCTGGGCGTCATTATCATTATTGCGCTGTTCTATACCCATGAGGTGTCGATGACGGCACTGGGAGTGGCAGCGGCGGCGGTAGCGCTGTTGGCGATCATGAACTGGCGCGGGGTGGGCAAAACCTCCATTTATATGATTGTCGGGCTGGTGCTATGGGTGGCGATCCTGAAGTCTGGAGTGCATGCAACCCTGGCCGGTGTTATTGTCGGCTTTATGATCCCGTTGAACGTCAAGAAGGGCCCGTCGCCTTCGGAGACCCTCGAGCATGAGCTGCATCCGTGGGTGGCGTTTCTGATCCTGCCATTGTTTGCCTTTGCCAATGCCGGCGTATCACTGCAAGGCGTCACGCTCGACGGGCTGACCTCGTTGCTGCCCGTAGGCATTGCCGCCGGGTTGTTTATCGGCAAGCCGTTGGGCATCTTTCTCTTCAGCTGGCTGGCGGTGAAGATGGGTATCGCGCGTCTGCCGGAGGGGATCGGATTTAAACAGGTATTTGCCGTTTCGGTGCTGTGCGGTATTGGTTTCACCATGTCGATCTTTATGGC
>NZ_JCAFWP010000177.1:0-596 GCF_059295135.1 Stenotrophomonas sp. INTA L402-1
GGATAGCCATGTCTGCACTGGCAGAGGAAACCGGTCGGCGTACTGCGGATATTGATAATAACCTCAATGCGCTGGGCAGTACGCTGCAAACTTTATCTGACTGGTGGAAGCAGTTCTGGGATGCGGCCATGCATATTGGTCGTGAAGATTCGCTGGATGCGCAGATTGCCACTTTGCAGGAGAAAGTGTCGCGGGCGAAAAGACTCCCCTGGACGGCATCATCTTCTCAGGTTGAATACGATCAGCAGCGTCTTAACGATCTTCAGGAGAAAAAACGCCAGAAGGATTTGCAGGATGCAAAAGAGCAGGCAGAGCGGAATTATCAGGAGCAACAGAAACGCCGTAATGCTGAAAATGCTGCACTGAACCGGATGAATGAAACGGAAGCTGCACGACATCAGCGTGAAATTGCGCGTATTAATGCCATGCAGTACGCCGATCAGGCTGTCAGGGATGCGGCGATACAACGTGAAAATGAACGTTACGAGAAAGCCCTGGCATCCGGTAAGAAAAAAACACGCGAAACCCGTAATGATGAGGCCACCCGGTTATTGCTGCAGTACAGTCAGCAACAGGCACAGGTGGAAGGACAGATT
>NZ_JCAFWP010000178.1:0-593 GCF_059295135.1 Stenotrophomonas sp. INTA L402-1
GTGCTGCATAAGGCCTCGACATTATTACAACGCTATATGGCGCTGGCAGGCGGTTATACCGGGCATCTGGGGGATTATTCGACCGGTGCAGCACAGGCGATCATGCCGTATGTCGTGGGGGGCAGCGAAGTTTATCAACAGCAAACCAGTTGGCCGTTGGTGCTGGAACATAGCGATGTCGTGGTGCTGTGGAGTGCTAACCCACTCAATACGCTGAAAATGGCGTGGAATGCATCCGCTGAGCAGGGGCTTTCTTACTTTTCTGCACTGCGTGACAGCGGGAAAAAGCTGATCTGCATTGATCCAATGCGATCGGAAACCGTTGAGTTCTTTGGCGATAAAATGGAGTGGGTGGCACCGCACATGGGCACCGATGTTGCGCTGATGCTGGGGATCGCCTATACGCTGGTGGAAAATGGTTGGCACGACGAAGCGTTTCTGGCGCGTTGCACCACCGGTTATGCCGTCTTCGCCTCTTATTTGCTGGGCGAGAGTGACGGAATAGCCAAAACCGCCGAATGGGCGGCAGGGATTTGTGGGGTTAACGCAGAGAAAATCCGCGAGCTGGCGGCTCTTTTCCACCAAAACACGAC
>NZ_JCAFWP010000179.1:0-590 GCF_059295135.1 Stenotrophomonas sp. INTA L402-1
CAATAGCTTTAAAGCATAAAACAAATTAAGGAAAAATTATGGGATTTAAATGTGGGATTGTGGGTTTACCGAATGTGGGTAAATCAACCCTTTTTAACGCATTAACAAAAGCAGGTATCGAAGCGGCGAATTATCCGTTTTGTACTATCGAACCAAACACCGGCGTTGTGCCAATGCCAGATCCTCGCCTTGATGCCTTGGCGGAAATTGTCAAACCTGAACGAGTGTTACCGACCACAATGGAATTTGTGGATATTGCGGGGCTTGTGGCAGGGGCGAGTAAAGGCGAGGGGTTAGGTAACAAATTCCTTGCGAATATTCGTGAAACTGATGCCATCGGACACGTTGTGCGTTGTTTTGAAAATGATGACATCGTTCACGTTGCAGGCAAAATTGATCCTGCGGAAGACATTGACACCATCAACACCGAGCTTGCCCTTGCGGATTTAGATAGCTGTGAGCGGGCCATTCAGCGTTTACAAAAACGTGCTAAAGGTGGTGATAAAGAGGCGAAATTTGAATTAAGCGTAATGGAAAAAATTCTGCCTGTGTTAGAAAATGCGGGAATGATCCGCTCTATCGACTTAGAT
>NZ_JCAFWP010000180.1:0-588 GCF_059295135.1 Stenotrophomonas sp. INTA L402-1
CTCCGAAGCAGGTAAGTCTGGCCGATTAAAAGGTAAATAGCAGTCTTGCTATCCAGACGTCTATTTTGTCTGGCTAGCATCATAACCAGAAGGGTTTTGATAGGGAATTGTCTTCGTTATGACTTTTTGGCTGGCGTTATAGCGAAATGTTTGACTGGCAGGCGACGGGCATAAAAAAGCCGGGCAAGCCCGGCTCTCACTAGACGTTGATGATTATTTTACTTGCATACCCGGCTGGGCGCCGCTGTCAGGGCTCAGCAGGAAGATTTCCTTTCCGCCAGGACCGGCGGCCATCACCATGCCCTCGGAAATACCAAAGCGCATCTTACGTGGTGCCAGGTTAGCCACCATGATGGTCAGCCGGCCTTCGAGCAACTTGGGATCCGGATAGGCGGAACGGATGCCGGAGAAAATCTGCCGGCTCTCACCGCCCAGATCCAGCTGCAGCTTCAGCAACTTGTCGGAACCGTCGACCAAATCGGCGCTTTTGATCAGCGCGATACGCATGTCCACTTTGGCAAAATCATCAAAGGTAATGGTTTCCTGAATCGGATCGTCCGCCAGCGGGCCGCTAACCGGGGCCTGGCT
>NZ_JCAFWP010000181.1:0-587 GCF_059295135.1 Stenotrophomonas sp. INTA L402-1
GCCAGAACCTGGCCACGCTCGACGTCGTCACGCTTGGTGCCGCGCAGCAGCAGGCCAGCGTTGTCGCCTGCCTGACCCTGGTCCAGCAGCTTGCGGAACATTTCAACGCCGGTCACGGTGGTCTTCTGCACCGGACGGATGCCGACGATTTCGATTTCGTCGCCAACCTTGATCACGCCGCGCTCGATACGACCGGTCACCACGGTGCCGCGGCCCGAGATCGAGAACACGTCTTCCACCGGCATCAGGAACGGCTTGTCGATCGCACGCTCCGGCTCCGGAATCCAGCTGTCCAGGGCATCGACCAGCTTCAGGATGGCCGGCACGCCGATGTCGCTCTGGTCGCCTTCCAGCGCCAGACGGGCCGAACCGGCGATGATCGGGGTGTCGTCGCCCGGGAAGTCGTACTTGCTCAGCAGCTCGCGCACTTCCATCTCGACCAGCTCGAGCAGCTCGGCGTCGTCAACCATGTCGGCCTTGTTCAGGAACACGACGATGTACGGCACGCCGACCTGACGCGACAGCAGGATGTGCTCGCGGGTCTGCGGCATCGGGCCGTCAGCGGCCGAGCACACCAGGATCGCGCC
>NZ_JCAFWP010000182.1:0-586 GCF_059295135.1 Stenotrophomonas sp. INTA L402-1
GTAGAGATGCCGTAACGCGTGATAGCGTGTGTCAGCATCATGACGTTGTTGCTTTCGGCATTCAGCGCCAGAGAGATCGGTGCCGCGCTGGCTCCCGTTGGGCCAGGCACCTGTAATACCTGCGTCAGGCTCTCAAGATAATTTTCAACGGCGCTATGTTCTTCAGGTGTGAGTTTACGCGTTTGCGCATCCGCGAAGGCGTTGGTCCAGGGCAGCTGACGCCGTCTGGATCGCACTTTTATCAGCCATCCCGCAAGTAGTGAGCAGGCCAGCAAAGCAGCTAAAAAAATCACAATGGTGCTCATGCTTTCCCCATCTTACTTAGTCTGTCAGGCGTGGTCAGTCGCACCGGACACAATACATGATTCTGCGGTTGGCTATCGGCAAGCGTGGAGTTTAACTTAAGCATCATTAAGCACATCACAGTAACCGCTGATCATAGCAAACCGTCTGAAGGCGGAATATCAGCAAATTCCTGGAGTTATTTCAACCTATTGACTTTTAATTTGATTTGAGGACGATTATTTATTAAGTTACATAAATGTAAATAACATGCAATTCACATTGCCGAAAGCGTGTCCGATAT
>NZ_JCAFWP010000183.1:0-581 GCF_059295135.1 Stenotrophomonas sp. INTA L402-1
AGACGGTACCTGCATAAAGATAGTGACACCCGGAGTAGTGAAATCCTTCATTTCAGGATCAAAGGTTCCCGGTTTCACCATATTCGCCAGGCTGAATAACGCCGGGCCGCTGCCATCCGGGCTAAGATGACGATGGTAAATATTCATATCGCCAAAAATGAAGCCCGCTTGTTGAATGCTGTTAAGAAGCAGTTCACCGTTTAGCTCGCTACCGTGATGCGCCGCGACGTTCATGATAATCACCGCTTCTTTGCGCTTCGGTTTATCCATAACTGGAGCCGGTTCCGCTACAGGCTCAGGCTGTGGTGCCGCTACAGGCTCTGCAGGCTGGAAAGCCTGTTGTGCCGGTTGCGGTGCTGAATGCACTGGCTGCGGCGCTGATGCGACCTGTGGCGAAACTGGCTGCTGCAACGGCTGTTCAGGCTGCGGCTGATAGGCAGGCTGCTGCACGGGTTGCTGCACCGGCTGCGCTGGACGCGGAGCATGTTGCGGCGGTACCTGCGCTTCAGGCGGCTGCTGGACCGGTTGACGCGGCTGCGCAGACGCATAAGGCTGTCTCTTATACACATCTCCGAGCCCAC
>NZ_JCAFWP010000184.1:0-580 GCF_059295135.1 Stenotrophomonas sp. INTA L402-1
GATTATCGCCACTCTGTTTTGCTTACTACGGATTAAAGATGTTTAAGGCGCGGTCAGGATTTCCAGATCGATAAGCCAGGTCATCGCCTGCTGACGCGAGTTACCGCACATTTCAGCGCTGGCTTGTAAGCCTGCACAGACTTTCGGTCGCAGTGGCGAGGTGAAAATTTTACAGCGTTGCTGTTCATCAAGCTGAATGCAGGGCGTATTGGCGGGCTTGCCATCTGGCATACCGGGAATAGGGCTGGAAATTGAAGGGGCAGTGCAACACGCCCCGCAACCCGGACGGCATTCCATACGTTGTTCTCTTAAGGTTAACCACCGGATTGATGAGCGCGCACAGTACCACCTTTTTTGCACCAGCAAAAGTGCGAATACCACTTGCCCGAAAGGCCCGTCGCGAGTACTTTGTCGCGATATTTTTGACATTTTCGACTACAGGAATTTTTCGATGCCAAGAGCGAACGAAATTAAAAAAGGTATGGTACTGAATGACAACGGCAAACTGCTGCTGGTTAAGGATATTGATATTCAGTCGCCCACTGCCCACGGCCCGCTCTTGTAAAAGACAGTATATGCC
>NZ_JCAFWP010000185.1:0-580 GCF_059295135.1 Stenotrophomonas sp. INTA L402-1
GAGATGTGTATAAGAGACAGGCTCTACGCCGAACTTAAACGTGGCCCTAAATCTGCCGAAGCCATCCAGCGTTTTGCGGTGGTTACGTTCCACCAATCTTACGGCTATGAAGAATTTATTGAAGGTATACGCGCTCGCTCTGACGAGAGTGGCAATATCTCTTATCCCATTGAGCCGGGTATCTTTATGCGCCTTTGCCAACGTGCGAATGCCGATCCAGGACATCGCTACGCCATTTTCATTGATGAGATCAATCGCGGTAACATATCCAAGATCTTTGGTGAACTAATCTCACTCATTGAAGTAGACAAGCGTGCAGGCATGCCCAATGCGATGAGCCTGCAACTGGCTTATAGCGGTGATCACTTCAGCGTACCCGGCAATGTCGATATCATCGGAGCCATGAATACAGCGGACCGTTCTTTAGCTCTGATGGACACGGCTTTGCGCCGTCGCTTTGACTTTGTCGAAATGATGCCTGATCTCTCTTTACTGAGTGAAGCTAAGGTGAAAGGCATAGAGCTCGAGTCGTTGTTAGAGAAACTCAATAGCCGCATCGAGGCTCTTTACGATCGTGAAC
>NZ_JCAFWP010000186.1:0-579 GCF_059295135.1 Stenotrophomonas sp. INTA L402-1
TCTCCTAAGTTAATGGCATAGCGTCATTTGAATATCACTGTTGCAAATATAAGTATGGCCGGACCTCTTCTTAATGATGAAGTCCTACATTTCAAAGACTCTGCTGACCAGGCGCACTTCGCCTAGGGGATAACAATAATAAAATGCTGAGGCCTGGCCTTTGCGTAGTACTCGCATCACCTCAATACCTTTGATTGTGGCGTAAACTGTCTTCATGGATTTAAATCACAGCGTGGCGCTGATTATCCGTTTCAGTTTGCTATGATCGCATTCAATCACGTTGTTCCGGTATTTTATCTGCCGCTGTTCTACATCAGACGGACACGGGCCCTCTCGTTTCAATAACCCCAGCGCACGATCAAAGGTGGAGGCTTGCGGGGTGAGAGATTGCCAACCTTTCACCTTGTTTAAAAACTTACCCAAAAATCGATGGTGCGGCCTCTGCTGTCAACAGCGCGGTACCGATAAACCCATCGGCCATTCACTTTTATATAAGTTTCATCAAGATGCCAGGAGCAGAACCGGGAAGGGTTACGCCAATACCACCACAGTCGCTTTTCCATTTCGAGTACATAGTGC
>NZ_JCAFWP010000187.1:0-496 GCF_059295135.1 Stenotrophomonas sp. INTA L402-1
AGTGTGTATAAGAGACAGGGTCATAGTGATCCGGTGGTTCTGAATGGAAGGGCCATCGCTCAACGGATAAAAGGTACTCCGGGGATAACAGGCTGATACCGCCCAAGAGTTCATATCGACGGCGGTGTTTGGCACCTCGATGTCGGCTCATCACATCCTGGGGCTGAAGTAGGTCCCAAGGGTATGGCTGTTCGCCATTTAAAGTGGTACGCGAGCTGGGTTTAGAACGTCGTGAGACAGTTCGGTCCCTATCTGCCGTGGGCGCTGGAGAACTGAGGGGGGCTGCTCCTAGTACGAGAGGACCGGAGTGGACGCATCACTGGTGTTCGGGTTGTCATGCCAATGGCACTGCCCGGTAGCTAAATGCGGAAGAGATAAGTGCTGAAAGCATCTAAGCACGAAACTTGCCCCGAGATGAGTTCTCCCTGACTCCTTGAGAGTCCTGAAGGAACGTTGAAGACGACGACGTTGATAGGCCTGTCTCTTATACACATCT
>NZ_JCAFWP010000188.1:0-576 GCF_059295135.1 Stenotrophomonas sp. INTA L402-1
GGATAGACAGGTCGATATCTTCCAGCAGCGGAGAAGAGATAGCCATTTCAGCAGCTTCTTCCGCACGGTCTTCACCGCTCGCCACGCCAGAACCCATCATTGCGTAGCCCATTTCAGACATTACGGTGCGTACGTCTGCAAAGTCCACGTTCATCAAACCCGGACGAGTAATCAGTTCGGCGATACCTTGCACAGCGCCTTTCAGTACATCGTTCGCTGCGCCAAACGCATCCAGCAGGGAGATACCGCGGCCCAGAACTTTCAGCAGTTTGTCGTTCGGGATAGTGATCAGAGAGTCCACATGCTTGGACAGTTCAGTGATCCCCTGCTCGGCGAATGCCATACGCTTCTTGCCTTCAAAGTTGAAAGGCTTAGTGACGACAGCAACGGTCAGGATACCCAAATCTTTTGCCACTTCAGCGACGACTGGTGCTGCACCTGTACCGGTACCACCCCCCATACCCGCAGCAATAAAGACCATGTCTGCACCTTCCAGCGCCGCACGCAGTGCATCGCGATCCTCATCAGCCGCATTGCGGCCAACTTCTGGATTAGCGCCTGCGCCCAGTCCTTTGG
>NZ_JCAFWP010000189.1:0-576 GCF_059295135.1 Stenotrophomonas sp. INTA L402-1
ATATACCCGCGAAGCCTCACTTCATATATAAAATTCAGCTCGTTGCCCAAATCGACTTCAAGACGAATACGATCGTCGACTGCATCACTAATGTGGCTTATCGTCCCCTGCTTGTTCAGTTCCTCCTGAACCAGCGTCATGGCGGGCTGGATAACGTCGTCCATAAAACGTTTCACAAGAGATCGCTTCGGCAGATACGCGATATTGCGTAACCTTCTCTGCCAAGGAATTGGGTTACGTGCAGCCGTAGGAGCAATTGTCGCCATGCTCAGGCTTTCACGCTTGGTCAAATCCCGGCGCAAAGCTTTTAAAAGTCCGTATATAGATATTAGTAAGATCACTGAGAAGGGCAATGCACTCGCTATTGTCACCGTTTGCAGCGCACTTAGCCCTCCGGCAAGGAGAAGCGCAATTGCAACAATGCCCATGAGCGAGGCCCAGAATATTCGCTGCCAGACGGGTGTGTTTGCCACTCCACCTGATGCCAGAGTATCCACAACCATTGCCCCCGAATCAGCAGACGTTACAAAGAAGACGATGACCATCGCCATTGCAATGAATGACAGCACAGAAGAG
>NZ_JCAFWP010000190.1:0-576 GCF_059295135.1 Stenotrophomonas sp. INTA L402-1
GTCTAATGGTTTGTTTGGAGCCTGTCTTCCTGCACTCTGTACCAAAGCGCACGAAGACAGGCTCATCAGTTTGTTGCCGCTTAAGTACTTAACTAAGCACTTCGAGCTTTATGCCCACAGGCTGGTGTTTCCCCTGTAGATAACCGCTCTTAATCCTTGCGTTGCTGGAGTCGCCGTAACGATCTCTCACGCCGGGTATGTTCCCGACTGAGATCCAGCAAAATTTCCTCGATAAACGCCAAGTGGCGGTGCGAGGCTTCGCGGGCCTTTTCCGGCTCACGTGCCACTATCGCCTCAAAAATCCCGGCGCGGTGGCTGCTCACTTTTGCCAACATCTCACGGCGCGAGTAGAGCAATTCAAAGTTCTGTCGGACGTTCTGTTCCAGCATTGGCCCCATGCAGCGTAGCAAATGCAGCAACACCACGTTGTGGGCAGCTTCGGTAACGGCGATCTGATACTGCATCACCGCGTCTGCTTCGGCGTCGAGATCGCCGCTGTCCTGGGCCTGTTGAATCACGATATGGCAATCGCGGATGCGCGCCAGATCTTCTTCCGTGCCGCGCAGCGCCGCATAG
>NZ_JCAFWP010000191.1:0-576 GCF_059295135.1 Stenotrophomonas sp. INTA L402-1
GTGCGGCACTGGTGCGTTTAGGCCCCAGCGCCTGGCTGAAGCGCTGGGCCAGCGATTCAGCACCGCCGGAATGTTCTATCATCCGGCCGTGCATCGCACCGAGGCCGATAATAATGGTAACCGAGCCGAGCACGCCTCCCAGGCCGGCGGTCAGCACTTTCATGACCTCACCGGTTGGAATGCCGGCGGCCAGCGCCACCAGCAGGCTGACGACCAGCAGCGCGACAAACGGAAATGCCGGTGGGTTATCCTCCAGCATCGGCGCCAGCAGGTGGCCTTCCATATGGTGCACCGGCACCGCCGGCACGTTCCAGGCAAACGCCAGCGCGCGACCACTGGTTGCCCCGACCAGCAATGCGCCCACCAGGCCAGGTCCGGCGGTGTAGGCTCCGCCGTCGATGTCGGCAGCGGACAGATTGGCTTCTTTTAACGCCGCCTGGATCAGAGGCACGGTTTTCCGCACGTGATCGCGCGAGGCCAGCTCCGGCACTACGCCGCCGTAGTCCGCATGTAGCTTCACCTGACTGTATAATTGATTGGCTAACAAACCGGCGTGTTCGTCATAAACTGCAATTC
>NZ_JCAFWP010000192.1:0-576 GCF_059295135.1 Stenotrophomonas sp. INTA L402-1
GTTTAATACTTGCCATACCACACGATAATTTTCGTTGTCATTCAAGGCTTCTTCCGGTGTTTTATTGGCTGGAATGACAACGGGTAAAATGACATAACCACGTTTTTTGCCTTCCGCTTTACGCATTACACGCCCAACGGATTGTACGACATCAACTTGCGAGTTTCTGGCGGTTAAAAATAACACCGCATCAAGTGCTGGCACATCAACGCCTTCTGAAAGACAACGAACATTCGATAAAATGCGACAGGTATTCTCTTCTGTTTCTGCTTTTAACCAATTAATTTTTCCTGCTTTCTCGCTGGCATTCATTGAGCCATCAACGTGTTCAGCCTTACATTTAAGCGTGAGCGATTGATCACGAGTAAGGTTAGGATCAATTGCTTTGAGCGCTTCAATTTCTTGTTCTTGATAGGCGGTTACCACCGTATCAAACATTTCAGCAATGGCTTTAGAGCTTACTTTATGCTTTGAGCCTCTATAATCTTTTTCAATAACTTGACAAAAAGCCACCGCTCTTTTCATTGGTTGGCTATCGTCAGTAAGTTCATCTTCAACCCCATATTTAGATAAGGC
>NZ_JCAFWP010000193.1:0-571 GCF_059295135.1 Stenotrophomonas sp. INTA L402-1
CTGCTGTTGAGCCTGGCCGGAAACGGTACTGAGCGGCACTGGCTTACGCCCTCGCGGAGCAATCTGGTGGCCGAAGAAGTGGAGCGCTACAACGCGCATGATCGGCTGCTGGAAATGCGCGTTTCTCCACAGGCGCGGAAGAAGAATCCCGCACTGCCCACGCACTGGCGGGTGCGTGAAGTGAGCTACGAGCATCAGGGCAGGATCAAGACGGTGCTGACGTCGCTACCGGCAGGGACCTACAGCACAAAAGCCGTAGCCGCGCTCTATCAGGAGCGCTGGGAAATCGAGCTGGGTTTCCGCGATCTCAAAAGCTCGATGCAGCGAAATGCAGTGACCCTGCGCAGCAAGACCGTCGAGCTGGTGTATCAGGAAGTATGGGGGCTGCTGCTGGCGTACAACATCATCCGCCGCGAGGCGAGCCAAGCGGCGGTTGCCTACGGCCGCGCACCCTCGGAGATACGTTTCAAACCTGCCTGCCACTACATCGCCGCGCAGCTGATCGTGATGGCGGCGGCACAACCCGCTTCGGCTACCGGAAGGCGTTTATCCCAGCTGCGATCCGGCGTCG
>NZ_JCAFWP010000194.1:0-571 GCF_059295135.1 Stenotrophomonas sp. INTA L402-1
CATCGAGTTTCGGCAAAAGTTGTTCAAGTAATGACGGTTCCGCCAGCGCATGTGGCAGCGCAATTGGCAAGCCGCCTGCGTGGATGATGGCATTCAGGTACTTTTCTTGCAGAGTCTGGGTCGCATGACCCTTAAGCCTGTTCCTGCACATTACGACACCGATAACCGGATTGTTCATTATATTTTCCATGCTCAATCTCACAAAGTGGACTAAATTATCGCCATTACTGCGCTTTAAATGACCTTTATGTTCAATATTTTTTCAATCTAGCAGTGGGTTTTCATTTTTGCAAACTCAATTTAACATTTGACAAACATTTAGTTTGCATACAGATTCGAATAGTGGTCATTATATTTTACGCTTTGATAACGAGCGGAAAACAAACCAAAGGCGAAGAATCATGGAAACCAATATCGTTGAAGTAGAGAACTTTGTTCAGCAGTCAGAAGAGAGGCGGGGTAGCGCCTTTACGCAGGAAGTGAAACGCTACCTGGAGCGCTACCCGAATACGCAATATTTTGATGTTTTACTTACCGATTTGAATGGTTGCTTCCGTGGAAAACGTATTCC
>NZ_JCAFWP010000195.1:0-571 GCF_059295135.1 Stenotrophomonas sp. INTA L402-1
GGCACGTACGGGTATCACTGGCATTAACGCATTACAAATAACCATCTCATCTGCCTGCAACGCCTCCTCCAGCGAGGCTTGCACTTCGACAAGCTGATAAGAGGATTGTGCCAGTAAACGGATACAGAATTGTCGCATAATGCCGTTAACACCTGCCTGATCCAGTCGCGGCGTATAAACTACGTTGCCCTTCCGCCAGAACAAATTAGCCGCACAGCATTCCGTAACCCACCCTTCGCTGTCAAGGACCAGCGCCTCATCAGCGTTTGTCTGCTCAAGATGAGAGCGGATCAATACTTGCTCAAGCCGATTAAGATGTTTAATACCTGCAAGATGAGGATTGCGCCCCAGCCGCACCGGGCTTAGCGCCAACGTCATCCCCTCGTTACGCAAACGGTCGTAATGTGCGGGATAAACCGTAACGGAGAGAATCCGAGTTGCCGGTCCGCTGTTCAATGTGCTGTATCCTCGCCCGCCACTACCGCGACTGATCACCACTTTCAGCACACCATTTTGCTGTTCTGCTGCCAGCGTTTTCATCTCTAGTTCAAGCTGAGGCCAGAAGTCACAG
>NZ_JCAFWP010000196.1:0-549 GCF_059295135.1 Stenotrophomonas sp. INTA L402-1
CCCCTGAAGAGTGTGAAAGGCTGGATGCCAGCTGTCGTGGTTTTCTGCTTTTCCTTGAGCAAATTCAGGTGCTTAACCTTGAAACCCGTGAAATGGTGATAGAGCGAGTGCTCGCGCTGGATACCGCAGAGTTCGACCTGGAAGACCTGAAATGGGTAATCCTGATGGTGTTGTTCAATATTCCGGGCTGCGAAAATGCGTACCAGCAAATGGAAGAATTACTCTTTGAAGTGAATGAAGGTATGCTGCATTAATCATTTCTTTAATTCAGCATAAGTTGTTATGGCAAAATCAGCACTGTTCACGGTGCGTAATAATGAGTCCTGCCCAAAGTGCGGGGCTGAACTGGTTATTCGATCCGGGAAACACGGTCCGTTTCTTGGATGCTCACAGTATCCGGCGTGTGACTACGTCCGTCCTCTGAAATCTTCAGCGGATGGACATATCGTCAAAGTTCTGGAGGGGCAGGTTTGCCCTGCATGTGGCGCAAATCTGGTATTACGCCAGGGACGCTTTGGTATGTTTATTGGCTGTCTCTTATACACATCT
>NZ_JCAFWP010000197.1:0-570 GCF_059295135.1 Stenotrophomonas sp. INTA L402-1
CTATGAATCTTACCGAATTAAAGAATACGCCGGTTTCTGAGCTGATCACTCTCGGCGAAAATATGGGGCTGGAAAACCTGGCTCGTATGCGTAAGCAGGACATTATTTTTGCCATCCTGAAGCAGCACGCAAAGAGTGGCGAAGATATCTTTGGTGATGGCGTACTGGAGATATTGCAGGATGGATTTGGTTTTCTCCGTTCCGCAGACAGCTCCTACCTCGCCGGTCCTGATGACATCTACGTTTCCCCTAGCCAAATCCGCCGTTTCAACCTCCGCACTGGTGATACCATCTCTGGTAAGATTCGCCCGCCGAAAGAAGGTGAACGCTATTTTGCGCTGCTGAAAGTTAACGAAGTTAACTTCGACAAACCTGAAAACGCCCGCAACAAAATCCTCTTTGAGAACTTAACCCCGCTTCACGCAAACTCTCGTCTGCGCATGGAACGTGGTAACGGTTCTACTGAAGATTTAACCGCTCGCGTACTGGACTTGGCATCACCTATCGGTCGTGGTCAGCGTGGTCTGATTGTGGCACCGCCGAAAGCCGGTAAAACCATGCTGCTGCAGA
>NZ_JCAFWP010000198.1:0-566 GCF_059295135.1 Stenotrophomonas sp. INTA L402-1
ATGTGTATAAGAGACAGGTTGCCGAAGGTGTAATGTACGAACGTCTGGTTGTTCCACTGATTCACCATATCCAGAAACTGACTGAAAGAGTTGATGAACTTGAGTCAGAATTAAAGTTGTTATCAACTTCCCGAAGCGATATCGGATAAAGGAGGAGTAATGGATATAACACCTTTCCTTCATGCACTTTGTGCTGTGGCTGCGCAGGTACTGGTTGGTCTTTTTACCGGAAACTGGGCTTACGGGGCGATAGCCGGTTGTACGTTCTTTATTGCCCGAGAACATACCCAGGCAGAATATCGCTGGATTGAAATGTTCGGGCATGGCAAGCGAATGAATATGCCGTGGTGGGGCGGTTTTGATCCGCGCGCGTGGGATGTGGCAAGTCTGATGGATTTTGCTGTGCCGGTGGTGGCGTGTCTGCTGGTCTGGCTGTTGGTTAATCGTGGGTGAAAAAAGGTGAGCTGTATATGCAACGGAGGAAGAAACCTCGTTGCTGGAAGCCTGGAAGAAGTATCGGGTGTTGCTGAACCGTGTTGATACATCAACTGCACCTGATATTGAGT
>NZ_JCAFWP010000199.1:0-562 GCF_059295135.1 Stenotrophomonas sp. INTA L402-1
GACCAGCACTGCCTGATTCCCTTCGCCTAACGCCTGTGCATCGGCGGTCGGCACCTGCACGCTCCAGGCACCGTTAGCGCCTACGCTGGTGGTGTAGGTTTTGCCGTTTAGCGTAACGGTGAGTTCTGTTCCCTGCGCCAGATGGCTACTGGTACCAGAAAGCGTAAACCCGGCGGCCTGTTCGCTGGCGTTAATAATGTTATCGCCTGCGGTGGTGGCAACCTGCACGCTGGCCTGACTATTGTCGATGGTTAACGTTATCGAACCGGCGTCAGTGATGGTACTGCCGACAATTTGCACCACTGACCAGGTATGTTCACCTGCACTTTGCGTGGGTAACGAGACACTCCACTGACCGTTGTTGTCTACCTGAGTACTGGCAATAGTATTGCCGTTACTGTCTTTAATCTGAATAGTCGCCCCCGCCTGCCCGCTGCCGCTAAAGGTTGGCGTGGTGTCATCGGTGATGTCATTGGTGGCGAGAATGCCGCGCTGATCGCCCTGATTATCGGTAACTAAAAATGAGGGAGTGGCGTTGCCAGGCTCAGCGGGTGGCGTAGGT
>NZ_JCAFWP010000200.1:0-562 GCF_059295135.1 Stenotrophomonas sp. INTA L402-1
GCAATGTCCTGCATCCGACGGCGTTGGTCATCGCTCATCCACGGTAAACGTTCACAGGCAAGACGAGCATAAACATCACGTTGCGGTGCCATATAGCGACGCATCACAATTAATTGTTTGCGCAGCAGAGCCAGGAATCCACGCGGTGGAATTTGATGATCAAGGAGATTATCTTCAAGGTCGATAATTTTATCGTGCAGCTGCTCGATAAATTCGCTGGAATGATCGGTCAACGCATCACATACATCCACCAGCCATCCCCCGCAATCGGTCGGACCCGTGCCCTCTTCCAGATCGCTTACCACATCGTCCAGCGCCAGCACTTTGCGTTGTCGGGTCGAAACAATTAACCGCCCGTCCATATATACACGCATGGCGACCAGTTGATCGGGGCGTTCATCGGTGCTGCCGTTTATACAGCGCAATGTAATCAGCGTGCCTTCACCGAGACGGCTGACTCGGGGCCGTGTGCTCTCGCCCGCCAGCGCATCACGTACGTTATTGGGAAGCAGCGGTGTTGTCGCCAGCCATTGGGCGCTATCATGGTGTACATAATTAAGGT
>NZ_JCAFWP010000201.1:0-560 GCF_059295135.1 Stenotrophomonas sp. INTA L402-1
CATCCAGAGATCGCGTAGCGGCGTTAATGATATCCCTGCTGTCCTGAGTGGGTGTCAGCAGTTTTACCGACGCGCTATTGCCGTAATAAGGTTCATTGAGCGCAAATGGTGACGTCTTAATAAACGTGGAAATAAACCGACAATATTGATGCTCACTGCGAAGTTTTTCCGCCGCCCGGGCAGCGTAACTACAAATGGCCTGCCGCATCGACGTATAATCCGTGATGCGTTCACCAAACGAACGGGAACAGATAATTTCCTGCTTCGTCGGTGCAAACTCTTCCAGTTGCAAACAGGGTTCGCCGCGCAGTTCACGCACCGTTCTTTCGAGCACGACATTAAAATGTTTACGGATAAACCGGATATCTGTATCCGCCAAATCGAGAACGGTTTTGATCCCCATCGCATCCAGTTTTTTGCTGATCCGCCGTCCAATCCCCCAGACTTCATCCACGGGGAGAGCAGACATTAATTTACGCTGGCGTTCCAGATTTGATAAATCCACCACCCCACCCGTCTGCCGCTGCCATTTTTTTGCCGCATGATTGGCAAGCTTAGCC
>NZ_JCAFWP010000202.1:0-560 GCF_059295135.1 Stenotrophomonas sp. INTA L402-1
AGATGTGTATAAGAGACAGGTGGAGATGTCAGCAATTTTGTTCCTTCTTCTGTATTAGATATTCTAGGTTAGTGAAGGTGGTGGCTAAAAAATATTCTATGTTCTTCACAAAGGGAAAAATTTCTTTGATTGCGAATACAAACTTATAATCTCGCTTTTTTTTTGGTATAGTGAAATTCTTCTATTTCTTAAGTTGTAATCATTTGTTTTTAGCATTGACTACACGGATAAACTAATGAGGAGATTATATGGTTTTTGATACTTATGAAACATTGGCACTAGCTTGTTTGGTTTTGTTGCTAGGATATTTTTTAGTGAAACGTGTTCGTCTATTGAGTCATTATAATATTCCAGAACCCGTAGTTGGAGGGTTTCTTGTGGCTATTGTATTGACGCTAGTGCATAAATTTTGGGGATTGAGTTTTAGCTTTGATACAAATCTACAACGCACGATGATGCTTGCTTTTTTTACATCTATTGGGCTAAGTGCAAATTTTTCGCGTTTAATAAAAGGTGGAAAACCGTTAGTCGTATTTCTGTTTGTTGCGGCTGGATTAATT
>NZ_JCAFWP010000203.1:0-559 GCF_059295135.1 Stenotrophomonas sp. INTA L402-1
GGATTCTGGGCCGCATTGTGTCCTCATGACTTAGTTTATGAATCTAAGGTCGATATGATTTTTTCTGCTATTGCATTGATAACAGGGACTGCGACTGAATTCCCAAATTGCTTATAAGCCTGTGTATCCGATACAGGGATAATAAAATCACTAGGAAACCCTTGAAGTCTTGACGCTTCCCGCGGAGTTATTTTTCTTGGGTTACTTCCTTTTTGCTCTATTAATATTTCGCTACCATCTTTATAGTACCTCGCACTTATGGTATTAGTATATGGGCTATTTTCATTAAATAAACCATACCCAAAGCCTTTACCGGCTGCTGCATTTACAAATTTCCTGCGTTGGTGTCCATTCCAGAGCGCATCTGATAGCGTATATTTATTGTCTACGCTCTTTTCAAGAATATCTCCAACTCTTGTTTTTGTTTTTAATGGGGTTGGAAAAGTAAAATGTTCATGATTTCTTACTTTTTCTTTATTAAAGCCTACAATGTATATGCGCTCTCTATTTTGTGGAACACCAAAGTCTTTTGCAGCGAAGATATTGTAATACACAGTGT
>NZ_JCAFWP010000204.1:0-557 GCF_059295135.1 Stenotrophomonas sp. INTA L402-1
AAGCTTGTTGCCAGCTCCCCGATACTTTTCGCAGGCTGCCACGTCCTTCATCGCCTCTGACCGCCAAGGCATCCACCGTGTGCGCTTATTCGCTTGACCATATAACCGCAAGTTGCCTTGGGTTATACATGTGACCCGGGGGTACAAAGCCCGGATACGAATATAACGACTCAATCAATAAAGAGACTTATGTCTCTCGCCTTAGCCTCACGACACGTCTGATAGAACATCTCAAACGCTCGCTACGTCACAAGTTTTAAAAGAACACGTACCAGCCACAGTGCTGATGCGTATAAAGATCGATTGTATGCGTCATTCAGAAAATGGTGGGTCTGGGTAGACTCGAACTACCGACCTCACCCTTATCAGGGGTGCGCTCTAACCACCTGAGCTACAGACCCGGAAATACTTTCCGGTACACAGCCCAAACATGGTGGAGCCTGTCGGGATCGAACCGACGACCCCCTGCTTGCAAAGCAGGTGCTCTCCCAGCTGAGCTAAGGCCCCAAAAGGGACTCTCACATCGGCCTGGCCGACGTGATTCTCTGAATGCAGGT
>NZ_JCAFWP010000205.1:0-557 GCF_059295135.1 Stenotrophomonas sp. INTA L402-1
GCCTTTGGCTGTACCAGCCGGGGGCAGGCACACCGCGCCGGGCTGTGGCTGATTAAAACGGAACTGCTGGAAACGCAGACCGTGGATTTCAGCGTGGGCGCAGAAGGGCTTCGCCATGTGCCGGGCGATGTTATTGAAATCTGCGATGATGACTATGCCGGTATCAGCACCGGTGGTCGCGTGCTGGCGGTGAACAGCCAGACCCGGACGCTGACGCTCGACCGTGAAATCACGCTGCCATCCTCCGGTACCACGCTGATAAGCCTGGTTGACGGAAGTGGCAATCCGGTCAGCTTGGAGGTCCAGTCCGTCACCGACGGCGTGAAGGTAAAAGTGAGCCGTGTTCCTGACGGCGTTGCCGGATACAGCGTATGGGGGCTGAAGCTGCCGACGCTGCGCCAGCGCCTGTTCCGCTGCGTGAGTATCCGTGAGAACGACGACGGCACGTATGCCATCACCGCCGTGCAGCATGTACCGGAAAAAGAAGCCATCGTGGATAACGGGGCGCACTTTGACGGCGACCAGAGCGGCACGGTGAATGGTGTCACGCCGCCAGC
>NZ_JCAFWP010000206.1:0-557 GCF_059295135.1 Stenotrophomonas sp. INTA L402-1
GAATGCACCTTGCTCGAAATTATAATAAAAATAAGCAGGAGGTGTTCTAAAAGACTTACTAGAATCATGAAATGGCTAAACGATTGAATATGGGGAAAAGTATATTACGCCGTTGGTGTTTAGAGTTTGAAAAGCAAGGATATATGTTCTCCTTTTGAGAACATATATCCTTGCTTTTCTTGAATAAGACGTGTTTATATTAGAAAAAATAAAGCAATTACAAAACGAGGGTCAAAAGCTAGAACATGCAATCAAACAAGTATTGAGTGAGCATCGTATTTTTCAAAGGTTAGAGGAATGAGATCAAATACTGATGCAATATGTTCGAGAGATATAGGAAACGAAAAAATTAGTAGCAGCTGTACAAGAAAAAAAGTGGTGGAAATTTTAGAAATGGTATAGTTAAAATTATGCAAAATTTTATATAATTTCAGGTAGTAAATAGACGGTTTTGTTTCCATTTCTTTCTGTAATAAGTACACAAAAAAATTGAGAGGATAATGGTTATCAGGAGGTGATAAAACATGAATAATCAAACAAAATGTACAAATACAGAG
>NZ_JCAFWP010000207.1:0-557 GCF_059295135.1 Stenotrophomonas sp. INTA L402-1
GATAAGCAATTTATAAAAAAGTTTTATCCACCAAATCCAGAATCTATTCCTGAAAAAATTAGTTTAATTCAAACTGGAGAAATGAATGAATCATTTGGTGAAAATATTAAGTTAGATAAAAATATTAAAGAGCTCCAAAACAGATTCGCACAAGAGCGGTATATTGAACGTTCCAGTGAACGTGAGCATACACTTAGTATTTTGGAGAATAAAAATATTTTAGAAATTAGTAAACCGGAGAGGGTAGAGTTACGAAAGAAAATAATTAATCCCCGCGATGGTTTAGCTCTAGAACGTTTAATTGGAAAAAGTGATATATTTCCCATCTCCTATCTTGAAGCAGGATTGGAAGCAGCAAAACCTATTTGCAGAATAGAGATTAGAGATAAGATAGGAAGAATTCTTGGACATGGTACTGGTTTTTTAGTTTCTCCGACATTATTAGTAACAAATAATCATGTTTTAAATAATGAAGAGTTGGCATTGTTCAGTCTAGCACAGTTTAATTATGAAATTAATTTAAATAATACAGAACGAGAAACTAAGAATTTTCGTTT
>NZ_JCAFWP010000208.1:0-556 GCF_059295135.1 Stenotrophomonas sp. INTA L402-1
AAGCTTGTTGCCAGCTCCCCGATACTTTTCGCAGGCTGCCACGTCCTTCATCGCCTCTGACCGCCAAGGCATCCACCGTGTGCGCTTATTCGCTTGACCATATAACCGCAAGTTGCCTTGGGTTATATATATGACCCGGGGGTACAAAGCCCGGATACGAATATAACGACTCAATCAATAAAGAGACTTATGTCTCTCGCCTTAGCCTCACGACACGTCTGATAGAACATCTCAAACGCTCGCTACGTCACAAGTTTTAAAAGAACACGTACCAGCCACAGTGCTGATGCGTATAAAGATCGATTGTATGCGTCATTCAGAGAATGGTGGGTCTGGGTAGACTCGAACTACCGACCTCACCCTTATCAGGGGTGCGCTCTAACCACCTGAGCTACAGACCCGGAAATACTTTCCGGTACACAGCCCAGTATGGTGGAGCCTGTCGGGATCGAACCGACGACCCCCTGCTTGCAAAGCAGGTGCTCTCCCAGCTGAGCTAAGGCCCCAAAAGGGACTCTCACATCGGCCTGGCCGACGTGATTCTCTGAATGCAGGT
>NZ_JCAFWP010000209.1:0-555 GCF_059295135.1 Stenotrophomonas sp. INTA L402-1
ATATTAAATATAACTTTAAAAGGTGTGATCATGTTTTGTGTGCAATGTGAACAAACTATCCGTACTCCGGCAGGAAACGGCTGCTCATACGCGCAGGGGATGTGTGGTAAAACGGCGGAAACCTCTGACCTTCAGGATTTACTCATCGCGGCGCTGCAAGGGCTTTCGGCCTGGGCGGTAAAAGCGCGTGAATACGGCATCATCAACCACGATGTAGACAGCTTTGCGCCACGCGCATTTTTCTCAACCCTGACCAACGTTAACTTCGATTCCCCGCGTATTGTCGGCTACGCTCGTGAAGCGATTGCCCTGCGCGAGGCGCTGAAAGCACAATGCCTGGCTGTAGATGCCAACGCCCGCGTCGATAACCCGATGGCTGACCTGCAACTGGTGAGCGACGATCTCGGCGAGCTGCAACGTCAGGCAGCAGAATTTACCCCTAACAAAGATAAAGCGGCGATTGGCGAAAACATTCTCGGCCTGCGTCTGCTGTGCCTGTATGGCCTGAAAGGTGCGGCGGCCTATATGGAACACGCGCATGTTCTCGGTCAATAC
>NZ_JCAFWP010000210.1:0-555 GCF_059295135.1 Stenotrophomonas sp. INTA L402-1
GTTATTGATTGCACTTCAGCAGCATTTCCAGCAATATTTTGAGCGATATCTTGGATAATTGTAAATGTCGTAATCACTTTAAATTTTGCATAACTAATCTGACTAAATAGAAGGAAACTGGCTATGATGAAATTGAATAATAGTTTTGACATAAGTCCTCTTTTATCTCTTGAATATACGTGTGTTCATTATAAAAGGGAATAATTAACTTGTAAATAAAAATGATTATCAAATGATGTCATAAACATTTTGCAGGTTTAGGTAATCCCGCAAGCTTTGTTGCTTGTTTAGCTGGTCCTTCAGGAAATAAGCGTTGTAGATATCTACTATTTCCTTTATCTTCACCAAATTTTTGGGAAACCGCTTTCACTAACATTCGGATAGAGGGAGATGTGTGATAATCTTCATAGAAATTACGTACAAAATAAATAATTTCCCAGTGTGCTTCAGAGAGTTCAATTTTTTCTAGTTTGGCAATGTCTAAGGCGACGACAGAGTTCCATTGTTCAATATTTAGTAGATACCCTTCATTATCTGTTTCGATCAGCTGCCCAT
>NZ_JCAFWP010000211.1:0-554 GCF_059295135.1 Stenotrophomonas sp. INTA L402-1
GCACAGGTAATGCCTAAATCTTCTGCACCGCCGAGTAATTTTTCCGGGTCGGAGAGTTTAAACGCCAGCCCAAGCACGGTCGCAATCGGTGCCAGCGTAATGTAGCGTTTGTTCCAGGTCAGACGCATCCCCAGCACCTGCTGGCCCTGCCATTCGCCCATGCAGACACTCCCGGTGTCCGGAATCGCGCCCGCATCGGAACCCGCTTCCGGGCTGGTCAGTGCAAAGCAGGGGATCTCCGGACCACGCGCCAGACGCGGCAGATAGTGATCTTTCTGCTCGTCAGTGCCGTAATGTTGCAACAGCTCACCCGGGCCTAATGAGTTTGGCACACCGACGGTAATCGCCAGGATCCCGCTCACGCCGGAGAGTTTTTGCAGCACGCGAGACTGGGCATAAGCCGAGAACTCCAGCCCGCCGTACTCTTTTTTGATGATCATCGCGAAGAAACGATGCTCTTTAAGGTACGCCCACAACTCCGGCGGCAGATCCGCCAGCTCATGAGTAATCTGGAAATCATTCGCCATCCGGCAGGCTTCTTCTACCGGGCCGTC
>NZ_JCAFWP010000212.1:0-554 GCF_059295135.1 Stenotrophomonas sp. INTA L402-1
GCTTTATTGAAGCCGCTTGTTATGAAGTGGATGGAATGGAAGTTTAGAAAGAGATCTACTATTATTATTCAGAAGTAGTGCTTAGATTATAGCGATCTAAGCACTACTTTTTTTATTCTGCAAAAAGCCTGATTGGTACGGGTTAATAATTAGTGGGGGATGAACAAAACCTGATTGATTAAAGTTTCACTTTATTTTCATAGATGCTGATAAACAAAATAACCCTGCTTATTTTAAATGGGCACTAAAACTATCACGACCGGGTACTGTAATTATTGGTGATAACGTAGTACGTGAAGGAGATGTTATGGACAATACTAGTAGCGATCCTCGTGTACAAGGAATACGCCGTTTCTATGAATTAATAGCTGCTGAGCCACGTGTTAGTGCTACAGCGCTTCAAACTGTAGGAAGTAAGGGATACGATGGGTTTGTGATGGCAGTTGTAAAAGAGTGATATAAGGCGGAAACAGGGATGAAAAAGAAGTTTCAAAAATTATAACATGTATCGTGTATAACGAGATTAGCTCGTGGACCTCCAGTATACATAACGC
>NZ_JCAFWP010000213.1:0-553 GCF_059295135.1 Stenotrophomonas sp. INTA L402-1
TAGCGACATATGTCGACTGCGTGTAAATCCCTCTGCCTGGGGTTATTGCTGCTGTTTGAAATTCAGAGCACGTTTTCGCTCAATACCCGTCAATGGCAGTAACGGATTTGCCCTTCAGCCAACCCGCTGCGGTTTCTCTCATCGCCGCCATCCTCCCCGATGCCAGCGTCTCATCATGGTGCAGCCATGCACCGTTTGATTGCAGCGACGCTGAGCATTGGCGCGCAAATTTACGCGAGACGACGGCGGCGATACCGCCAATCACCCATTCCTGATCCCGAAGATGAAACCGAGCAGCATACTGAACAAAGATACGGTTTGCCGGTACTGCGCCTGAATACGGTATAAATGGACTGGTACGGAAATTGCTTTTCCTCTCTATCATGACAGGAGAAGCATACGATGAAAGCAATCATTATTGGTGGTGGTATCGGCGGCTTGTGTACCGCCATTGCCCTAAAACGCATTGGCATCAACGCCGAGGTGTTTGAAGCGGTCAAGCAAATCAAACCGGTCGGCGCCGCCATTTCCATCTGGCCGAACGGCGTAAAAT
>NZ_JCAFWP010000214.1:0-553 GCF_059295135.1 Stenotrophomonas sp. INTA L402-1
TGCTGGTGCTGCTGACCAAAGCGGACAAACTGGCAAGCGGCGCACGTAAAGCGCAATTGAATATGGTGCGTGAAGCGGTGCTGGCGTTTAACGGTGATGTGCAGGTTGAAACGTTCTCTTCACTGAAGAAACAAGGCGTGGACAAGCTGCGGCAGAAACTGGATACCTGGTTTAGCGAGATGCAGCCTGTAGAAGAAACGCAGGACGGCGAATAATTTTCTTGCCTTAATGCTTGTGCCGGATGTGGCGTATCCGGCCCGTAAATTCAATAGATTACACTTCTACCGTTGGCCTGATAAACAGGGCGCATCAGGCATTACGGAGCTTTTCTTTCGCCCAATAAAAAACGCCCCAGTCATTACTGACTGGGGCGGCTAAAATATTCAGCCAAATCCGATTACGTGAAGTAAAAGGTCTGAAAGATAGAACATCTTACCTCTGTACCCTACGCGACTAACTTTACTCTTTTTTGTTCAGTTCAGAAAGCACTTTTTGTAATTTTTTTTCAGTTGTTGCAGAGGAAGTTCTAATAGCCCGCACCAAACGGGACAGC
>NZ_JCAFWP010000215.1:0-553 GCF_059295135.1 Stenotrophomonas sp. INTA L402-1
GTCAACACGAAAACGGATCACCAGACTCTTTTCAAACGTCTCGATGTGGATATCCGAAGCGCCTTCTTTAATCGCCTCTGCCAACATGGCGTTGATCAGTTTGATGATTGGCGCATCGTCGTCACTTTCCAGCAGATCTTCCGTTTCCGGTAGTTCTTCTGCGAGAGTAAAAAAGTCCTCAGCAGAACCGAGATCTTCCATCAGCTGGCGGGCCTCGGAAGAGTCCCGCTGCCAGACCGCATTCAGCCGCTGTTCAAATTCGGCCTCGTCGATTTGCCTCAGCGTAAAAGACGCGTTCAGCCCCCGCTGCAGCTCCTGCAAAACAGAGAGCGACAACGGATGAACATGGAGGATCTCCAGCGACGCTTCGCACCATGCCACCAGGCTAAACCGACGGCTGAAACTGTAGGGCAGACGCACGGTGTTAGCGGTGGTTTCCTGTGCTACAGGCACCATTAACGCGTTCTCCCGGCATTAAGGAACGCGCGAACTTCTGGCGGTAGAGCCTGATTTTGCGCTGGCAGTACCGGCTGCGCGGTGTGCGGCATCAGGC
>NZ_JCAFWP010000216.1:0-553 GCF_059295135.1 Stenotrophomonas sp. INTA L402-1
GGTTACCGCATTCCGTGAAACGCTGGGCGATATCGATCCTGAACGCGTTCATTTCATGATCTGCCAACAGCAGGATGATGAGATCGAAGCCGGGATCGAGCATCTGCATCAGCTGTATAACGTGATGCGCAACGACAAGCGCGAGCCAGGCAAACTCAGCGAACTGAAGTTTGGTCTGGAGTGCGGTGGTTCTGACGGTCTTTCTGGTATTACTGCTAACCCGATGCTGGGGCGTTTCTCTGACTACGTGATTGCTAACGGCGGTACTACCGTACTGACCGAAGTGCCGGAGATGTTTGGCGCAGAGCAGTTGCTGATGGACCATTGCCGCGACGAAGCAACGTTTGAAAAACTGGTCACCATGGTCAATGACTTCAAGCAGTACTTTATTGCCCATGACCAGCCGATCTATGAAAACCCATCGCCGGGGAACAAAGCGTGAGGTTTCTCCTGGATGGTAGAGTAATCACTTTGCTGTAACCAGATAGCGGGTTAAAGCGTAGTGGTTGAAGTGCTGCGTTAAGGTGAGCGTCTGAATACACCGGGGCTTTAC
>NZ_JCAFWP010000217.1:0-508 GCF_059295135.1 Stenotrophomonas sp. INTA L402-1
AGATGTGTATAAGAGACAGGTATACCACCGTTCGTAAAGAAAACAACTACGGCCTGAGCATCACTTTCCGCGATGCTAAAGCTCGTGATGAAGCCATTGCGTATCTGAGCAAGCGCCATCCGGACCTGGTGATTAGCAGCCAGGGCAGCAACCAGCTGCGTGCGGTAATGAGCGATGCTCGCCTGAGTGAAGCGCGTGAATATGCGGTGCAGCAGAACATTAATATCCTGCGTAACCGTGTAAACCAACTTGGCGTGGCGGAGCCGGTGGTTCAGCGTCAGGGTGCTGACCGTATCGTTGTTGAACTGCCAGGTATTCAGGACACCGCGCGTGCGAAAGAGATTCTGGGTGCGACGGCAACGCTGGAATTCCGTCTGGTAAACACCAACGTTGATCAGGCCGCTGCGGCATCCGGCCGCGTACCGGGCGACTCTGAAGTGAAGCAGACCCGCGAAGGTCAGCCGGTTGTGCTGTACAAACGCGTAATTCTGACCGGTGACCATATCAC
>NZ_JCAFWP010000218.1:0-551 GCF_059295135.1 Stenotrophomonas sp. INTA L402-1
ATGTGGATCACGGCACCATTTGCCAGCGGCTCATTAAGACGGGCAGATAATTCATTTTCGCCTGCATCACGCCCGGCAATGCGCACCTGATACCAGCCCTCATTCAGTTTCTGACGAAACACCGGGAGCTGTGTGGCCAGTGCCCGGATGGCTTCAGCCCCCGTTTTCACACGAAGGTCGATACGGCGGCCAAATCGTTGTAAATCCCCGTAAAGGCAGATGCGTGCCATGCCCGGTGACGCCAGAGGGAGTGTGTGCGTCGCTGCCATTTGTCGGTATACCTCTCTCGTTTGCTCAGTTGTTCAGGAATATGGTGCAGCAGCTCGCCGTCGCCACAGTAAATGGCGGCATGATTCGGCACCGATGAACCAAAACAGCACAGCAGCACATCGCCCGGCTGCGCCGCTGACAACGGCACCTGATACAGCCCTGTGGCCTCCAGATTATCCAGATAGAGATTCTGGCCGTTACGCCACCAGTCATCCTCACGATGAAAATCCGGCATCTCAATCCCCGCCAGATGATAAGCATCCCGGAACAGCGTGTAACAA
>NZ_JCAFWP010000219.1:0-549 GCF_059295135.1 Stenotrophomonas sp. INTA L402-1
GGCTTGCTACGCCCATTTTCCATGTACCCCAAATCACGAGGTCACAAAGGCGCGGAAAGATGAAGGGATGTGCACGTTGCAACAAAAAAAAGAAGCGTCCTTGAACAGAGGCTCTCACTCGATAAAGAATTCTGCGACGAGTGCTTATTCGATATCGATGAGGAAATCAGGGAATGCTGGTCCAGTAACCGGGTGAGCAGTGTCTGCCAGATGGTGACTGGAGACGGGCAGCACGATACCTCCCGTACATGCGTGTCGGGTAATGTTTTCATACTGAAGATTTTCCTGATATGCAGAGATAAAAAATGGGACAGTGGCGTGGTGAAAACACCAGGCCGGAGCAGAAGGTTATTCTGGTGGTTTACTTTTTCGTTTCAGGTGTCGGATAAACAGCCAGATAAACGTAACCACAGGAGCCGAGGGTGTCGGCTTCACAGGTCAGCCCCTTCGCATACAGTGTCACGGTATGCTGATGGCGGGGATTCAGTTCACCACTGGTGAGCATTAATTTCAGTTGTTTCATCAGCAGCGGAAAGGCCTGGTCCAGAG
>NZ_JCAFWP010000220.1:0-549 GCF_059295135.1 Stenotrophomonas sp. INTA L402-1
CGGTAAAAGCGATGAGAACGCACAACCTTTTTTACATGCGCTAATTGCGCAGACGGATAAAACGGTGCCTGCGCAATAATCTTAAATCCCCGCCCCCTGACTAAAATGCTCTTCCCCAAACACCCCGGTGGAGAGGTAGCGATCGCCGCGATCGCAGATGATCGCCAC
The DNA here is from genome assembly GCF_059295135.1 of Stenotrophomonas sp. INTA L402-1. Taxonomy (NCBI): domain Bacteria; kingdom Pseudomonadati; phylum Pseudomonadota; class Gammaproteobacteria; order Lysobacterales; family Lysobacteraceae; genus Stenotrophomonas; species Stenotrophomonas sp. INTA L402-1. The sequence continues at coordinate 169 of NZ_JCAFWP010000220.1, forward strand.
AACCACCGCGCCGGGGTTAGCTTTTGCCACGCGCAGTGCTCCGGCAACCGCGCCGCCGGAGCTGACGCCACAGAATATTCCTTCCCGCACTGCCAGTTCGCGCATGGTGTTTTCCGCTTCTCGCTGATGAATATCCAGCACCTCATCCACCAGCGAATCGTTGAAAATCCCCGGCAGATATTCCGCAGGCCAGCGGCGAATGCCGGGAATGCTACTGCCCTCTTCCGGCTGCAGGCCAACAATGGTCACCGGTTTGGATTGTTCGCGCATAAAGCGTGAAACGCCGGTGATAGTGCCGGTTGTTCCCATGCTGGAGACAAAATGGGTAATGCGCCCGCCAGTTTGCTGCCAGATTTCCGGCCCGGTGGTGGTGTAATGCGC
>NZ_JCAFWP010000221.1:0-548 GCF_059295135.1 Stenotrophomonas sp. INTA L402-1
CGTCAACGGCATTTGTCCGGCACCACTTAACGGCGTCTTCACCGCACGATGCCTCACCGACGACTTTTATACCCTTTATATCTTCCAGAATGCGTCGTATCCCTGCGCGCACCAGTTCGTGGTCATCAACAAGTAGAACGTTGATCAAAGGAATATCTCCAGAAATAGGGATAACGCTACTGATAGTTAGTCATTCGTATATTAGCGGTTTTTATTGCAACTTTGAAACGTTAAAAATGGTGGGTATTCGATTTTTCTCTCGTTTTTGTAAATTCGATTGTCCACAGTTATGGTCACGCCCGTCACCAACGGCTTCCGGGATCGTTTCACAGTAAGCCCGGCGATGAAATGTGACAAAAATTGACTTTATTCAGCAAAAATGAAAATCAGCCCGCTGAATATGTAACATTAATTAACCCGAACAATACGGGCAAAAAACATTCATGATAAAAATATTTATTGGTCATTATATTAACGTATTTTATAGCACTGCCGATATCACGCTCAAAAAACAACCACTGCTATTTTTAGCAAAGCTTATGGTATAC
>NZ_JCAFWP010000222.1:0-546 GCF_059295135.1 Stenotrophomonas sp. INTA L402-1
TCACAGTACTGCGCATACGATTACCGGGTCATACAGGAGCAGTTTGGTCTGAAAACATCAATGTCGCGTAAAGGTAACTGTTACGACAACGCTCCGATGGAAAGCTTCTGGGGAACGCTGAAAAATGAGAGCCTGAGCCACTATCGTTTTAATAACCGGGATGAAGCCATCTCAGTAATACGGGAATACATTGAGATTTTCTACAATCGTCAGCGTCGTCACTCTCGTCTGGGGAATATCTCCCCGGCAGCCTTCAGGGAAAAATATCATCAGATGGCTGCTTAAAAAAAGAACAAATGGTTGTGTCCGCTATTGCCAGTACACCTCATTACCAAAATATTACTCCCCAAAATCTCCAAACTTGAGCGATGACGCTCCAGCGACAGGCACCGGTTGTTTAACAATTACGGATGTAATGGCAGCGCAGGGGATGGTGCAGTCGAAAGCACCACTTGGGTTGGCCTTATTTCTGGCAAAAGTTGGTGTTCAGGACCCTCAGTTTGCGATTGAAGGCCTGCTAAATTACGCGATGGCACTGGATAACCC
>NZ_JCAFWP010000223.1:0-546 GCF_059295135.1 Stenotrophomonas sp. INTA L402-1
GAGACAGCGCGACGACGCCAGCCAGAGCAAACATCTCACCTATACAGAGCTGCACCGCGACGTCTGCCGCTTCGCCAATACCCTGCTCGAGCTGGGCATTAAAAAAGGTGACGTAGTTGCGATTTATATGCCGATGGTACCGGAAGCCGCGGTCGCGATGCTGGCCTGCGCCCGCATTGGCGCGGTACATTCGGTGATTTTCGGCGGCTTCTCGCCGGAAGCCGTTGCCGGACGCATTATCGATTCTAACTCACGACTGGTGATCACTTCCGACGAAGGCGTGCGTGCCGGGCGTAGTATTCCGCTGAAGAAAAACGTTGATGACGCGCTGAAAAACCCGAACGTCCCCAGCATTGAACATGTGGTGGTACTGAAGCGTACTGGCGGGAAAATTGACTGGCAGGAAGGGCGCGATCTGTGGTGGCACGACCTGATTGAGCAAGCCAGCGATCAGCACCAGGCGGAAGAGATGAACGCCGAAGATCCGCTGTTTATTCTCTACACCTCCGGTTCTACCGGGAAGCCGAAAGGCGTGCTGCACACTAC
>NZ_JCAFWP010000224.1:0-546 GCF_059295135.1 Stenotrophomonas sp. INTA L402-1
TTATTGACCTCTTGTAGGAAGGTAGAGTAATCCACCTTACGGCCATTAGACTCGCTGGGCCCAAAGCTCTGGAATACTGACATCAGCACAACGGCAATGACCAGCCAGAGTATTAGGTTTTTCTCCATGTCACTCAAGGGATTAACCTCTTATTACAAATGTGTTAAAAACAGCTTCAGGATACTCTATATCCAGCATCTTTCAAACTTTCGTCTGAAATCTCCCGGTTAGGGTTTACGCCCGGTCGCTACAATATACACTTCCCGCGAACGTGCACGAGAAGAGTCCGGCTTACGAACTTTGACCTTCGTAAACAGGGAGCGAATTTCCCGTAGTTACTCGTCAAAGCCATCTCCCTGGAACACCTTCACCAGGAAACTTCCGCCTGGTGCGAGGACATCACGACACATTTCCAGTGCTAATTCCACCAGATACATCGATCTTGGAATATCGACCGCCTGGGTGCCACTCATATTCGGGGCCATGTCAGACATGACCACCTGAACCTTGCTTTCACCTACACGATCCAACAGCGCCTTTAATACC
>NZ_JCAFWP010000225.1:0-544 GCF_059295135.1 Stenotrophomonas sp. INTA L402-1
ACATAGCTAACTCCTTACTGTTAAAGGAGAAATAATAGGTCTTGACTTCTTTTCATAAATAGCGGAGCATACTTAGATTAGATGTTAAAAGTCTAATATGAGAAAAGTAAGAAATTTTTTTCATCCCGACACAACCTGTCGTCGATTTTTCTGTATATTGCCATAGAATAAGAACATCAATAATTCTTCAAAGGAAATAAAATGAAAAGCACAACACAGCTTGCCCAGCGAATTAGTCTTATTTTAGTCGAGCTTAACAAAGGCAAACGTATTGATGTTAATGAACTTGCAGATGAGTTTAATGTATCTATAAGAACCATTCAAAGAGATATAAAAGAGCGGCTTAATTTCTTACCTTGGGATGAGTTAGGACCTAGATTTTATCGATTAGATCGCCAAAAATTAGATATACTGACCGAAGAAGATATTCAACGCTTTGCCCTTTTTGCCAGTGTTTCTAATTTATTCCCAGAGATTGATAAAGTGTTTTATCAAGAAAAGCTCACACAATCCGTGCAAGTGAAAGGCGTTCAATATGAAAATA
>NZ_JCAFWP010000226.1:0-543 GCF_059295135.1 Stenotrophomonas sp. INTA L402-1
ACCTCACCCTTATCAGGGGTGCGCTCTAACCACCTGAGCTACAAGCCTGTAGAGGTTTTACTGCTCATTTTCATCAGACAATCTGTGTGAGCACTGCAAAGTACGCTTCTTTAAGGTAAGGAGGTGATCCAACCGCAGGTTCCCCTACGGTTACCTTGTTACGACTTCACCCCAGTCATGAATCACAAAGTGGTAAGCGCCCTCCCGAAGGTTAAGCTACCTACTTCTTTTGCAACCCACTCCCATGGTGTGACGGGCGGTGTGTACAAGGCCCGGGAACGTATTCACCGTAGCATTCTGATCTACGATTACTAGCGATTCCGACTTCATGGAGTCGAGTTGCAGACTCCAATCCGGACTACGACGTACTTTATGAGGTCCGCTTGCTCTCGCAAGGTCGCTTCTCTTTGTATACGCCATTGTAGCACGTGTGTAGCCCTACTCGTAAGGGCCATGATGACTTGACGTCATCCCCACCTTCCTCCAGTTTATCACTGGCAGTCTCCTTTGAGTTCCCGACCGAATCGCTGGCAACAAAGGATA
>NZ_JCAFWP010000227.1:0-541 GCF_059295135.1 Stenotrophomonas sp. INTA L402-1
ATCCTTTGATGCATCAAGTGGCATCAGCAATTGATATATATGATCGTTGCTCCTCACGAGCCCAAGATATTAAAGAACTCAAAACCCATATTCTTAAAATTTTTGAACGACTGAGAGAGCAAATTCACGATGCCATAGGTGACATGGATATACCCGATGCAAAATTCATATTCGGGGGATATTCATGGATAAGAAAAAAATTCATGATTTGGCACATCACCTACCAAAAGAGTACCAACTCTTTTCGTGCGGATCCTGCACGTGAAATATATGGATCACCTGTTGTATTTACTGGTGATGAAGAACATGTAATTGTAGCTAATGCTATGCTTCGTGAAAAATTAAAATCAAGAGGGAAGCTGGATAATTTAGAAAAAGGCATGAAAAATACTGTTAAATTTGAATGAGAACCATTTGAAGTTATTCGAGACATGTTTTACAAAGTTAATGAAAGTTCTTATGAATTTAAAAACTCATCAATTGGAGGCGCGCCCCAAATCCTAAAAATCTATGAACATTTATCAAGTCAAAAACTTGGTGT
>NZ_JCAFWP010000228.1:0-540 GCF_059295135.1 Stenotrophomonas sp. INTA L402-1
GGACAGGAATGTTTAAAAAGATGAATAGGGTTATAGAAATAGAAAATGGCGAATCCCTACTTTAAAAGGGAATTCGCCTTTTCCTTGCTACCGATAATGAGACGTTATGTTAACTAATTTTGTATAGAGTATTCATTGAGAGAGTTCATATTCAACTAAAGTTAGTAATTTACTTTAAAACAAGAAAGAAAAATTTGATTTTAAACAAATTATCATTATTTTTGACTAATTTTTCTGTCAGTTCGTAAGCACGTAGTTTTGCAAGTTCTTTAGAGAGTTTCGCGGCGAGCATTTCGTAGTTGGCGTCTTTTGCGTTGGCTACGATATTTTGTTCTGCCTGGCGTTTCGCTTCTAAAATACGATCTGCGTCAAGCTCTTTACCACGGATTGCGACATCTGCTAGGACGGTAACGACATTCGGTTGAACTTCTAAAAAGCCACCTGAAACGTAGATAACTTCTTCATTGCCATTTTCTAAAGTCAATTTGACGATACCCGGTTTGATTGCCGTTAATAAGGGGGTGTGGCCTGGTAAGATAC
>NZ_JCAFWP010000229.1:0-538 GCF_059295135.1 Stenotrophomonas sp. INTA L402-1
CAGCTGTGTATAAGAGACAGGAGTTAGTCCAGTCAGAGAAGGCAATTTTGTCGTAATACTGCTCCATATTTTCGACTTTCATGCCGTCATCACACGGGAATTTAACCGCTTTGTTTTTGCCTTCGAAGTAATACTCCACATGGCACTGACCGCAAACCATCGATTGCTGGTCGAAACGTCCGGCTTTCTCAAAAGGTTTACCAATGGCTTCCATCGCGCGAGCCGCATACGGACGGGAAAGGGTTAACTCCGGTTTGCCTTTGGCGAACTCTGGTGAGGCGGTGTTATGGCAATCGGCACAACCTAAGTTGTTGACGATTTCCGGGCCGCCGCGCGCCCATTTTCCGTGGAAGTAGCCATCTTCGCCGTCTTTCTGGATCAGACGCGCCACATCCGGGCTTTTACAACTCCAGCATGCCATCGGTAGCGGACCATCTTCAGCGTTTTTCGGCGCACCGGTACGCAGGGTTTCACGCACATCGGTCACAGCAAAGGCATGTCCACGCGGCTTGTTGTAATCGCGCGAGAAGGGATACCC
>NZ_JCAFWP010000230.1:0-538 GCF_059295135.1 Stenotrophomonas sp. INTA L402-1
AACCGCGACAACATCTCTCTGGATCTGGGCAACAACGCTGAAGCCGTGATCCTGCGCGAAGATATGCTGCCGCGTGAAAACTTCCGCCCTGGCGACCGCGTTCGTGGCGTGCTCTATTCCGTTCGCCCGGAAGCGCGTGGCGCGCAGCTGTTCGTCACCCGCTCCAAGCCGGAAATGCTGATCGAACTGTTCCGCATTGAAGTGCCGGAAATCGGCGAAGAAGTGATTGAAATTAAAGCAGCGGCTCGCGATCCGGGTTCTCGTGCGAAAATCGCGGTGAAAACCAACGATAAACGTATCGATCCGGTAGGTGCTTGCGTAGGTATGCGTGGCGCGCGTGTTCAGGCGGTGTCTACTGAACTGGGTGGCGAGCGTATCGATATCGTCCTGTGGGATGATAACCCGGCGCAGTTCGTGATTAACGCAATGGCACCGGCAGACGTTGCTTCTATCGTGGTGGATGAAGATAAACACACCATGGATATCGCCGTTGAAGCCGGTAACCTGGCGCAGGCGATTGGCCGTAACGGTCAGAACG
>NZ_JCAFWP010000231.1:0-538 GCF_059295135.1 Stenotrophomonas sp. INTA L402-1
GACAGGGCGTGCGCGTTGAAGGCTCCAGCCCGTTCCTGTTTGTCCGGACTGATGATGTGCGGCAGCTGCGGCGCGGCGACACGCTGACCATCGGTGAGGAAAACTTCTGGATAGACCGGATTTCGCCGGATGATGGCGGAAGCTGTCATCTCTGGCTTGGGCGGGGCGTACCGCCTGCCGTTAACCGTCGCCGCTGAAAGGGGGATGTATGGCCATAAAAGGTCTTGAGCAGGCCGTTGAAAACCTCAGCCGTATCAGCAGAACGGCGGTGCCCGGTGCCGCCGCAATGGCCATTAACCGCGTTGCTTCATCCGCGATATCGCAGTCTGCGTCACAGGTTGCCCGTGAGACAAAGGTACGCCGGAAACTGGTAAAGGAAAGGGCCAGGCTGAAAAGGGCCACGGTCAAAAATCCGCAGGCCAGAATCAGGGTTAACCGGGGGGATTTGCCCGTAATCAGGCTGGGTAATGCGCGGGTTGTCCTGTCCCGCCGCAGGCGTCGTAAAAAGGGGCAGCGTTCATCCCTGAAAGGTGGCGGC
>NZ_JCAFWP010000232.1:0-536 GCF_059295135.1 Stenotrophomonas sp. INTA L402-1
GTGTTGTACAGCGCGCGCTCCATCACATCGGCATATTGACTGTCGCCTTCCATTTCCAGCATTCGCCGGGCAAACATCATCAGGCCGATGGAGGCGCAACTTTCAGCGTATACCGTGTCATTCGGCAGATCGTAATCGCTGCTGAACGCTTCACCGCTGCTTTGTGAGCCAATGCCGCCGGTAATATATAACTGACGCTGGGCCATATTGTTCCACAGCCGCAGGCAATCCTGACGCTTGCTTTCATCGTGACTTAAACGCGCCAGATGTGCGACGCCAGTCATCAGGTAGACAAAGCGTACTGCATGTCCGATGGCGGTTTGTTGCTGTGCGATGGGCAAATGCGCCTGGCTGTAGGCTTTATCTTTCACCATCCACGCCGGGCCGTAGGTGTGCCAGTGCGAGGTCTGCCCGCGCTTTTCATATTCCTGGTCGTAATAGTGCGGTTGCGCACCACGCTGTTCGACAAAATAGTTCGTCAGCGCCAGGTAGCGCGGCTCTTCGGTCACTTCATACAGGCGCTGTCTCTTATACAC
>NZ_JCAFWP010000233.1:0-536 GCF_059295135.1 Stenotrophomonas sp. INTA L402-1
GGTTACGGCCTTGATGCGCGAGATTTCAGCGGCGACCCGCGAGCAGAGCAGCGGTATCGAGCAGGTCAACGTCGCGGTGGCGCAGATGGATCAGGTGGCGCAACAGAATGCTGCACTGGTGGAGGAATCCGCCGCGGCAACGCGTTCACTGGAAGAACAGGCGCAGGCGCTGGCGCAGAGCATGTCGGTGTTCAAGGTGTAATTGGGCATTCGCGCAGGGCCGTTCGGCGTTGACGGCGGCGTGCGGTAGCGCGGCTTGACATGATCGTCAGGGAGAATATCGGGCCGGACGAGCCGGCCCTGAATGGGGCTTTATTCGTCCGGGTATTCGGCGATAAAGCGTTCCGCGTCTTCCACCATGGATTTGGTGCCGACGAAGAATGGTGCGCGCTGGTGCAGTGTCTGCGGGGTAATATCCAGCATACGGTTTTTACCGTCGCTGGCTTTACCGCCGGCCTGCTCGGCCAGGAACGCCATCGGGTTGCATTCATACAGCAGGCGCAGTTTGCCTTGCGGGTGACTGGCGGTGCTTGGGT
>NZ_JCAFWP010000234.1:0-535 GCF_059295135.1 Stenotrophomonas sp. INTA L402-1
GGCTGGCTCGCCTGCTCAACCGCACCGCGCTTGAACTCGGCACTGAACTTCCTACGCTTTGACATGAACACTCCTCATGGCCTGAATCGGCCTTCTTGTAAGTGTCCGTGAAAACGGGGCTGAACCCGAGCGATCCGGGATCTTCTCGAAGAAGTCCTCTGCCAAACGCATTTCGCCTCGACGGTAGGGGCTGAGCCGGGCATCGAGCATGATGTGCGAGCGCACGTTCATCAGCGCCACCAGCCGCATCAGCGGATAAGGCGTCTGCCGTTCGGTGCCGGTATTGCCCGACCCAAAATGCGCACGTAGTTCTGGCGTGTCTGCGGTGCGCAGCAGGGCACCGTCAACGGCCAGCACCTGCAGGCCCTGCCAGTCATCGTCGGGATAGCGCTCGGCACCCCAATGCTGGCCGCACCTGCGGAAAAGATCCTCTACCGGATCTGCGCCAAGCCGCGCGCGAGCCTGGCTGATGCCGCTGCGTGCAGGCAGATCCAGCGATGCAAGGCCTTGGGCACAGATGTTCAGTCGCCTGGCC
>NZ_JCAFWP010000235.1:0-533 GCF_059295135.1 Stenotrophomonas sp. INTA L402-1
GGGCTCGGAGATGTTTATAAGAGACAGGCGGCGAACAGGGCGTTAGATGAGGTATCCGATCCGGTCAGGAAGACACCAAGCCAGCCGAGGAACGGCGAGAAGAAGGTGAATGCATGGCCGGTGTGCGCCAGTGCCAGCGCCAGCGTTGATGATAGTCCGGAATAGTTCGAGATAAAGGCGAACGCCAGCACCATACCGATGGAGTAGATAGGCAGAGCCAGTTCTTTCAGCGTGCTGCCGAAGGTGCTGATAGCGTCAGATGGTTTCATCTTCAGCCAGACAATCGAGAGCAGGGCAGCAAAAAGAATGGCGGTACCGGTGGCAGAGAACCAGTCGAACTTAAACACGGCGGCATACGCTGTCGCTTCGCTGACCACTGGCGGCATACGGGCCACCAGTTTATCGAGGTACGGCACCGGAATATTGGTCACCCAGGCATCCAGCGCCCCACCCGAAGCGACCAGGGGTGTTAAGGGTGGAGTACTCCACAGCGTTACGGTGGCGGTCAGGAAGAGGAACGGGGTCCAGGCGCG
>NZ_JCAFWP010000236.1:0-533 GCF_059295135.1 Stenotrophomonas sp. INTA L402-1
GGTGCGCACACTGCAACAGGCGGTACAAAGCGGCGAGTACAGCGACTATCAGGAATACGCGAAGCTGGTTAATGAGCGTCCGGCAACCACGCTGCGCGATCTGCTGGCAATTACGCCGGGTGAAAACGCGGTCAACATTGCTGATGTTGAACCGGCAAGCGAACTGTTTAAACGCTTCGATACCGCTGCGATGTCTATCGGCGCGTTAAGCCCGGAAGCCCACGAGGCGCTGGCTGAAGCGATGAACAGCATCGGCGGCAACTCTAACTCCGGTGAAGGCGGCGAAGACCCGGCGCGTTACCGCACCAACAAAGTGTCGCGCATCAAACAGGTTGCGTCCGGCCGCTTCGGCGTGACTCCGGCCTATCTGGTTAACGCCGACGTGATCCAGATTAAGGTCGCTCAGGGAGCGAAACCGGGCGAAGGCGGTCAGTTGCCGGGCGACAAGGTCACACCGTACATCGCCAAGCTGCGCTATTCGGTACCGGGTGTAACGCTGATTTCCCCGCCGCCGCACCTGTCTCTTATACACA
>NZ_JCAFWP010000237.1:0-532 GCF_059295135.1 Stenotrophomonas sp. INTA L402-1
GGTTTCAATACAACCTTGTTTACCGCAATAACAAGGGACTTCCTCGCGATAACGCAGTTCGTCTTCGTCCATCCACGGTAGCGGATTGTGTCCCCACTCACCTGCCGTGCCATTGCCGCCGATATGCGCCCGCCCATTGAATGCCACGCCCGCGCCGCATCCCGTGCCGATAATCACGGCAAATACCGTCTGCGCTCCCGCTGCCGCGCCATCTACTGCTTCTGAAACCGCCAGACAGTTGGCGTCATTTGCCAGCCGCACTTCCCGCTGCAACCTCGCGCTTAAGTCTTTATCGAATGGCTGACCGTTGAGCCAGGTTGAATTGGCATTCTTCACCACGCCGGTGTAAGGCGAAATTGAGCCAGGAATGCCCATCCCTACTGTTCCGCGCTGCCCTGTCGCCTGCTCCGCCATATCAACCAGCGTGGCGATCGTTTCAATGGTCTGGCGGTAATCATCACGCGGCGTGGGCAGACGATGGCGGTACAACTGCTCCCCTGCATCGCCCAGTGCAATCACTTCAGTTTTGGTG
>NZ_JCAFWP010000238.1:0-532 GCF_059295135.1 Stenotrophomonas sp. INTA L402-1
ATTATTTTGCGAAACTCTGGCGACGCGTGGAGTGACAATTACGAGTGGACTGGCGCGTGGAATCGATGGTGTGGCGCATAAAGCGGCCTTACAGGTAAATGGCGTCAGCATTGCTGTATTAGGGAATGGACTTAATACCATTCATCCGCGTCGCCATGCCCGACTGGCTACCAGTTTGCTTGAACATGGTGGGGCTCTTGTCTCGGAATTTCCCCTCGATGTTCCTCCCCTTGCTTACAATTTCCCACGAAGAAATCGCATTATCAGTGGTCTAAGTAAAGGTGTACTGGTGGTGGAAGCGGCTTTGCGCAGTGGTTCGCTGGTGACAGCACGTTGTGCGCTTGAGCAGGGGCGTGAAGTTTTTGCCTTGCCGGGTCCATTAGGGAATCCGGGAAGCGAAGGGCCTCACTGGTTAATAAAACAAGGTGCGATTCTTGTGACGGAACCGGAAGAAATTCTGGAAAACTTGCAATTTGGATTGCACTGGTTGCCAGACGCCCCTGAAAATTCATTTTATTCACCAGATCAGGAA
>NZ_JCAFWP010000239.1:0-531 GCF_059295135.1 Stenotrophomonas sp. INTA L402-1
TCAGCGCCACCTTCTACGGTAAAGATTGATGGCATCGCCACTTCCGTCAATCAGGCGCTGCGCACCCGTAACAGCCAGGGCTTTGAATAAACGACGCTTTCGGCTATCGCCAGCCGTATCGCACAAACTCACGGCCTAAAGCTGGTGGGCAAAATCGAGCCTCTGACAATTGACCGGGTGACACAGTACGGCGACACCGATGTTGGATTTCTCAAACGTCTGGCCAGTGAATATGGTTATGCCGTAAAAGTGACGACGAAAGAGCTGATTTTTTCACATTTACCCACGCTGCGCTGCCTGGCACCTGTGAAAAAGATCGACCGCAAAGACGTTTCGCATTTCACCTTCAAAGATACCATTAACCGTATCTACAAAAACGCCACCGTACAGCATCAAAATAGTAAGAAAAAAGAACTGGTTATCTACACCCACGACAGCCAGCAAAAACCGTCTGCCCGTGGAGTCGGCACCAGTGCCGACACGCTAAAACTGAACAGTCGGGCGACGGACGTTGGCGCAGCACAGGCAAAT
>NZ_JCAFWP010000240.1:0-530 GCF_059295135.1 Stenotrophomonas sp. INTA L402-1
CAACAGTTATGCCCTGACTGAAGTCGAACGCAACGCCAGCGAACTAACCCGCTGGGCAGGCAGAAAATGCCCGAGCGGTCGGGTTATGGGGCTGTCGAATAAAGGCTGGGTGCGTGGTGAACCGCAGGACGGTGGCTGGATCGGCTGGATGATCAAACCTCTGGGCCGCTGGTCATTAATCATGGAAATCGATGAAGGATTTGCAGTTGGTATGTCGCCAGCCGAACTCAGTGCCGAGCAACTCTTAAGCAAGCTGTGGCTATGGGAAGGCAAAGCGGAAAGCTATGGCTGGGGGAGTCATTCAACACAGGAAGCGCAGTTCTCCGTACTCGATGCCATCACCGCCAGCGAGCTAATAAACGATATTGAAGCCCTGTTTGAATAAGGAAAGAGCATGGACAAGGAATTACCGTGGCTGGCGGATAACGCCCAACTGGAACTGAAATATAAAAAAGGCAAAACACCACTCAGCCATCGCAACTGGCCAGGCGAACCGGTACCTGTTATCACTGAAAACCTCATCCAAACAC
>NZ_JCAFWP010000241.1:0-529 GCF_059295135.1 Stenotrophomonas sp. INTA L402-1
GGATATATTATATCAATGGAGTTTTTATGAAGCGTAATATTATAGGCGGTGCATTCACTCTGGCATCTTTAATGCTGGCCGGACATGCACTGGCAGAAGATGGTGTTGTTCACTTCGTCGGTGAAATTGTCGACACTACTTGTGAAGTTACCTCAGATACAGCCGATCAAACCGTACCACTGGGTAAAGTCAGTAAAAATGCTTTTTCAGGTGTAGGTAGTCTGGCGTCACCACAGCAGTTCAGTATTAAGCTTGAAAAGTGCCCGGCAACCTACACTCAGGCAGCCGTTCGTTTTGATGGTACAGAAGCGCCTGGCGGCGACGGCGACCTGAAAGTGGGTACGCCGCTTACAGCGGGCAACCCTGGCGATTTTACCGGTACAGGACAAGCGATTGCGGCAACGGGTGTCGGTATTCGTATTTTTAACCAGTCAGATAACTCGCAGGTTAAACTTTATAACGATTCTGCCTATACCGCTATCGACGCTGAAGGCAAGGCTGAAATGAAGTTTATTGCACGCTATGTGGC
>NZ_JCAFWP010000242.1:0-529 GCF_059295135.1 Stenotrophomonas sp. INTA L402-1
CATCCGCACACAACATTTCAAAAGACAGGATTGGGTAAATGGCAAAGGTATCGCTGGAGAAAGACAAGATTAAGTTTCTGCTGGTAGAAGGCGTGCACCAAAAGGCGCTTGAAAGCCTTCGTGCAGCGGGTTACACCAACATCGAATTTCACAAAGGCGCGCTGGATGATGAACAATTAAAAGAATCCATCCGCGATGCCCACTTCATCGGCCTGCGATCCCGTACCCATCTGACTGAAGACGTGATCAACGCCGCAGAAAAACTGGTCGCTATTGGCTGTTTCTGTATCGGAACAAACCAGGTTGATCTGGATGCGGCGGCAAAACGCGGTATCCCGGTATTTAACGCACCGTTCTCAAATACGCGCTCTGTTGCGGAGCTGGTGATTGGCGAACTACTGCTGCTATTGCGCGGCGTGCCGGAAGCCAATGCTAAAGCGCACCGTGGCGTGTGGAACAAACTGGCGGCGGGTTCTTTTGAAGCGCGCGGCAAAAAGCTGGGTATCATCGGCTACGGTCATATTGGTAC
>NZ_JCAFWP010000243.1:0-529 GCF_059295135.1 Stenotrophomonas sp. INTA L402-1
AGTATCGTCGGCAGCGTCAGATGTGTATAAGAGACAGATATTCAGCGTGCCGGTAGTCGGCGAAACCGGGACATGCCAGTTACCTCGCTGCCGCCCCTGTTCGTTAAGCACCGCATACAACAGTTCTGGTGACTTGCCGCCCATGAAGCGGGCGGCATCACCGACACTGTCGTCGAGTTTTTCGGCCAAACGGGTTTCCTCTACCGGCTTGCTACGACTCCAGTCGCGATCGGCCTGCTCCGCCCGTACATCGTCGGCGCGTAACAGCACGTCATGCACCGTTTCACGTTGTCCACTATTTCGTTCTACGGCACCCTGCCCGCTTTCCAGATCGTCGACGTACAGCTGCACATGCGCTTTGGCGCGCGAGAACCCGACATAGGCGCTGTCCAGCGCCGCCATCATGTTGCGCGCCCCTTCGGTCCCGACCAGGCCAATAACATTGTTGATAGAGGCCCCCTGCGAACCGGTGGTGGTAATGGCATACCCATGATCGAAATGCTGGTCGGCCGGCTGATTAATCGGATCC
>NZ_JCAFWP010000244.1:0-529 GCF_059295135.1 Stenotrophomonas sp. INTA L402-1
GAGCAAAAGCTTTCGACAGTGTGCGCAAAATAGCCAGGTGCGGATATTCCGTCAGCCAGCCAGCCAGCGATGCCTGTGGGCAAAACTCGATATAGGCTTCATCGGCAACCACAATCGCCTTACCGCGGGTTAACTCCAGCAGGGTGCGAAAATCCTGCGGATTGATCAGTTGCCCTGTCGGGTTGTTGGGGCTGCAAACATAGACCACTTTTACGCCGTCCAGCTTGTCGGAAATGCCCTGCAAGTCCAGTTGCCAGTTGTCCAGCGTCGGCACTGTGCGGCACTCGACGCCAATGGTTTCAGCGCTGACGCTGTACATGCCGTACGTTGGCGGGCAGTAGAGGATGGCGTCTTTACCCGGTTCGCAAAAAGCGCGAATCAGTAGTTCAATACCTTCGTCCGCGCCACGGCTGACCAGCACCTGCTCCGGTTTTATGCCTGCATACTGCGCGTAATTGTCAATCACCGCTTTCGGCTGACATTCCGGGTAGCGGTTGAGCGTTTGCTGAGTAAGCTGAAACTCCACGGC
>NZ_JCAFWP010000245.1:0-528 GCF_059295135.1 Stenotrophomonas sp. INTA L402-1
TGATTAACCTCCGCGTACCCGGTATGGCTGAGGCGGAGCGGAACGAAGTGAGTACCGAACAGTCTTATCGGGTAGGTGGTTATAAAGGTGTTTCTCTTTGGGTGGTCAGGCTTAGGTGGCTGAAATGGTTGATTAGTTTCGCATGCGAAACTAATCGTAATTACTCAGCAGATTTTTACTGGCTACCCCTCGGACCATCTCAACCGCATCTTGGGATGGCATTGAGAATTGAACCTGGCGCTCCGCGACAATATCGAGAGCAAAGATCCGCGTATAAGCCTCGGTGCTCTCCAGCTTTTCGTGCCCCATTAACCCCTGCAGGACTTTCAGTTGAGTGCCCTGGTACAGCATGTGCACCGCATAGCTATGACGAAACGTGTGCGGTGAAATATGCAGGCTGAACCTGACCTCATCCTGCTCTGCCAGCTGCACGGCAGCATTGATCCAGTTACGTACTGTTCGCGCGCTGACATTCCAAATAGGCAGTGGCGACTTCGCGCCGTTTGTGCCGATTTCGACCTCTTCTTC
>NZ_JCAFWP010000246.1:0-526 GCF_059295135.1 Stenotrophomonas sp. INTA L402-1
GTTCTGGCATCAAGTTGACTGATATGGCAGGCCGGTTGCAGGTTTTCTCCCGGTTCGTTCAGCCCAAGATGACCGTTTTTCCCCAATCCGAGAACGCATAAATCCAGACCGCCTTTGCGCGCAATCAGGTTCGTTACCCGTTCGCACTCTGTCTCATTTATCTCTTCGGAGCGAAAGCTGATGAGTTGGTCTTCACGTAGCCCCAGCGGCTGCACGATATGCTGTTGCAGGAAAGTTTCGCAGGTGCCAGGCATCGTTAATGGCAGATCCACCCATTCGTCGAGCTTCACGAAGGTGAGCTGGCTGACATCACCCTGCTGCTGGTGGATTTTTTCTACCAGATAATGATACGTCAGTAATGGCGTGGCTCCGGTCGCCAGGCAAATCACGGCATCCGGTTTGCTACGGATCACGGCCAATAAATATTCGCTGGCACGTTCACTTAACGCCGTATAGTTTTCAACTTGTTGAAGGGTTTGCACAGGATGAAATTCCTTAAGTAAAGAGGCACCGCCAGACGCGGTGC
>NZ_JCAFWP010000247.1:0-525 GCF_059295135.1 Stenotrophomonas sp. INTA L402-1
GATAACGGGCCAGCGTCGTGATGACGACGCCTTCTTTTTTGATAAACGTTCGACGCATAATAAATTTTCAGTAAATTGAATATTTATATCTTCAGGAATTTGAAGATAAGGCGCAACAGCGAGATGTGGAAACGGCGAGGCACTTCACATTTTTTCGGATTATTGCAAATGAGGATAAAAAAACCGGGTTTCCCCGGTTTCAGAGTGATGATAAAAGCAAAATTGCCTGATGCGCTACGCTTATCAGGCCTACAGTGTATCGCAATATATTGAATTTTCATGATTTTGTAGGTCGGATAAGACGGTCACGCCGCATCCGGCATGAACAAAGCGCACTTTGTCAGCAATCTGAGCAACACCGAACCTGCTTTCTTAACCTCACATCAATTCACTTCTACTAATCCATCACCTCTCAAACATCCATGCCCAGCGCGCGCTTACCGTGAATGTTCAGATCATCCAGCGTAAATCGGCCATCCCAGTTTGCTTCATAATCTTCTCGAGGGAAATCGCCCGGTGATGCCC
>NZ_JCAFWP010000248.1:0-525 GCF_059295135.1 Stenotrophomonas sp. INTA L402-1
ATCCGCCAGTGAAGACAGCTGCGCGGCATCGGCCAGTTCCTGTTCTTTTACGCCGGGAGCCGGCAGGAACTCCGAAGCCTGTCGATTGCCAAGGGTGATGGTGCCGGTCTTATCCAGCAGCAGCACGTCGACGTCGCCGGCCGCCTCAACGGCGCGGCCGCTGGTGGCGATGACGTTGGCGCCGAGCATGCGGCTCATGCCGGCGACGCCGATGGCTGACAGCAACCCGCCGATGGTGGTCGGGATCAGACACACCAGCAGCGCCACCAATACGGTCACGCTGACGACCGAGCCGCTGCCGGCGGCATTGACGCTATATTGCGAGAACGGCAACAGCGTGGCCACCGCCAGCACGAACACGATGGTCAGTGCCACCAGTAAAATGGTCAGCGCCACTTCATTCGGCGTTTTACGGCGTTTGGCGCCTTCGACCATGGCAATCATGCGATCGAGGAAGGTCTCGCCGGGGTTGACGCTGCATTGCACCACCAGCCAGTCGGACAGCACGCGCGTCCCGCCGGTAAC
>NZ_JCAFWP010000249.1:0-523 GCF_059295135.1 Stenotrophomonas sp. INTA L402-1
CAGGTTTCAGAGCATGTACCATCAGCCTGCCTGCCATGTCGGGTTCCAGATGATTACATAAGCGACGCCACAGCCTCCGCCATTCATCGTCTGGCAGGATGTCATTTCTCAGCGTTGCATGGCAGAACGCACCGGGCTTTTTTGCCAGACTGTCGATCACATGTCGGAAGTCGATACGACGGGCCCGCGTCTTCCCTTTTTCTGGTCTGACACGTGGGCAGCTCATGACCTCGCTGCTGCCAACGTAACAGGCTGGCTTATTACAATCGCCGAATTACCGCAAATGATGACGGAATTACTCGAACCATTGATTGAATCCCCAACCCTGTTATTAATGGTGATTATGCTTGTGGTGTTTGTAATCGGAATGGTGATGGATCTCACCACTACCGTGCTGATTCTCACCCCTGTCCTAATGCCATTGGTGGAAGAAGCAGGGATTGATCCCGTGTATTTTGGCGTACTCTATATTTTGAACACCTCCATTGGCTTAATCACCCCGCCAGTCGGCAACGTGTTAAAC
>NZ_JCAFWP010000250.1:0-522 GCF_059295135.1 Stenotrophomonas sp. INTA L402-1
ATATTATGTAGTATCAAAACTAGATAATTCTTCCGCGGATGTTACGGTTATCAATATGGGTAGCGGTAACACCGTAACCCAACTGGCCTGCTCGTTGAACGCCTCCAATATTCAGGTGCCGCTGGGAGATGTGTTGGCAACCGAATTTACCGGCGTGGGGACGACGCTAAAACCCAAGGCGTTTAACGTCGGGCTGAACTGTGATGCCAATGCAAAAATCAACGTCTCGCTGGGTGGTACGCAAAATTCAGAGAGCAGCGATAGCAGTATCTTGCAGCTCACCAACGCCGGCAGCGCCGGGGTGGCCAAAGGAGTTGGCGTACAGCTGTTGTACAACAACACGCCGCTAAAACTCAACCAGCTACTGGCGTTGAAAACCTCGGCCGGTGGTCAGGAAACCTTCCCGTTTACCGCCCATTATTATCAGACCGCAGAAAATTTCCCCGCCGGCTCGGCCAATGCCACCGCTACGCTGAATATTTCTTATCAGTGATGGATATGTTGATAACCCATATTTAAAAG
>NZ_JCAFWP010000251.1:0-520 GCF_059295135.1 Stenotrophomonas sp. INTA L402-1
GTTCAAGACCATTTACGAGCGCAGCGGCAGCGGAGGGACTCTCAAGAAATTCTCGCAAAACCTGCGGCGCATCATCGAAGCCAACGACCTGCCTGAGTACCACTTGCGAGAGGAAATTGGCCAAAGTGGACCGCAGCTCATCATGACGCTCCGCCCCGATCTGCCGTCAGGCGGTACCTAATAGACGGTGACCGAGATCACAAAAGGCCCCATTTGCGGGCCTTTTGCCGTTTGATTGCCGGACAAGGAGTGAATCAGTTCGCCATACTGTGGATACGCCGTCTAATAGGTACCGATCACCGTCTATTAGGTACCTTCTGACCGTCTATTAGGTCCCAATCACCGTCTATTAGGTACCGGGTTGTTTTGTAAGTCTATGTTTTTAAATTGAAAAATGGCTTTATTTTTTCCTAAAACTTCTTTTAAAACCATATATAAAACTGTTTAAAACCCGTTTGCCTGTGGATAACTCGAACCGAAAATTCGGTTTCACGGTCCAGACACGGGCACCCCTGCGGGG
>NZ_JCAFWP010000252.1:0-454 GCF_059295135.1 Stenotrophomonas sp. INTA L402-1
AGATGTGTATAAGAGACAGCATTAACGCTGCTGGAGAAGCTCAACGAACTGGACGCGGATGAACAGGCAGATATCTGTGAATCGCTTCACGACCACGCCGATGAGCTTTACCGCAGCTGCCTCGCGCGCTTCGGGGATGACAGTGAAAACCTCTGACATATACAGCTCCCGGAGACGGTCACAGCTTGCCTGTGAGCGGATGCCGGGAGCAGACAAGCCCGCCAGGGCGCGTCAGGGTGTTTTAGCGGGTTTCGGGGCGCAGCCCTGAACCAGTCACGTAGCGATAGCGGAGTGTATACTGGCTTAACTATGCAGCATCAGTGCGGATTGTATGAAAAGTGCACCATGACCAGTGTGAAATACCGCACAGATGCGTAAGGAGAAAATGCACGTTCCGGCGCTTTTCCGCTTCCTCGCTCACTGACTCGCTACGCTCGGTCGTTCGACTGCGGCG
>NZ_JCAFWP010000253.1:0-519 GCF_059295135.1 Stenotrophomonas sp. INTA L402-1
CTGCAGGGCTGGTTGTTGCCGGTGTTTATGTTGCCTATGGCAGTATATGCACAAGAGGCAACGGTGAAAGAGGTGCATGACGCGCCAGCGGTGCGTGGCAGTATTATCGCCAATATGCTGCAGGAGCATGACAATCCGTTCACCCTTTATCCTTATGACACCAACTACATCATCTATACCCAAACCAGCGATCTGAATAAAGAAGCGATTGCCAGTTACGACTGGGCGGAAAATGCGCGTAAGGATGAAGTAAAGTTTCAGTTGAGCCTGGCGTTTCCGCTGTGGCGTGGGATTTTAGGCCCGAACTCGGTATTGGGTGCGTCTTATACGAAAAAATCCTGGTGGCAACTGTCCAATAGCGAAGAGTCTTCACCGTTTCGTGAAACCAACTACGAACCGCAATTGTTCCTCGTTTTTGCCACCGATTACCGTTTTGCAGGTTGGACGCTGCGCGTTGTGGAGTTGGGGTATAACCACGACTCTAACGGGCGTTCAGACCCGACTTCCCGTAGCTGGAAC
>NZ_JCAFWP010000254.1:0-517 GCF_059295135.1 Stenotrophomonas sp. INTA L402-1
GTACAAATGTTGGAGTTCGCTTTCTCACGACGAATATGTTGCTCGCGAGTCTGCATCGCCATGCGCAGAGCGGTGTTGCCAGCTGCATCTTTCGATACACCAATAATACGGCCCGGCATTGAGCGTTTGTATTCGTCTTTCGCCGCAAAGAATGCCGCGTGTGGGCCACCGTAACCCATCGGTACGCCAAAGCGTTGCGCCGAACCAAAAACAATATCCGCGCCCTGTTTACCCGGCGCAGTTAACAGCACCAGCGCCATAATATCGGCGGCGACGCTGACCACAATTTTGCGTGATTTCAGTTCGCTGATAAGCGCAGTGTAGTCGTGGATTTCACCCGTCGTACCCACCTGCTGTAACAGCACGCCGAAGACGTCCTGGTGATCGAGCACTTTTTGCGCATCGTCGACAATCACTTCAAAACCAAAGGTTTCGGCACGGGTGCGAACCACATCCAGCGTTTGCGGATGAACGTCAGAAGCAACAAAGAAGCGGTTGGCATTTTTCAGTTTGCTGA
>NZ_JCAFWP010000255.1:0-517 GCF_059295135.1 Stenotrophomonas sp. INTA L402-1
CGGCATGTCTTTTGGGCATTTCGCGACGATTTGCAACGACTGAATCAGGCCGACCATCTTTCGTCGCGTGTGGCGGTATTTACCCTTGAAGAACATGAAGTAGCACGACATGAGTCGGCGCAGTTACAAATTGCGCCAGTGGTATCCTGAAGTGATTGAGAAGGCGCTATGACTTCATCTCTGCCCTGTGGGCAAACGTCTTTATTGTTACAGATGACCGAGCGCCTGGCGCTTTCCGACGCGCATTTTCGGCGGATAAGTCAATTGATCTATCAACGAGCCGGGATCGTTCTGGCTGACCATAAACGCGACATGGTTTACAACCGACTGGTTCGTCGTTTGCGTGCGCTGGGACTGGCGGATTTCGGTCATTACCTGAACTTGCTGGAATCTAATCAGCACAGCGGTGAGTGGCAGGCGTTTATCAATTCGCTGACCACGAATCTGACGGCATTTTTCCGTGAGGCACACCATTTTCCTCTGCTCGCGGATCACGCACGTCGCCGTTCTGGCGAGT
>NZ_JCAFWP010000256.1:0-517 GCF_059295135.1 Stenotrophomonas sp. INTA L402-1
ACATTCGGTTGCAGTTGATACTCACGCCCCTGCCAGACAAAACGATTGCCGCTCACCCGGTTTGCAAACGGCACCAGCGGAAAACAGGAGGCATCGGTTGCCACACCGCTTTTTTTACCGGGACGTAAGAGCGGCGTCGCGTCACGCCAGAAGCCTTCGATGACGCCGCCCCGGTCAGAAACGTCCAGCTCTAGCGGCCCGTGAGATAACGTATAGATGGTCATCCGCTGACTCCTTAATCCGGGAAGTTAATCACAACTTTCCCGCATTTGCCGCTCGCCATCAGCGCATAGGCATCACCTGCCTGTTCCAGCGAGAAGCGATGGGTAATGGCGTTACGCGGCCACAGCTTCCAGTCCGTCAGATCATGGGCGCATTTTTCCATATGGAACAGACTGGTCACCCAGGAGCCGATAATCCGCCGTTGATGGTGCATCAGATCGGCGCTGACCTCGAATTCCACTTTTCCGGTTTCACCAATGTAAACCACCCGTCCCCAGTCAGCGGTGGATTGCAG
>NZ_JCAFWP010000257.1:0-517 GCF_059295135.1 Stenotrophomonas sp. INTA L402-1
CTGTAATTCTTCAAGTGTGGCCGCCAGTGATTTTTGCTGAACGCCACGCTCACTCATCACTCCGCGCAACAGTGAAATACAGTTATCCCGTACTCGCGATAACGGATCGGAACGCGATTCCCAGTCGCGCAATTGCCAGACAACATGAGAACAGTTCAGCAGCACTACACCCCAGCGTAATAACCAACGGCGAGCCATCGCATCCTGGCTGTTACTCAACTGACTGACGTGATGATAAGTGAGCGATTCAAATTCGCTTTCACTCAGTGATGGATGGCGGCTTAGTTGATCGACAAAATCCCGGCGCAGCGCGCGAATATGACGACGGCTTTTACGAGCACCCGACCCTGGACGCAAAATGGCGAACGCTAACCACGCCAGCGCAACGCCAACGATTTTTGCCAGATTATCGTTAAGAAAATCAGCAAAATCATACACCGGGGGATTAGTGACAGCGATAAACGAACCCATAAAAACAATCAGTTGCCCCCACAGTGCGGCAAATTTGGGCATCTGC
>NZ_JCAFWP010000258.1:0-516 GCF_059295135.1 Stenotrophomonas sp. INTA L402-1
TGGATACCCCGTTAACCCTTAGCCACGCAGTAAATATGGCGGGATTAATTCAGGCTACCGCCCACTGGTTACTGACGGAACGCCCGTTTAAACATCAGGAAAAAGATTACCTGCTGTATAAATTCAACCGTTTCCAGGCCTGTCGCTATGGGCTTGAAGGCGTCATCACCGATCCGCACACTGGCGATCGTCGACCACTAACGGAAGACACCTTGCGATTGCTGGAAAAAATCGCCCCTTCCGCACATAAAATTGGTGCATCGAGCGCAATTGAAGCACTGCACCGCCAGGTCGTCAGCGGTCTGAATGAAGCGCAGCTGATGCGCGATTTCGTCGCCGATGGCGGCTCGCTGATTGGGCTGGTGAAAAAGCATTGTGAGATCTGGGCCGGTGACTAAGCCGGGAATTGCCTTACAGAAGAATATCCCTGACAATGGTGTTTTAACTTACATTTAACAATGTTATGAAACACCCTTTAGAAACCTTGATCACCGCAGCAGGCATTTTGCTGATGGC
>NZ_JCAFWP010000259.1:0-516 GCF_059295135.1 Stenotrophomonas sp. INTA L402-1
AGTATGAGACTTATTTCACAGTTATGGTAGTGGCTTTAGTGGTATAGGCACCGGCGGTGAAGCGTTGGTGAGGCCGCTTATCTGCCGGCGAGGCCAGTAATACAGGCGTATTTACGCAAATAACCGACCATGAACTTTTAATGCTATTTTTTTTAACAGACGTATCACATGGCTTATTTATCGCCAATTAACGCGCCTGCCATAGGGATATTCCACCGCCATAACCATGCCGTTATTGCTTATATTCCGTTGGATCGGAAAAACCCAGCTTGCTAATTACTTTCAGCATATTTCTTCATATTTACTAATCTATTACAGGCAGGGCAAACGGCGGGTGCGCAGCATGCCGGCCGCAACCTACTTTTGGATGACTTATGGAGACGGACATGAATACGCACAATACCTCAGGACACTCGACGCTGGCCGTCGGGTTGTATGAGCTGTTGAACCCCATTCCGCTTGGCTTTTTTGTCGCGGCCTGGGTGTTTGACATTATCTATCTCAACAGCTTTGTGC
>NZ_JCAFWP010000260.1:0-515 GCF_059295135.1 Stenotrophomonas sp. INTA L402-1
AGAATAAGAGACACAATTAGCGCTGATATTAAAGGGACAGCGTACATTAATAATTTTGGTGCCGAACGAACCACTACTGTTGTAACAAAAGGTGCTATAGGTACAGATTGGTCAAGACTATCACAAAGTGGTGTAGCAAATAATGCTGACCATATCAGTCTTATTATGTACTTTGATACTGATAAGTCTGCATTAGATGTTTATATTAAGCTACCTAAGTTAGAAATTGGCAATATGCCAACGGATTATACACAAGCACCTGAAGATATAGTACAAGATTATACCAACCGTGATAACCAAATCACCCAATCATTTACCCAATACCAACAAACCAATGATGGTAAGGTAACAAAAGCCCAAAGTGACGCTACACAAGCCCTTGGTTTAGTAGCTACAAAGGTATCACAGACTGACTTTGACACTAAAACTGGGGACTTAGACACTAAGTACACTAATGTTCAGCAGACTGTAGACACCCAAACTACTGAAATAGCTAATATTAATAAGACTGCTAC
>NZ_JCAFWP010000261.1:0-515 GCF_059295135.1 Stenotrophomonas sp. INTA L402-1
TTAGAGACATTATCGAGCATTTACGTCTGGAAGTTAACTAACTGGGCGAAGAGCTGGATGCAGCAAAAGCCGATCTGGATGCTTTACTGGCTGAAATTCGCGATTTCGCGCTAACCATCCCTAACCTGCCTGCAGATGAAGTGCCAGTAGGTAAAGACGAAAATGACAACGTTGAAGTCAGCCGCTGGGGCACCCCGCGTGAGTTTGACTTTGAAGTTCGTGACCATGTGACGCTGGGTGAAATGCACTCTGGCCTCGACTTTGCAGCCGCAGTTAAGTTGACCGGTTCCCGCTTTGTGGTAATGAAAGGGCAGATTGCTCGCATGCACCGCGCACTGTCGCAGTTTATGCTGGATCTGCATACCGAACAGCATGGCTACAGTGAGAACTATGTTCCGTACCTGGTTAACCAGGACACGCTGTACGGTACGGGTCAGCTGCCGAAATGTGCTGGCGATCTGTTCCATACTCGTCCGCTGGAAGAAGAAGCAGACACCAGTAACTATGCGCTGATC
>NZ_JCAFWP010000262.1:0-515 GCF_059295135.1 Stenotrophomonas sp. INTA L402-1
TTTTTTATGGTGTTCTGAGTGATTTTTTTTTTGTTTATCGTGGGCAGCGTATGTTGTGTATAAGTTTCAGATGAATCCTGAGCGCTGTACCAGTTATGCGCCGTCTCCTTTTCGTAGTCTTCGATTATGTGCCGTTGACTGCTGGTGGGTTGGATGCCTTGGTCATCTCGTCGATGTGCGGGGTTGTTGTTGCCGGCCGTTCGCCTTTAAATTTATTTCCTTTTTTTTTTTTGTAAATAAATTTATTATTTAAATATTATTAAAACAGCAAGAAATCAAGTTTATTATCAGACATTATCAATAATTCAGAATATATTTATATCAATGGGTATATGAATAATGGAATTATTGATATCACTTATAAAAAAAGGGCCGCCGGTCGGCAGCCCTTTTCTATCAACGAGAGATATTACTCAACCGTAACCGATTTCGCCAGGTTACGCGGCTGGTCAACGTCTGTGCCTTTGATCAGCGCAACGTGGTAAGCCAGCAGCTGCAGCGGAACGGTGTAGAAG
>NZ_JCAFWP010000263.1:0-515 GCF_059295135.1 Stenotrophomonas sp. INTA L402-1
CTTTCGTACCAGAACCTGGCTCATCAGTGATTTTCTTTGTCATAATCATTGCTGAGACAGGCTCTGTTGAGGGCGTATAATCCGAAAAGCTAATACGCGTGTCGATTTGGTTTGCCTCGCGATCGCGGGGTGAAAATGTTTGTAGAATACTTCTGAGAGGTTGGTTTATGAGTGCGAATACCGACGCTCAAGGAAGCGGGCGCGGCCTGGCAGCGATGACGTGGGTCGTTGTGGTGGCATTGCTCCTGGTGGCGATTGTCGGCAACTACCTTTCTCGCGACATTATGCTGCCGCTGCGTGCGCTGGCCGTAGTAATTCTGATTGCTGCAGCGGGTGGTGTCGCGCTGTTAACGACAAAAGGCAAAGCTACCGTAGCGTTTGCGCGTGAAGCGCGTACCGAAGTCCGTAAAGTGATTTGGCCAACCCGCCAGGAAACGCTACATACCACTTTGATCGTCGCCGCGGTAACTGCCGTGATGTCACTGATTCTGTGGGCTGTCTCTTATACACATCTG
>NZ_JCAFWP010000264.1:0-514 GCF_059295135.1 Stenotrophomonas sp. INTA L402-1
AGACAGGCAACGCTTCGACAGCGGCTCACTGCACGATTTTCTGCGCGAGCAAACCGGAATTGCGCTGCGCCGCAGCCAGACGCGGATCAGCGCCCGCCGCGCCCAGGCCAAAGAGTGCCAGCGTCTTGAAATCCCGAATATGTCGCCGCTGCTGTGCGTGCGCACCCTTAACCACCGTGACGGTGAAAGCAGCCCGGCGGAGTACTCCGTCAGCCTGACGCGCGCCGACATGATTGAATTCACTATGGAGCACTGAATGCACGCAGATACCGCGACCCGCCAGCACTGGATGTCCGTACTGGCGCACAGCCAACCGACTGAGCTGGCAGCCCGCCTGAACGCGCTGAACATCACCGCCGACTATGAAGTAATCCGCGCCGCTGAAACCGGCCTGGTGCAGATTCAGGCGCGGATGGGTAGCACCGGCGAGCGCTTTTTTGCTGGCGACGCCACGCTCACCCGCGCCGCCGTACGCCTGACTGACGGCACGCTCGGCTACAGCTGGGTGCTGGGG
>NZ_JCAFWP010000265.1:0-513 GCF_059295135.1 Stenotrophomonas sp. INTA L402-1
GTACGCGCTTTCGCGTATATTGTTCGAGGGCTTTATCACCGCTTGTCAGCACCATATCGCTGAAAAACAGCGACTCTGACCACTACAGTTTAAGGAAATGCAAATATGAGTGATGAGGGACTGGCGCCAGGAAAACGCTTGTCGGAAATCCGCCAGCAGCAGGGGCTTTCTCAACGTCGAGCCGCCGAACTCTCCGGGCTGACTCACAGTGCTATCAGTACGATAGAACAAGATAAAGTCAGCCCTGCCATCAGTACGCTGCAAAAGCTGCTGAAGGTGTATGGTCTGTCACTCTCGGAATTCTTTTCCGAGCCGGAAAAACCTGATGAGCCGCAGGTCGTCATTAATCAGGACGACTTAATTGAGATGGGCAGTCAGGGTGTGTCAATGAAGCTGGTTCATAACGGTAACCCGAATCGCACGCTGGCGATGATCTTTGAAACTTACCAGCCGGGCACAACCACTGGGGAAAGAATTAAGCATCAGGGTGAGGAAATAGGCACTGTACTGGAA
>NZ_JCAFWP010000266.1:0-510 GCF_059295135.1 Stenotrophomonas sp. INTA L402-1
ATTCACGTCACGCATAGCCGCGAGACTGACGCCATAGCGCCGGGCAATGGAAGAGAGCGTTTCGCCACGTGCAACGGTATGACGCGTGCTGCCCGCACTCGCTTTTGCTGCGGTTACGTTACCGCCCGACGTTGCTCTATCACTTGCCGCCGACTGTAGTGGGCGGCTTTCCTGCTTTGGGAGGGATTGAATCGGGTGAGTTTGGAAGTAACTTCTCAGCCCCTGATAAATCGCATTGGCGATTTTTTCCTGATAGTCGTTGCTCCCCAACAGCCGCTCTTCCGAGACATTCGTGATAAATCCGGTTTCCACCAGTA
This sequence comes from Stenotrophomonas sp. INTA L402-1, assembly GCF_059295135.1. Lineage (NCBI taxonomy): Bacteria > Pseudomonadati > Pseudomonadota > Gammaproteobacteria > Lysobacterales > Lysobacteraceae > Stenotrophomonas > Stenotrophomonas sp. INTA L402-1. The sequence continues at coordinate 318 of NZ_JCAFWP010000266.1, forward strand.
GAGAAGGAATATCCGGCGAGCGCAACACGCCCAAACTCGCGTGCTCAGGCAGTCGTTTATGCAGCCCCCCGACGCGCTGGAGCTCACGCAGCACCTTGGTCGCGACGTCATACCCCACCCGCTGAGAGTGACCGAATTGCAGATCCAGTACCCCCTGACTGAGGTAAGGATCGGCACTGCTGTTCGCCAGTAG
>NZ_JCAFWP010000267.1:0-510 GCF_059295135.1 Stenotrophomonas sp. INTA L402-1
ATAAGAGACAGAGCCAAGGATGCTTATCTTCATCATCAACGCCCATCGGACCACCTAATATGACAAGTAAGTCAAATTCCGAAAGTTCCGGAAGATAATAATTTTCATATAGTAAAGTCCCTGTAATTTCGTGCCCCTTTTCCTTCGCCCAAACTGATATATGTTCAGGCAATTCAAAGGGAACGTGCTGCAAATAGTGAATTTTCATGCCATTTGATTCTCCCTAATTTAATTATTAAACGAACTAGAATATAAGTATAATATTAGTTTTTTTATTAAACAATTCAATCATTATTATAAAAACAATAGCTTTTTCCTATGATTGAATTCAAATATAAACCTGTATTCCTCAAAAAAGTCAATTAGACATTGAATATGATTCAGCCTATAATAATAAAATTACCCAATACGTAATTGTGGTATATAGGAGGATAGACCATTGGAACTAAAACAATTAGAATACTTTATGGCCCTATGTCAGGAACTTCATTTTACTCGTACAGCCGAAAA
>NZ_JCAFWP010000268.1:0-507 GCF_059295135.1 Stenotrophomonas sp. INTA L402-1
GCTCTACGGTAACCTGCATATCATGTTTTGCCAGGTACGCGGCAATCAGTGAACCGACTTCCGCATCATCTTCCACAAATACGATAGTGTTCATATTATTCACGGTAGATATAAAAACGTCACAATACACCGCGCTGTTTTTACTTACTATCAATCGTTTCTAAACAAGTTTTCATCAGGTATTCTACTGATGACTTGTTATGGAAGTGTTAAGGTAAAAAGATGGGGCTGGTAATCAAAGCCGCGCTCGGTGCGCTGGTAGTGCTGTTGATTGGTGTTTTAGCAAAAACGAAAAATTATTATATCGCCGGGCTGATTCCACTTTTCCCGACCTTTGCGCTTATCGCGCATTATATTGTTGCCAGCGAACGCGGCATTGAAGCCTTACGCGCAACCATCATTTTTAGTATGTGGTCGATTATTCCCTATTTTGTTTACCTGGTGTCGCTGTGGTATTTCACCGGAATGATGCGCTTGCCCGCCACTTTTGTTGGTTCTGTTGCGTGT
>NZ_JCAFWP010000269.1:0-507 GCF_059295135.1 Stenotrophomonas sp. INTA L402-1
CCCCCCCCCCCCACCCCCCCCCACCCCCCCTCCCCACCCACGCCCCCCGCCCCCCCCAGCCGCCGCCGCCCGCCGCCCCCCCCCCCGCGCGCCAGCCCCCACGCATGCTCCTCGCGCAGCAGAGTCGTTATGACTTTGCTCTCATTGCCAAAGGTGTACACGACCCGTGGCACGCAATCACTTTAGGACAGCAAGTGCTCACTATCATGAGCGAGCGCCTGCCGATTGAACGTATTCAACTCCGTCCGCACTGTAGCATTGGCGTGGCGATGTTCTACGGCGATCTCACCGCCGAACAGCTTTACAGTCGCGCTATTTCTGCGGCATTTACCGCTCGCCATAAAGGCAAGAATCAGATTCAGTTCTTTGATCCGCAGCAGATGGAAGCCGCCCAGCAGCGGTTGACGGAAGAGAGCGATATCCTTAATGCGCTGGAAAATCATCAGTTTGCGATTTGGTTACAGCCACAGGTCGAGATGAACAGCGGTAAACTGGTCAGTGCGGAAG
>NZ_JCAFWP010000270.1:0-504 GCF_059295135.1 Stenotrophomonas sp. INTA L402-1
GTGCCGAAGTATTGCGGATCGGTCACTTTTTCAGTAGCAACGCCCAGTTGCGGATTGGTTTTCAGCCAGTCATTAACCACCGCTGTGTCACCAAATACCCCATCAATACGACCATTTTTCAGGTCGATAAAGGCATTCTGATAACTGTCATAGGAGACAGTTTTCACTTCCGGGTGCTGATCCTGAATATATTTCTGGTGCGTGGTGCCGTTTTCCATCCCAATACGTTTGCCTTTCAGATCGGCAAACGTTTTGTAGGTATCTTTTTTGGCAATCACGACGGCTGAGTTTTCATAGTAGGGCGTGGTAAACGATACCTGTTTGCTACGCTCCGGCGTGATATCCATTCCGGAGATTACGGCGTCATATTTTCTGAATTTCAGTGACGGGATAATGCTGTCGAACGCGTGATTCGTAAAAGTACATTCTGCCTGCATTTGTTTGAACAAGGCTTTTGCCAGATCGATATCAAAGCCGACAATCTCATTATTAGCACCTATAGAT
>NZ_JCAFWP010000271.1:0-504 GCF_059295135.1 Stenotrophomonas sp. INTA L402-1
ATGTGTATAAGAGACAGTGCTACCCACGCTTACGACCTCAGCGCCGAAGCAGGCACCGCGAGCAACAACGGCAAGTTTGTCGGCACGGGCTATAACGACACCTTCTTTGCCACCGCAGGCACCGACACTTACGACGGCTCCGGCGGCTGGGTGTACAGCTCCGGCACCGGAACGTGGCTGGCGAATGGCGGGATGGACGTGGTTGATTTCCGCCTCTCGACGGTGGGCGTGACCGCGAACTTAAGCAGCACCGCCGCGCAGGCCATCGGCTTTAACACCTCGACATTTACCAATATCGAAGGGATATCCGGCTCGAATTTTAACGACACTCTGACCGGCAGCAGCGGCGATAACCAACTGGAAGGGCGCGGCGGTAACGACACGCTCAACATCGGCAACGGCGGCCACGACACCTTGCTCTATAAACTGCTCAACGCAAGCGACGCGACCGGCGGCAACGGCTCGGATGTGGTGAATGGCTTTACGGTAGGGACATGGGAAGGC
>NZ_JCAFWP010000272.1:0-503 GCF_059295135.1 Stenotrophomonas sp. INTA L402-1
CATCATCAACAATCCGTCTTTATACAGATCGTAAAGATTGATGCCTCGCCTGCGTGGCCTCTATGGCACTGATTTAAATAATATCTGCGGGCGTGGTCACGTTTGCGGGGCTATATGTACCCGTTTCTGCGATCTAACTCAACCTTTTTAACTACAATGATGTGACTTTTTACATAAATTGATTTTACATAAAATAAACATATATCGGGGGAATGATAGATTTGTGGTTGACATGCATCAACAAAGGAAGCCTTTTAGCTTCCTCGTTGTGCAATAGATCACCGTTTTTTCGGCCGACTGGCGTACAAACAGAAGAGAATGGAGCTGGTTGCGCAGAATGCAATTGACCAAATCATCGGCCATGCAGAGTTAAAGGTCGCAAGAGAAAGTAATGCGCCAACAATTGCCCCTATGCCGAAACGGAAGGTTCCTGCCAGCGAAGATGCCGTTCCCGCCATATGGGGAAACTCATCAAGAATGACCGCCATCGCATTGGATGACAC
>NZ_JCAFWP010000273.1:0-503 GCF_059295135.1 Stenotrophomonas sp. INTA L402-1
AAGAGTCAGGTTTAGCCTGCAGTTTGGGATCTTTTTTGCATGGTTACTGGTACGTTGCACGTTTCCGTGCAAAGCTCTGCTCGACAGCGTACTGCAACGACCGCTGGTGTTACCGCCCGTGGTCTTCGGTTACCTATTATTAGTTTCGATGGGACGGCGCGGATTTATCGGTGAACGTCTGTATGACTGGTTTGGTCTTTCTTTCGCGTTTAGCTGGCGTGGTGCGGTTCTCGCTGCCGCTGTCATGTCGTTTCCGCTGATGGTGCGGGCAATTCGTCTGGCGCTGGAAGGGGTTGATGTCAAACTGGAACAGGCCGCAAGAACACTGGGGGCCGGGCGCTGGCGCGTTTTCTTTACTATCACGTTACCGCTGACCTTACCGGGAATTATTGTTGGTACGGTACTGGCTTTTGCTCGTTCTCTCGGTGAGTTTGGTGCAACCATCACCTTTGTGTCGAACATTCCAGGTGAAACGCGAACCATTCCTTCTGCCATGTATACCC
>NZ_JCAFWP010000274.1:0-502 GCF_059295135.1 Stenotrophomonas sp. INTA L402-1
CGTTTGGTGAGGGAAACAACTTCTTCGGCAACATTAACTGGTTGATGCTGAAAAACATCGAACTGACGGCGGTGATGGGCAGCATTTATCAGTATATCCACGTAGCGTTTCAGGGATCGTTTGCCTGCATTACCGTAGGCTTGATAGTTGGAGCACTGGCGGAACGAATCCGCTTCTCAGCTGTGTTGATTTTCGTGGTGGTATGGCTGACGCTCTCCTACATTCCGATTGCGCATATGGTCTGGGGCGGCGGTTTGCTGGCTTCTCACGGTGCGCTGGATTTCGCGGGTGGCACGGTGGTGCACATTAACGCCGCAATCGCCGGTCTGGTGGGCGCATATCTGATAGGCAAACGCGTGGGCTTCGGCAAAGAGGCGTTTAAACCGCACAACCTGCCGATGGTCTTCACCGGGACTGCCATTCTCTATATCGGTTGGTTTGGCTTTAATGCCGGGTCAGCGGGCACGGCGAATGAAATCGCAGCACTGGCATTTGTGAATAC
>NZ_JCAFWP010000275.1:0-502 GCF_059295135.1 Stenotrophomonas sp. INTA L402-1
CCCCGCTCCGCGAGCCGCACACCGCGCCCCCGCCCACGCCCGTCCACACCCCCCACAAACCGACTCTGAGATTCGCAGGATGCGGAAGACGCGCAGCCAGGGTCACAGGTGAACACACCTTTTGACCCGAGAGTACGGATATCAATAACATCTTGACCCAGCGTGCCTTTCAGCACATCCAGTTCAACAGCTGTGTCCCCGTTGAGGGTGAGTTTTGCTTTTGTATCAGCCATTTAAGGTCTCCTTAGCGCCTTATTGCGTAAGACTGCCGGAACTTAAATTTGCCTTCGCACATCAACCTGGCTTTACCCGTTTGTTATTTGGCTCGCCGCTCTGTGAAAGAGGGGAAAACCTGGGTACAGAGCTCTGGGCGCTTGCAGGTAAAGGATCCATTGATGACGAATAAATGGCGAATCAAGTACTTAGCAATCCGAATTATTAAACTTGTTTACCACTAATAACTGTCCCGAATGAATTGGTCAATACTTCCACACTGTTACAT
>NZ_JCAFWP010000276.1:0-500 GCF_059295135.1 Stenotrophomonas sp. INTA L402-1
GTTGGGTCGTTCCCTGATAATAAAAACTTTCTTTGTCATACTCTGGCCACTGCCAGTAGCGTGATTTTTGACCACTATTTCCACTGTATGGCGGGTTATCTTTTTCACCATCCTGCTTAATGTAAGTCAATGTGTATTCATCGTTTTCGCGTGGTGTAAAACCGAGCTTCACAATGCCGCGTTTATCATCAGCCGATGAATTAATCATCTTGCCGTGTTTGCCTGCAATATCATTATTTACACCATGCGGCAGGCCGAGAAAATCCTGCTTTAGCTGACTACCGCTGACTTGCAAATACCCCAGATCGCTGCTGGCGGCAAATGAAGCATGCATATCGTAGGCATTGTCCTGGCTACGGCTCCATCCCTGGCGATATCCCAGATTTGCTTCCAGAGGTTTTGTTGGCTTCTGGGTGGTGATATTAATGGCTCCGCCCATCTGATTAGGCCCCTGAAGCAGCGACGAATACCCTTTGGAAACTTCAACTGCCCCCAAATTG
>NZ_JCAFWP010000277.1:0-500 GCF_059295135.1 Stenotrophomonas sp. INTA L402-1
GTGCTTTGCTGCCCTGCTGATGGCCGGTCTTGATGGTATCAAGAACAAGATCCATCCGGGCGAAGCCATGGACAAAAACCTGTATGACCTGCCGCCAGAAGAAGCGAAAGAGATCCCACAAGTTGCAGGCTCTCTGGAAGAAGCACTGAACGAACTGGATCTGGACCGCGAGTTCCTGAAAGCCGGTGGCGTGTTCACTGATGAAGCGATCGATGCGTACATCGCTCTGCGTCGCGAAGAAGATGACCGCGTGCGTATGACTCCGCATCCGGTAGAGTTTGAGCTGTACTACAGCGTCTAATAGTTGAAGTTGTACTACCCGGCGCAACAACGCCGGGATTTAGTTGCCGTGGAAACTTTCAGCCCATCTCTGCATGGGCTTTTTTCTCCGTCAATTCTCTGATGCTTCGCGCTTTTTATCCGTAAAAAGCTATAATGCACTAAAATGGTGCAACCTGTTCAGGAGACTGCTTTATGGCAACAGGCACGCAGCCCGATGC